>CAIVSG010000188.1 GCA_903908555.1 uncultured Chlorobiaceae bacterium | reverse complement strand
TGGTCAGTGAACGTGTCACTTCGGCGGCAAGGGCCGATGGAATTTTTTCAAGCACGATGGCAAACGCTCCTGCTTCTTCCAGAATTCTTGCGTCATCAAGCAGCTCTTGTGCCTCCACACCTTCCTGGGCTCTTACCTTGTAACTCCCGTACTTATAGATCGACTGCGGCATAAGGCCGAGATGGCCCATTACCGGAATACCGACATCGGTAATTCTTTTGACGGTTTCGGCAATAATCCGGCCTCCTTCCAACTTTACTCCATCGCACTCATGCTCCTTCATGATCTTTCCTGCATTGCGCAGTGCTTCTTCACCTGAAAGCTGATAGCTCATAAACGGCATGTCGGTAACCACCATCGCCCGATTACTCTCGTCCTTCACTCCCCTGACAACCGCTTTTGCATGATAGATCATTTCATCAATTGTGATAGGAAGGGTGGTGCTGTGACCTGAAAAAACATTGCTTGCTGAATCGCCTACAAGAAGTACATCAACACCTGCTCGGTCAAGAATTCTTGCCGTCGTATAGTCGTAGGCTGTCAATACCGATATTTTCTCGCCGACCTGTTTCATGTCGAGCAGTCGTCTTGTTGTGACATGAGCGGCTTTCTGATGGGCGCTTCTGTTCATAGTCCTTCTCGCTTGATTGATTTAATAGTGATGAGCTTCGAGAATATCTGATAACTGACCTGGATGAAGTACCTCAACTTTACTGCCATGCCTTGTTCTGAGTGCACTCTGCATCAGTTCAGTCAAAAGGTCATATTGGGGAATGTAGCCGAGAATCTCTTCCAGAGAGATGGTCTTTCGCTCCATTTCCTCTCTGATATTTTCCGGATCACTCTCTTCGGATAATGAAATAAACCCGCAAAGCTCCTTGTGGCGACCCGAAAGTGGAAGCGAACCATGTTGCAAAAGAACATTCCGGGTTTTGCGCTGTGCTGAACCGACCAGTTTTCTTCCCGCAACCTGTAATTCATATTTGGCAGACGCAGTAAAACAGCTGACAGAGCCGGCATTTTGTGCTCCCTGCGACCTTTGAAGAGTGGAACGGCAGAACTCTGCATGAATACCCAAAGGTTCCAGGGCTTGCTGGATTATTTCATGAACCATCCTGTATATCTCAGAATTCTGTTCAGAAGAGTCTGAAAAAAAACTGTAGGTAAACTCATCCGCATGAAAAACCGCACGTCCACCTGTCGGTCTTCTGACAACATCAACACCCGCCTGCCGGCACTTTTCGGTATCAATCGCCGAAGAGGGCTGATTGTACCCTAAAGTAATCGCATAAGGACGCCAAGCATAAAAGCGCCACAGAGAACTCTGTTGACCAAATTTCAGCTGAAACCGGCCATCAAGAAATGCTGCCATGATCCGCCGGTCGAACTCCATATTCTCTTCGCCGGCATGAGAACCGGTATCAACACAATAAACCGTGGAAAAAGGGGCATTCAACAGAAAAATCCTTACGAATAGATGAAAAAACGCTACACGATATCATGTTAAGATAGCTGAAAAGGATATCGCAACAAAAAGAGAGAGCACTTAAAGCACGGAGACTCCTGAAGGGTATCACTCTCACTGACAGCTGAACACTGATTTTCTGATTATTTTTGCCTGTTACATTGTTTCTGTCCTTCGATACGGGTATTTTGCGAAAAACAGAACATTGATAATCACTTCAGCCTCCTTATGGACATATTGGACTCAACGACCATTAAGGATATCCTGACTTCATTCCACAATATTGCCGTTGTCGGAATATCGGAAAAACCGGAACGTCCAAGCAACATGGTAGCGCGTTACCTTTTACAAGAGGGATTCACTATTTATCCGGTCAATCCGGTTCTTAAAGAGGTACTTGGCATCACCTGTTTTCCTTCTCTCTCTTCAATACCTGCAGAGCAGAGGGAAAAAATTGAAATTGTCAATATTTTCCGAAAATCTGCGGATGTTCCGCCCGTTGTTGACGAAGCCATCGCCATCGGAGCAAAAGTCATCTGGATGCAGAGTGGCATTGCCAATGAAGATGCCGCAAAAAAAGCAAGAAACGCTGGACTTCTTGTTGTAGAAAACCGCTGTATCGCGGTCGAACACCAGCACTTTTATCATTAATTACTGCTTACAATCCTTAACCGTCACCGAAGCACTCATGCCACTTATATCTGTTGCGCTCATTTTTGGAGGCAAGTCAGCTGAACACGAAATATCGATTATCTCTGCAAAATCAATAGCAGCGAACATCAGCACCAAGCGTTACAGGGTTATTCCGGTTTATATCACCCGTGATGGCGTATGGCTTTCGGAAGGCATAGCTCGTGACATTCTGAACCTTGATCTGTCTGCTCTCTTGAGAGCTTCATCGCAGGCAGCAGTTTCCTCAACGCTCAGGAACATGGTACAACAGTCCCTTCAAAAGCCCTTCGACCTTGATTTCAAGGCAGCAGGGATTGACGTCGCATTTATCGCCCTCCATGGCTCGTATGGAGAAGATGGCCGAATCCAGGGTTTTCTTGATACCTGTGGCATTCCATATACAGGGTGCGGAGTTCTCGCCTCGTCACTCACCATGGACAAAGCTCTCACGAAACTCTGCGCAGCTGATGCCGGCCTTGTTGTAGCACCATCAATAACGTTTTTCAGTGCTGATTACCATGCTGACCCCGAGGCTGCTCATAAAGAAATCGAAAAACAATTCGAATACCCGTTTTTCGTCAAACCGGCAAGTCTCGGTTCTTCAGTAGGAATATCAAAAGTACACAGCGTCGAAGAACTGCCGCAAGCTCTTCATAGCGCCTGTTCTCTGGACTCAAAAGTACTTGTTGAAAAAGCTGTTAAAGGAAGGGAAATCGAAGTTGCCGTACTCGGTAATGAGCAGCCGCTAGCTTCAATATGCGGCGAAATCGAGCCTGGAGGCGATTTTTATGACTATGAGGACAAATACATTCACAACGCAGCAAAGCTCTTCATCCCCGCCCGCATTCCAAATGACCTTCAAAAAGAGGTGCAAAGTGCCGCACTCAAGACATACAAAGCACTGGGATGCACTGGTATGTCACGAATAGATTTTTTTGTTGACGACAACAATAGAAACATCGTCCTCAACGAAGTCAATACCATTCCCGGATTCACCGATATCAGTATGTTTCCGAGACTCATGGAGGCTACCGGCATACGTTTTTCTGAACTTGTTGAGCGTCTGATCCAACTCGCACAGGAAAACAGCAAGCCCAACGACACTAATGGTCTATGATCATGACCATTATACCCGCTGATCCCGATCTTGAAGATGGCACTGCCATGATCAGTAAACCGCACCTTTTTTTTGCGGAGGTTTCGCTTGACCTTTCCCGGGGAGAATTCCAGTCCGGTCTTGATAAACTCATGTTGTTTTCAGACTATTTTCCGGACTCATATCTTTTTCACCTCTTGTGTGCAAAAGCCTTCCAGGGCCTTGACAAGCACTCTCTTGCAGGAGAATTTTTAAGAAAGTGCTGCACCATTGCTCCAGCAAACCAGGTTGCATGGAAAGAGCTCCTTGACCTTCAAGCTTCAGGAAAGGGCGATGAACACTCTACCCCATTGCCCTTGTTTGACCCAATTTCTGACGAACTTGAACAGCTCACAGCGGCACTTATGCAATTCAGTCCGGTTCAAACGACGGAGAACTCCGACCCGACATCCCTCCTTGAACAAAAACAGCCTTTTTCGGACGATACAACCATTGCGGTTCCCACTGAAAGCCTTGCCAGCCTTTTCACAGCACAGGGTGCCTATAAAAAAGCCATAAAAATCTACACGCTTCTCATACAGCTGAAGCCACACAATGCTGATCACTACCAGAAAGAGATTGACACTCTTCTGAACCTCCTTTAAACCGGAAAAGCGAGATGAGAACGTCAATCACTGGAACTATTTCGCATCTCTTAACGTATAGAAGTCATTATATTACCATAGCTCAATGGACAATCTAAACGGTTAGAATACAGTATTTTGGTTTCACGGTTTTTTCTACTCCTCTTTATATCCGCGTTAGTTCTTGCGCAGCCCTGCACCGGTATGGCCTCCGAAGTGAAGGAAAAAACGCTATCTCTCGCCAACTGCATAGAGATAGCGCTGAATAATGCCACTTCAGCAAAAAAAGCAAAATCAAACCTGAAGCTGCAGGGTTCAGATGTCCTGAGAAGTTACGGTAATTTTCTTCCGAAGGTTTCTGTTTCAGCGACCTATACCCCCTCTTCGCTAAGCCAGTCATACGTTCAATACTACCTGAATGCTCCTCCATTGAAAATTAAGAGTGAGAGTGGAACGGTTAATCTGACACTGACAACTTCCCTGAATCTTTTCAACGGTTTCAGTGATTTCGCATCTCTGCAATCAGCCCTCAATAAAGAAGAGGCCGCTGGATACACCCTTTCACGTGCACTGCAGACAATAGTCTATGATGTTACCCAGTATTATTATCAGGTACTTATGAACCGTGAACTCCTTGATATTGCCAAAGAAAATCTTCTTTCGATTAAAAATCAGCTTACTCTTAC
>CAIVSG010000187.1 GCA_903908555.1 uncultured Chlorobiaceae bacterium | reverse complement strand
TTATGAATAAAAACCTGGTCAAAATGGGTTTCAGCGCCTTCTGCATCCTCTTCTGAGTAGTAAAGCGCTACAATTTTTTTAGCCATCGCCCGTTTGGCCTTTCTCGGGTCTGTTTCCCACGTCTCAAGAATTTCAGGAACCACTCTATCGGTTGTCGGCAGCAGAAGTTTGCAGTAGGTCTCAATAAGCGTATCCGGAATTGAGAGCGACTTGCCGTACATGTCGGCAGGGGAGTCATTGAAACAGATGGCATTGCCGAGCGATTTGGACATCTTCTCCTTTCCGTCAGTCCCAACAAGGAGCGACATGGTAATGCACACCTGCGGAGGAATTCCATACTCCCGCTGCAAATCCCTGCCGACAAGAAGATTGAATTTCTGGTCTGTTCCACCAAGCTCAACATCGTTTTTCAAGTGTACAGAATCCATACCCTGAGCAAGCGGATAGAGAAACTCGTGAATCGATATAGGCTCCTGCCCGCGATACCGCCGCTCAAAGTCATCACGCTCAAGCATCCGGGCCACCGTATAGTGGCTTGAGAGTTTTATAACATCTGCGAAACTCATCTTCCCGAGCCAGTCGGCGTTATAGCAGATGGTTGTTTTTTCGGGGTCAAGAATTTTCGAAGCCTGCTCAAAGTAGCTTAAACCGTTATCCCGTGCCTCTTCAGCTGTAAGCTGAGGCCTCGTTTTGCTTTTCCCCGAAGGATCGCCGATCATGGCCGTAAAGTCGCCGATAATAAGAATAGCTTCATGCCCAAGATCCTGAAACTCCCTCAGTTTTCTCAGAACAACCGAGTGCCCCAAGTGCAGGTCAGGTCGTGAAGGATCCGCTCCAAGTTTTACCTTGAGCGGTTTGCGAGTGTTTATGCTTTGGAGAAGTTTTTGTTCGAGTTCGTCGACACTGATAATTTCAACTACATTGCCAACAATAATATCAAGTTGTTCCTGTACAGATGGAAAAGGCATGAATTCTGGTTTTGTTGTTTAATATTGTTTTCTGATCTGCTCCATCTGCCGCTGGTTTTCCCTTGTCTTTATCGTTTCCCGCTTGTCGTAGAGCTTTTTACCTTTGGCAATGGCAAGGTCAATCTTGAGCAGCCCTTTCGAGTTGAAAAAAGCCTTCAGGGGTACCAGGGTCAATCCTTTTTCATTGATCTTGGTCATGATTTTCTGGATTTCCGCCTTGTGCAGCAGTAGTTTCCTGCTCCTTTTTGCTTCAATCATTTCAATATGATTATGCTCGTAGGGAGTAATCTGCATATTCTCCAGCCATACCTCATTATGATGGATAATGGCAAAGCTGTCGCTGAGGCTCGCTTTTCCAAGCCGCACCGACTTTACCTCGCTCCCGAAAAGCTGTATCCCGGTAACGATGGTATCAAGTATCTCAAACTCAAATCTGGCCTTTCTATTCTGTATGGCCTTTACGTATTCCTGAACATGTTGTTTTTTTGCCACCTTGACCTTCTTCTATGATTTTCCGTGTCCCATCTGAACCATCTCGCTCGTTATTGTTCAATATCTTCTTTTACAGAAAGTTAGCAATGTAATAAAAGCTTTTTCTTTCAGCTATTCCCCGCCTGCCCGAAACAACGTAAGCCTTACGGTACATGGAAGATCAGTCTTTATCCAGAGTTTTACAAGGGAACAACAATTACACCCTTAGGTAAACCCCCTTTTCATCCCGAAACGAAGTGAGGGCTCTTTTTCCTATCTCTTATTCAGTACTCGCGTCTCAGCACTATCCTTACCCCCGCCAAAATGATCGTTTTATAAGTCCTATATGCCCCATTTGGCTTATAGGTACTATTCCTCTCTTTTTTTGCTTCAGGTTTTTTTCGGGAATGGCGAGCCTCAGTAATCCTACGGAAATGCGTTTTTAATGCACCTCCTGTAACTATTATTTCTTCTTATCAGGAGTTCTCTTTTTATAGAGGTAAAGAGTTCTTATTCAGTTACCAGATATGCTCGAGGAATAAGGTTCCCAATGTTAAGAACCAGAAAGGGATCAAGGCATTTTTTTATCATTACCATTTCCTGTATGCCGTGGTCATGATACATCTCCACAAGGTATTCTGCCTTAAGCTTGCCTATACCGTGCTCGGCTGAAATCGTCCCACCAAGCGAAAGAACTTTAGCGATGAATTCACGGTAGAGGGCTTTCCCTTGTATAAACTCTTCTCTGTTGCGGGGGAGGATGTTAAGGTGCACGTGGGAATTGCCGATATGGCCGAAAATGATATAGAAAAAGCCGTGTTCCTCGCAGGAGTTACAATAAAAATCGAACAGTTCACGGAACGCCCCATCCGGCACTGCCATGTCAGAACTGATTTTGCTCTCTTGCTGCTTGCTAAGCCAATCGTTCACGAGAAGAGGTAATGAATGGCGGAACTCCCGTAATCGGCCCTGTTCATCACGGTCAAGAGCCATCCACGATTCGTCGGTCATGGCGTTGCATGACTCCATTCGTTCAAAAAGGGTATCAAGGTCCTTCTCTTCAGTATCAACGGTTGTTTCCTGCTCTAAAAAAATAGCTCCGCAGCTGTTCGAAGGTACTTCAGGATATTTTGAGGCGAGAAAGCTAAGTGACTGCTTGTCAAAAAACTCTATAGCCCTTGGTGTGACCGGGTTGTTGATATCTTTCAGCAGGCTGACAAATAGGAAGAGTTCATCCATCTGCCTGAAATAGACAAGGCAGGAGATGATTGCTGTCGGGAGTGGTATGAGTATGAGATCTGCCTCGGCAATAATCCCAAGAGTCCCTTCAGAGCCGATAAAGAGGTCAATAAGGTCCATTCCCTCTTCTGAAAAGTATCCTGCATTATGCTTTGATGTACCGGGCATTATGTATTGCGGCCTCTGGAATGTAATATTTCCGCCTATTGACAGGCTGAGGTGAAACATTCCCAGTTCATCAGCGAGACAATCTCCACGCGAAAGATCAAGAAGGTCGCCTTCTGGGAGGACAACAAGTATCCTTGAAATATGCTTTCTTGTGGCGCCGTATTTGAATGATCGAGCACCCGACGAGTTGTTCGCTATGGTGCTGCCGATGAAGCAAAGCTTTTCTGTTGGGTCAGGCGGGTAAAACCAACCGCTCTGTTCGACTTTTTTCTGGATATCGCCCAGGAGCGCCCCGGCCTGAACGGTAATATATGCCTTGTCTTTGGAGAGTTCAACCGGCTCACCGATCCTGTCAAGCTTCTGCATGGAAATGACATAGTCCCCCAGAGGGATTCTGGCGCCCGTTGTGCCTGTTCCGTTTCCGGCTATGGTGAAACGGCGATGCTCTTTCGGTGCACCTTTAAGTAATTCTGTCAAGTCATCGGTTGTTTCCGGAAAAAACACTCCCGGCGTATGGCCAGTTTTCAGATTACTCGTATCCTCAAGGAATCCCTGTATGGATGCAGGGTCATGCTTATAAATCATTTTGCTGCTGATTTCCGCTGTTGCTTTCAGGAGGTGCCCCAGTGGCCGGGTCTTTGCTATTGAGAGGTTTTTCAGATTCAATCACCGGCAGATCGTTATCACTGCTCTTTTCTGGCGGCAAAGAGGTATCGGAGGCCTTTACTCCTTTTTGAGGAACTGAAACGGGCATTTCGCGACCCTGCAGATAATACTTTATAAGCTCACGGGCAATCGGAGCAGAAATGGACCCGCCGAAACCTGCATTTTCGACGAGCACTGCCATGGCTATTTTTGGATTTTCAACAGGTGCAAACGCGATAAACCATGCATGGTCCTTTCCATGGGGGTTTTGTGCAGTTCCGGTTTTGCCGGCAACGTTGATGCCTGGTACTTTCGCAAGCGTTCCTGTCCCTCGCAGTACTACCCCAATCATACCGTCCTTGATCAGACTGAATGTTGAGGCGGAAACGGGCAACTGTTTTTTTGCATAGGTAAAGGGAGAATATATTCCGGTTTCTGCGTCTCGATATCCGCTGACAAGATGAGGCTGATGCAGTGTTCCGTTGTTTGCTATAGCTGCGGCATATGCTGCAAGCTGAACAGGCGTTGTCCCGAGTTCCCCCTGGCCAATGGCCAGGCTGACCAGATACCCTTTTGTCCACTTGTCTTTACCGTACCGTTTATCGTAATATTTCGTTGATGGCAATAAACCCGATCGCTCCCCGGTAAGGTCAATCCCGGTTTTTTCTCCAAAGCCGAACATACTTCCATATTTTGTCCAATTGTCAAACCCAACATGAAATATCAGATTATAGAAGTAAACATTCGATGAAACGGTAATCGCATTTCTCATATCCACCCATCCGTGCCCCTTGCCTTCGTTACTGAGAAATCGTCTACCTCCGTACATGAAAACACCGCTGTCAAGTACCTTCTTATCCGGATCAAATCTTTTCTCTTCAAGTGCGCCTATGGCAAGAATCATTTTGTAAATGGATCCTGGAGGATAGACAGCCTGAATTGTTCTGTTAAAAAGCGGTTTTTGAGGAGACGTAATAATATCGTTCCACCCTTTGCGATCGGTGGACCCGTTGAACGTATCAAGATCGTAGTCAGGAGCACTGGCAAGGGCAAGAATTCCACCTGTCGAAGGGTCCATTGCGACAACAGCACCGGATTTTCCGGTTTTTTTCAGGAGTTGTTCGGCAAGCTGTTGCAGTCCGCCGTCAAGAGCAAGGTAAAGGTCGTCGCCCCGTACGGATGCGATATCATTTTTCCCGTTGTTGTATTTCCCTGCAAATTTACCGAGAGGTGTAATCATTTCAAATCGTGCTCCTTTCTCACCCCTCAGCCACTCTTCATAATACTTTTCAAGACCGCTGAATCCGATTTTGTCATCCGGGGTATAACTGTCATCTTCCAGCGCCTCAATCTGCTCTTTCGATATGGGGCGTGAATACCCGAAAATATGTGCTCCGTGAAATGAATCAGGATACTTTCGCTTGTTGTCCGTATCAATAAGTACTCCGGGAAGCTGCCAGAGATTTTCGCTCAGCCGGTCTATTGATATGGCGTTAAGGTTACGACTTACGGTTATTGCGGCAAACTTGTTCAGCTCCGCTCCTTTAGTGATTTTATCCTCCAACTCACTTCTATCTATTTGCAGTATCCATGCGAGGTAATCCGTTTTCGCTTTTCTGAATTCTGACGGAATCACTTTGACCGTATAAAGAGCCTGATTGTCGACCAGGATAACGCCGTTTTTGTCAATCATGCGTCCTCTTGGCGGCTGAGACCAGATTCTGCGGATGCTGTTCGAGGTTGAAAGTGATCCAAGCTCCTGAAAATTAAGGACCTGCAGATAAAAAAGCCGACCGAACAGAACCGAAAAAACAGCTGTTACAAAAAGCGGTATGACCCAGATGCTTCGCTGAAGTTTATCCATCGTTCAGTCTGCAAGTGATTGTCTCAAAAATAACCGGGTTACGATAACGGCGAGTATGAGGGTTAATAAAGTCTCAATGAGTCCAAGGACAACGATTCGGTAGACAGGCGAAATGGCGAGAGGATTGTAACCTGCGGCCAGAACCGAATTGGCACAAAAACCACCCGTCACTATAGCTCCATAGAGGCGTTTTGTTTTCTGCTTTGCAGTTGCATGGCTACCGTCGGGGATATTGAAATAACCGGCGATAAAACCCTCAACTGTTCTTGCAAGCATATTCAGGCCCATATTTCCTGAAAGGATGCCCGAAAGCAGACCTGCCATAAACCCAAAACTTGTGCCGCTCTTCTGTCCGATGGTTACGGAGATAAAGGCAATAAAAATTGTGATGATATCAGGAGATACCTTAAACAGGGTGAGGTGGGACAACCCGAACTCCTGCACCAGTGCGACAATAAAGAGAATGCCGATATAAAGAGGATATTTTTTGGTCACAAGTCAGTTTCTGCAATTAAGGGAATGTTCCACCAGAGCTACTCTCTCCGATCATCTCGACTTTTTCAGCTTCAATTTTCAATGGCGCAATCAGGACATGAGTCAAGGATGAAAAATCAACGGCAAGCCTTACGCCTACCGTATAGAAAAGTTTATCAGGCTGAATACTTACCACTTTTCCGACAGGGATACCGCGGATTGCAAATGTACTGAAGTCAGAGGTAAGTATCTGTTCATTCAGTTTCAGGCTGCTGCTTATGGGAATATGTTCAACCTGGGCGATGGACTCATTGCCGCCGTTCCAGCAGAGAAGTCCCATGCTGTTGCTTTTACCGGATACGACGCTCACCTTAAAGTCTGAGTTGATGACTGGCAGCACCTTTGCAAAATGCTCAGAGACAGTGGTCACTCTTCCAACAAGTCCTTCCGGCGTCAGCACTGTCATCTCTTTTTTAATTCCATCTTTCGATCCCGCATTGATCAGCAGCATGTTTTCCCGATCACTGAATTTGCGGTTAACCACTCGAGCCATAATAAACTTTGACGCATTTAACGTAGTGTCGGCAAGTATTTTCTGGCGGGTTCGTTCATCCAAAGCGGTAGTCTCAGTATTCAGTATCCTTGAAAGAAGCTCTGTGTTGATGCGCATCAGGCGGTCATTTTCTTCCTTCAGATTAAGAACATAGCTATAACTCATCATTTTATCGGTTATGTATGCGCTGACCTCCATTCCGTTATTACGCAGTTTGGTAAGCAGATCATCATCCTGAAACTTTATGAAAAGAAATGAGATGCCACAGTAGACTACAAAAAGCAGATAGCTGTTATACTTGAAAAAAAGAGTGGAAAACTTCTGCACGTTTCAGGTTCCGGTTTTATAGGTGTGACCCGTCGGTTGCAGCCATGATCGTATTGCTCATGATGAATTACCGGCAGACAGCAGTCACGTTTATAAGGGAGTTTTCATTTATGTAATGTTATCTGTCGGGGTAATAAGCCTCCTATGCTCTTGCGATGTCCGATCTCACCCTGATTTGCCCGACACATAATTTTTGTTACATTTTCTCAATCCCAAGGTAAGTACGGTCAATATGTCAAGAGAAATAACATGACTCAGAATGTAAATATAACAGATAAATTTGTTGTTGTCGGTGATAGAGTATTAATCAGGCCAAAATCTCTTGACGAAAGAACAAAATCCGGAATTTATCTTCCTCCGGGTGTTCAGGAAAAAGAAAAAATCCAGTCCGGCTATGTTATAAAAACTGGTCCGGGCTATCCAATCGGCCCTCCGCCCGAATCAGATGAACCGTGGAAAGAACGTGTTACCACAGCCCAGTACATACCATTGCAGGCAAAAGTAGGTGATATGGCAATTTTTATCCAAAACAGCTCTTACGAAATTGAATATGGGGAAGAGCGTTATATTATTGTACCCAACGCTGCTATCCTGCTTCTCATCAGGGAAGACGATGATCTCGATTACTATTTGAAGTAATCCGGTTCAATGACTCCCCCTGATTCTTCACTTCCTTGTTAGTAACCGATTGTAATCACATTATGACTAGAGATATTGCTTCAACCAGTCAAGGTAACGGTGTTCATGCTCATGAAGAGATTTTCAGGCGAATAAGGGTACTTAAAAAAGAGATGAATGCCCTTATTCTCGCGCACTACTATACGGTTCCCGAGATACAGCAAATTGCCGATGTTGTCGGCGACAGTCTGGCCCTGGCCAGAGCAGCCGAAAAAAATGATGCTGATGTCATTGTTTTTGCAGGGGTTTATTTTATGGCTGAAACCGCTAAAATTCTTAATCCCGGTAAGCAGGTCCTGATGCCCGATACCTATGCAGGTTGTCCTCTTGCCGACAGTTGCCCGGTCGAAGAGTTCCGTAAATTCAAAAAGCAGTATCCGGGTGCCGTTGTCATAACCTATATCAACTCAACTGCTGATATCAAAGCACTTTCCGACATCACCTGTACTTCTTCCAATGCTGAGCAGATTATCCGTCAGATTCCCGAAGAAAAGCAGATTATTTTTGCTCCCGATAAAAACCTTGGAGGCTATATTTCAAGGAAACTGGGTCGGGAGATGATTCTCTGGCAGGGCTGTTGTTACGTTCATGATGCTTTTTCCGAGCCCATTATTCTCAATGCATGCCGGGAGCATCCAAATGCCGAGCTTATAGCCCATCCCGAATGCAGGGAAGAGGTGCTGCGTCATGCTGCGTTTACAGGCTCAACAAAAGCACTGCTTGACTACACATCTTCAAGTTCACGAGAGCAGTTTATCGTAGCGACAGAGCCAGGAATTCTCTACGAAATGCAGAGGCGTTCGCCCTTGAAAACCTTTATTCCAGCACCCAAAGATCCTGAAAATCCATTCAGTGTCTGCACTCAGATGAAGCAGAATACACTGGAAAAGCTCTATGAATGCATGCTTTCCCGTAAACCTGAGATTGTCATCGACGAGGCACTTCGTCTCGCATCGTTGGGTTCAATCAGAAAAATGCTTCAAATGTCACCAGGATGAGGGCAATGAAAATCTACCATCTTTTTTTTCTGGGCTGCCCTTTCAGGCAGTTATCCTATCACTAAAACCTGAGAGGCCATTATGCGAACACTATCAAAAGGAGTTGCTTCGCTTTCCGTGATGCTCTCCTTTATGTTATCCTCCGTGCAGGCTTATGCTTGGCACGACAAGACCCATTTATCAATTGCAGAGGCCGCAGGATTTGAGCTCTGGTACAGTGCTGCAGCGCCCGACGTCGCCAAGTCAAAAAGTGAATTCAGACCACTGGAAGAAAAAAACCACTACTTCAACAACAATGCGCACAAAGAAATTGATGAAGCGATGGTTCTTGAGCAGGTTGCCCGGTACAATAAAGCTGGCGATGAAGAGGGGCACCTCTACGGAGCGATTATAGGTGCAGTGAGAGCGTATAAGGCAGAGAGTGCTGCCGGTAAATATGCAGAATACCCACTGGTATTCTGTGCTCATTATATCGGAGACCTTTCGATGCCTCTGCATAACACGGAGTACGACGATTTCAATAAAAAACGTCACAGTTTCAATGACGGAATCATTGAAGGCAGTGTCAGAAACAACATTGGTTATATTCAACGCAACATCCTGCTATTCACCATTGACAGTGAGTCCGATCTTGCACGTGAAATTGCAAAAGTTGCCAACGGAGCCCGTAAACTTGGAGCTAAAATAAGAAAAGAGCAGAGGGACATGACTCAGGAAGAGGCCTATATACAGGTTGCCCAGAGTTCCTCTCTGCTGAAAGCCATACTGAAGTACGTTGGAAAAAAGCCCTTATGATAACTGATACAGAACATCTGAACCGTCTTAAAGAGGGTGTTGCTGTCTGGAACCTCTGGCGCCGGGAGAAGGCGGATCTTCGGCCTGATCTGCACGGACTTTCCCTTGCTGCTCTTGATCTGCGGGGTGTGAACTTTGCTGGAGCAAATCTCAGGGGAGCAAATCTTTCAAAGGCGAATCTCTTCGGCGCAAATTTTACTGATGCTGATGTAAGCGGAGCGGACCTGCGCGGTGCAGACCTCAGCAGGACAAACCTGTCTGGAGTAAATTTCAGTAAAAGCGCTATCGATATTTTTACAACCTACCAGGATGTTCAAGGCTGCGATATTGGAGTCAATGGACTCTACTCGCCTCTTACCGACTCTGCAGCACTCTTGAGAATTGATCCCCCAGGGAACTCCATGCAGGGTGCCAATGCGGATGCTGTTATCGAAAGCCTTAAGCATGCCCGTAAGCTTCACACCTTCTCTCTCCTGCTTGCAGGTATCGCTCTCCTTTTTATTGTCATTAAACCCAAGACCATTACGCTGCCCTACCTTGCAGGATCGTTCAAATTTGATGATTTCAGCTACTCTTTTCTTGCAACTATCCTCTCTACAGCACTCTTAAGCCAAGTCTCCTCCTTTATTGATTCAGCCCTTCAGGGGGCACACTATCTCAATGATCGGAGGTCGGCCATGCTTGTTGGACATTTTCCCTGGTTGCTCTCCAAATATGAAAGCGAATCGGCAAACCGTCGGCAATCAAAGATTATGCGCTTCTTTCTTGTGTTTCATCCGGTCATCTACATCTATTTGTTCATAAAATGGGATCTGCTTTTCAGTGGAGATTGGCAAGGACTTTTGCAGCATTATCAGGAGATGCCGGTCATTTTCGGAGAATACCTGCTTCCAGTTTTGTATGTGATCCTGATCCGGCTCTGCATGCATATTTTCAAGCTCTCCGAAGGGTTTCAGAAGCCCATACTGTTTGATACGGAAACGGAACGAGGCCGGCATAGTGAAATGGAACGCCTGGCCGAAGCTGTTGAAAAACAGGCATCACGAACTGGCGAGCTTGTTGAGCTCATGCGCAAAAGGGAAGGGTAACATTTATGGAGCTCAACCTTCCCCTCAAGATTATCGGCCTTGGCCGCTATCTCCCCTCTCGTATAGTTTCCAGTTCCGAACTTGAAGTACTATACAACCTTCCTCCCGGCTGGGTGGAGCAGCGCAATGGAGTTCGCCAGCGTCGTCGGGTTGCCGATGAAACCTCGTCATTCATGGCCGCCGAGGCCGCACGCGAAGCTCTCGACGAGGCTGGGCTTGAACCGGGAGAACTCAACCTTATTATCAATGCTTCCGGCACAGGCGAACAGGCCATCCCCGATACAGGGGCGTTGATCCAGCGCCATCTCGGTCTCGGCCGGTCGGGCATTCCTTCAATGAGCGTCACTACTACCTGCCTGAGTTTTATCACTGCTATGGATGTAGCCGCATCGTACCTCAATTCCGGACGCTATCGCAATATTCTCATTGCCAGTTCGGACATTTCCTCCTGCGGTATTAATCCCAAAGAGCCAGAATCGGCTTCTCTGGTGGGCGATGCTGCTGCGGCTGTTGTTGTTACCCGTTCCAGTGAGGGTGATAGATCAGCAATCCATCAAGCTCATTTCAAGACCTATGGTGACGGAGCTTATCTCACCACAATTATGGGAGGTGGTTCGGCTCGTCACCCTTCAAAACCGGGGCACAACCCCGACGATGATCTTTTCCACATGGATGGTTCCGCAGTGTTACGCATGGTGCGTGGCATCGATGTACAGTTTCTTGAAGAGCTTTACCCTGGACTTTCCAAAAGCCTGCTCGATATTGATGTCGTGGTTCCTCATCAGGCAAGCAAGGTCGGCCTGCTTATGCTCCAGCGATTCTGCTGGCCCGAACCAAGTATCATGCAGACGCTTGAGTGGCTGGGTAATTGTGTCGCGGCCTCAATCCCGGCTACACTCTACCAGGCTGTCAGGGATGGAGATCTTCAGAGAGGCCAGAAAGTACTGCTTGTCGGCACCGGAGCCGGCCTTTCAATAGGTGGTCTTGTTCTGACATATTGATTTAGAAAAGTCGTATGTAACTCTCTCAATACGTAGGGCTCATTTGAGGACTTAAGCCTGTAGGTTTTACGCTTTTTTATTGAAATCATAGAAAAAAACCCATAAAAGTCATCCTGTTTTCTTTAGAAAATTATTATAAATTGTTGATAATAATTTCGAATAAGCGATAGTTTACTGACCATGATTTTGCGGCTATTTGACTGGTTAAGTTTTTGAAAAAAAACAAGTTGCATTTCATATTCCATATTTGACACCCCGGAGAGTTCTTATGAAAATTTCGCGTTTCTTCACCACGTCCGGTGAAAATGTATACGACCGTTTTGAATACACGACAAGAACTTCGGTACTGCGCAACCCTGACGGCTCGAAGGTCTTTGAAATGAGTGATATTGAAGTGCCGAAACAGTGGTCCCAGGTTGCTGCAGATATTCTTGCCCAGAAATATTTCCGGAAAACAGGAATTCCTCAACGCGACGAAAATGGCAACATTCTCATCGATCCCGAAGGCAATCCGGTTACCGGCAGCGAGCACTCAATTAAGGAAGTTGTCCATCGTATGGCGGGCTGCTGGAAAGATTGGGGAGAAAAAAACAACTATTTCGATACCCCGGATGATGCCCAGTCTTTTTATGATGAGGTGGCGTTTATGATCCTTAAGCAGATGGGTGCTCCTAACTCGCCGCAATGGTTTAATACGGGTCTGAATTTTGCTTATGGCACTACCGGTCCGGCTCAGGGTCATTTTTATGTTGACCCTGAAAGCGGGGAAGTAAGAGAGTCGGAAGATGCTTATGGCAGGCCTCAGGCTCATGCATGTTTTATCCAGTCAGTCAGTGACGACCTTGTTAATGACGGTGGTATTTTTGATCTGGCAATCCGTGAGGCCAGGGTGTTTAAATTTGGCAGCGGTTCTGGCACAAACTACTCAAACCTTCGTTCTGGCGGAGAGAAGCTGAGTGGAGGAGGAAGTTCTTCGGGTCTGATGAGTTTTCTGAAAATTTTTGATTCGGCGGCAGGTGCTATAAAATCCGGTGGGACAACACGGAGGGCTGCCAAAATGGTGATCGTTGATATTGACCACCCGGATGTTGAAAAGTTTATAGAGTGGAAGGCGAAGGAAGAGGATAAGGTTGCTTCACTGGTAGCCGGTTCGCGGATCTGTTCCCGCTTTCTTCAGGCTATTGTAGAAGAAGCCCTCGCAAACGGTGTTGACCGTAAGGCTAACCCAAGGTTGCAGAACCTCATACAGAATGCGTTAAGCCGGGCTGTGCCGATGAGCTATATCATTCGTGTGCTTGCCTTGGTCGAACAGGGGTACACTTCGCTTGATTTTGAAGAGTATAACTCTAACTACGAATCGGAAGCCTACCATACTGTCGGAGGCCAGAATTCGAACAATACCGTCCGTGTGACCAACGAGTTCATGAAGGCGGTGGAAAATAATGAGTTGTGGCAGCTGCGTGAGCGCACATCAGGCAAGATTGCAAAAGCAGTCAACGCCCGTGACCTGTGGGAAAAAATTCTGCTCAGCGCCTGGAAATGCGCTGATCCCGGCCTGCAGTTCGATACTACCATCAACGAATGGCATACCTGCCCTGAGAGCGGGCGTATTAATGCAAGTAATCCATGTTCTGAGTACATGTTCCTTGACGATACGGCATGCAATCTCGCCAGTCTTAACCTGATTCATTTTATTGATGAGGCTTCCGGCAAAGTGAAAGTCAGGGAGCTGCAGCATGCTTCCAATATATGGACAATCGTTCTTGAAATATCAGTCCTGATGGCCCATTTCCCTTCCAGGGATATAGCCCGTTTGAGCTACGAGTTCAGAACACTTGGTCTCGGGTTTGCAAATATGGGTACGGTGCTTATGGTGCTCGGCATCCCTTACGATTCACCAAAAGCGCTCGCTTTAGCGGGGGTCATATCAGCGATAATGACCGGTCAGGCATATTTGACCTCTGCGGAAATGGCTCATGATCTTGGTACATTTGCCGGGTACAGTGCCAACGCCAAGGATATGCTTCGCGTTATTCGCAACCACCGCAGGGCTGCCAGGAACCTCTCTGAAGAGGAATACGAAGGACTTTCGGTCAAACCGCGGGGTATTGATGCAGAGTATTGTTCCAAGGAACTTTTTGAAGCAGCAGGGCATGTATGGGATGAAGCGCTTCAAAAAGGAAAGAAATACGGATACCGTAATGCTCAAGTCAGTGTTATTGCCCCTACCGGAACGATCGGGTTGGTTATGGATTGCGATACCACCGGTATTGAGCCCGAATTCGCCATTGTTAAATTCAAAAAACTTGCTGGTGGAGGCTATTTCAAGATTGTCAACCAGTCGGTGCATAAAGCTCTTGAACGGCTCGGTTACACCGATGCTCAGATTGATGATATCGAACACTACTGCAAGGGGCATGGAACACTTGCAGGATCACCCTCCATTAATCGCCAATGGCTGAAAATTCGTGGTTTTACCGACGATAAGATCGAAGTTGTAGAGTCACAGCTTGACACTGTTTTTGATATCCGCTTTGCGTTCAACAAATGGATTCTCGGTGAGGATTTCTGTGCATCACTCGGATTCAGTGACGAGCAGCTCAATGATCCGGATTTCGACATGCTTATGGCGCTTGGCGCTACGCTTGAGGATGCAGAAGCTGCGAACGACTATGTCTGCGGCACGATGACAATTGAGGGAGCTCCTCATCTGAGACTTGAACATCTTCCGGTTTTCGACTGTGCCAGCAAGTGCGGCAAAAAAGGGCTCCGTTATATCAAGCACATGGCGCACATCCGCATGATGTCAGCGGTACAGCCGTTTATTTCAGGTGCGATTTCAAAAACGGTCAATATGCCGGGAACAGCTACAACCGCTGAAATCGGCGAAGTATATCAGTCGGCATGGCAGCACATGGTTAAGGCTGTCACCGTCTATCGCGATGGATCGAAACTCTCCCAGCCGCTCAATATATCGAGCTATCAGGATCTCGACGAGGTCATCATGCTCGGAACGGAAGAGAGTCTTGATGAAACCAAGGGGCCTAAAGAGGTTCAGGAGCGCATTGTCGAACGGGTTTATCACCGTTCAGAACGTCGCCACTTGCCAAAGCGTCGAAAAGGGTATATCCGTGAAGCCCATGTCGGTGGACACAAGGTATTTCTCCGGACAGGGGAGTATGAAGACGGTTCCCTTGGAGAGGTTTTTATTGACATGTACAAAGAGGGCGCCTCCTTCAAAGGACTTTTGAACTGTTTTGCTGTGCTTGCCTCCAAGGCCCTGCAATACGGCATGCCCCTCGAGGAGCTTGTCGACAGTTTCACCTTTACCCGCTTTGAACCTGCGGGCACGGTGCAGGGACACAACGCCATAAAAAATTCCACATCCATTCTCGATTACGTCTTCCGCTCAATCGGATACGACTATCTCGGCCGCAAGGATTTTGTGCATGTAAAAGCTGTTGACGAGCTGGAGGGAGACGAGGGAAAACAGAAAAGCAACGGTGCGTCTGCCAGCACCCAGGTTACAGAGCCGTTGCTGGTAGTTCATGCTGAAAAATCTCACTCTTCAGCACTCCAGAGTCAGGCGTACCAGGCTAAAGTTCAGGGCTATACCGGCGAGCAGTGTGAAAACTGCGGCTCCATGCGCGTCAAGCAGAATGGGACCTGCAAAGTCTGCGAAGACTGCGGAATGACAACCGGCTGCTCCTAAAGGGCAGCCCCCCGGCCGGAACCCGGTTCCGGCAAAACATAAGTATATTAGTGAAGCTGTTTTTGAGTATCTCAATGCGATTTCCGACCCCTCATCCCCTGTTGAGTAATGGGGGCTATTCCCTCCTTCAGGAGGCAGTATAGTACCTCTTGTCTTATCATACCAATATACCTTATAGGTGATAATTGTTGAGTATACCTTATAGGTTATATTGTTTATATTTACCTCTAAGGGTATATTGTCGGTAATGACAAAATCCAAATGCAAAATGAGCAGTGATTCATATATGGAGAAGCAGTCTATCCCGACGCCTAAGCAGCTTGCTATGGTGCTCAACGGATATCGAAAAAAGCTGAAATTGACCCAGAAGCAGGCTGCGGAAAATGTCGGTTTGTTTCCAAAAACCATATCGGCATTGGAAAACAGTCCGGACAGTTCCAGTATAGCAAGTCTGTTTAAGCTGCTTTCAGCACTTGGTCTTGAACTGGTTCTGAAACCCAGGAGTACAGAACGCAATGACGGGGAGTGGTGATGGGCAGAAAACTGAAATCCCGTTCACTCAGGGTTCTTATGAATGGTGAGCTTGTGGGTGCCTGGAATCTGAGCACGGTCAGCTCGCATGAATTCATCTATGCAGGTTCATGGCTCTCTTCCCCTTTGTCTCGCCCTCTCTCCCTATCGATGCCATTACGGGAACAAAAGTATAGCGGCGATGTCGTCCATTCGTTTTTCGACAATCTGCTGCCGGATAACGATGTGATTCGAAGAAGAATCCGGGATCGTTTTTCTACTGGATCGATTGAAGCATTTCACCTTCTTGCGGAAATCGGTCGTGACTGTGTTGGGGCAATTCAACTACTGCCTGACGGGATCGATATGGTTGACGTTCGGACGATTACTGCCGAACCGGTCAGTGATGATGACATCGAACGTCTGATAGCGCAAGAAGTAACGTCAGATTCCTTCGGTAAGCAAATAGTCAGACTTGAAGAGTTTCGCATCTCACTTGCTGGAGCCCAGGAGAAGACAGCTCTGTTATGGCATGATGGGCAATGGAAACGGCCGTCAGGAGCTACACCAACGACTCATATTTTCAAGCTGCCTCTCGGTCAAATGGGTCATTTCAATATTGATATGACGACATCTGTTGAAAATGAATGGCTTTGCAGCATACTGTTGCAGGCATATGGAATGTCAATAGCAACATGCCGGATGGCGCAGTTCGGCGACATGAAAACATTGATCGTTGAACGCTTTGATAGAATGCTCTCGAAGGATGGATCGTGGATTATCCGTTTGCCACAGGAGGATATGTGTCAAGCAACCGGTACCCCGCCAGGGCTTAAATATGAGAGCGATGGGGGGCCGGGAATCAGGTCGATCATGAATCTGCTTTTAGGCTCATCGATAGCTGATCAGAATCGGATTGACTTTTTTCAAGCGCAGGTAGCTTTTTTATTCCTTTGTGCCATAGATGGTCATGCAAAAAACTTCAGCGTTTTCATTGACCGTGGAGGCTCATACCACCTCGCACCGCTCTATGATGTCTTGTCGGCTTATCCCGTACTGGGCAATGGTCCAAAAATGCTTTCGCCTCACAAGGTAAGAATGGCGATGGGTTTGTGGGGCAAGAACAAACATTACCTATGGAAAAATATTCAGAAGCAGCATCTTATAACAACAGGCATCTCATGCGGTCTGAATGAGTTGGTATGTGTCGGGATTATCGATGATATGATCGCCAGAACCTCTGAGGTTATCGAACGGGTAAGTGGCCAATTGCCATCTGGATTTCCCTCGGTGGTTGCCGATGCAATTTTTGATGGAGTTAGACACCGAGCAAAGACGCTTTCCTGAAAAGGATGGTGTGATATAGTTGAAGTCTCTTACGGCAATAACTCAAAGACGCTTCTCGAAAACGGAGGGATTGATGTCGTTGTTATCTGGGTCAGGCAGATGTATTTTGATGGGCTTACATTGTTTCTTATAATATTGGTCATGGTTGTTTTGACAAGGTAATCACTGCTCAAGAGTCAAGTAATGGTGCATAACGATGATGTACAAACGGCAATGTAAACCCGAAATCTGACTTTTCTTGAAAAGGTGATAAGTAGTTTTTGTAAATCTATGCTACAGATATGAAAACATTACCCGTGGGTGAAATACAGGCCCAATTCTCTGATATCCTTAAGAAAGTTTAGCGAGGGGAGTCTTTCGGGATCCTTTACGGCAAGAAAAAGAGACCAATTGCCATGCTTGTTCCTTATGTTGATTTTGAAAAGAAAAAAGAACGAAAACTTGGGATTCTTGACGGAAAAGTCAAAGTAACATTTGCTGATGATTTCAAAATGACTGAAGTAGAGTTTCTTGGACTGAAATAAACTATTTACTGGACACACATACCTTCATTTGGTCTATCGCTGACTCAGCGAGGCTTTCTCTAATTCAATTTTTACGTTAAGGGGGATGACGTGCTATGAAAGCTTATAAAACATACGCTGAAGTTGATTCGTCAGGCCGATTGGTGCTTGATAAATTACCTTTTCAGAAAGGTGTACTGCTTGAAGTTTTGATTGTTGATCAAAGTATGCAGAGTGATGAGAACGTATCATCCTGGCAGGCACTCATGCACCACGTTCAAAACTTGCCACAATCATCAACTATTACCGATGAAGATATTGCTGCTGAAATTGACGACGTCAGGAATCTTCGATGAAGGTGGTTATTGATACCAATATTGTTGTTTCCGCAGTTATCCGTGATAGGCTGCCTGAGCGTGTATTGCTTTGGTGTATAGGGGCGGTGGATGTAGAATGGTATGTCACCCAGTCTGTACTTAATGAG
This sequence comes from uncultured Chlorobiaceae bacterium, assembly GCA_903908555.1. Classification (GTDB taxonomy): domain Bacteria; phylum Bacteroidota; class Chlorobiia; order Chlorobiales; family Chlorobiaceae; genus Chlorobium. The sequence continues at coordinate 11,656 of CAIVSG010000187.1, read as the reverse complement.
TATCTGGAGGTTATTCGTCGCCCAAAATTTGCATTATCAGTTGCAACTGTTACATGGTGGACGGAGCTTCTTATAGCAGACACCCAAATAGTCCACTCAGCTGTTCACATTGATTTTCCTCGTGACAGTAAGGATGTCCCATTTCTTGTATGTGCTGGGTCAGTCGGTGCTGATTACTTTATCACTGGCGACCGTGATTTTTCTGAAGCGCAATCTTTGGTTACGACCAGAATCATTTCGGCCAGTCAATTTGCTAAAGACATCATGTTGATCTGAGTCACTCCATACCTTTCATATCAAGCGTTTGAAGAGACTCAACCAACCACTCAAATCCAATCTTTTCCTGTTCCAGCCGTAATTGACCGCCCAATTCATTCATGCGTAACTGAAGGTAGAGCGCGCTCTCTTCGGTGGTCAGTCGCGTGAGTATCCCTGTTTCAGGCGATGGTTCAGCGCCCCAAAGCGCTTGATGTTCCAGAAATGTCTGCTGATCCATCAGAAAAGAGGCCGCATGGGGAAAGAATCCCCGAAACTGGTTGAGAATGGCGAATCCATGGGTATCGATATCTCCCCAGTAATAGATCTTCCGTCCATGCAGCCAGTCGACTCCGCTGAAGTTCTCAAAACCATAGCCAGCGCCGAAAATCACCATTGCCTGAGGAACCTCGGGGAAGGCCAGAAAGTTGATTTCGTTTTCGGTGATGAACACCCTTCTAACTGCGATCTCGAGTTTTGCAAAAGTTGCCTGTGTCACCGTGATATCCTGGTCGGTTTCCGTCTGCAACTGCGCAAGTTTCGAGTCAAGGATTCTGAACCGTACCCGCAAGGGCTTATCCCGAAAGCCATAACGGCGACAGAACCCCCCGGCTCCAGTAGCCGTTGTATCAATCTCCTCCATTGGAAGGACGAGATCGAAAAGCTCGCCAAGCACTCCTCGTTGTCCTTCGATAAACTTGCTGTGTACTCCGGGTCTGTCGATTTGGCGCAGATAGATACCTGGTCGTGGATTCTTCTGCAGCCATGTGACGATTTCCAGGATGCGGGGCCACTCCTCAGCCAGCTCAAGGGTGCGCAGTGGTCGTTTTCCGAGCCATGGGAGTAGTGCGGGTTGGCACTTGCGGGTTAGAGCAACCAGAGCGGCAAATTGTTCGGCCTCACGCCGCTTGCCAATAAGCCCAAGAGCATCATCGAGTGAATCGATCCAGATTTCCGTCGGAATTTCGTTTGCCCCCAAAATACGATGATTGATGCTGCGCCATACAATCCTGTACTGTTTGGCTGAGCCCGACAGCCGGGCAATCCAGTCTCGTACCTCTGAAAATGAGTCGCTTAACTGTCGGGAGTCTGGCCCTTTCAGTGTCAAACGCCGGGGAAAAATCTCCTCACCGCCAGTCAGGGTGGAGAGGAGTAAGCCCCGATCCCAAAGTTTTTGGACCTGAGCCTTGAGTTCTGCAGGAGTTGTCCAGTTCATTCAAGTGCCTTCTCTTTTTCGGCGCGATACTCCTCGATGGTGAGGTTGCGCAACACCGAGCAGCGCCCCTCCTGATTGTGAACAAACCCGACACTGGAGACATACGGCTCTATGATATGGATTTTCTGCAGTGGTGTAACAATCAGTAGTTGCAGGTTGAGTTGGGCAAAGAGTTGCAGGCCGTACTGGGCAGATTCATCAGAACCTCGTCCAAAGGCCTCGTCGATGACCACAAAGCGGAACGACCGGGAGCGAACCGCACCCCACTCCAGACCGAACTGATAGGCCAAGCTGGCGGCAAGCACTGTATAGGCGAGCTTCTCCTTCTGTCCGCCGGATTTTCCCCCCGAATCAGCGTAGTGTTCATGTTCACTGTCGTCTTCCCGCCACCGTTCGCTGGCTGCAAAGACAAACCAGTTGCGCACATCAGTGACTTTGGCTGTCCAGCGCCGATCCAGGTCAGCATGCTCATTACGGCCACGGAATCGATCGATGATTCGCCGCACCTGGAGGAATTTTGCTTCGGAATACTGCGCGTCATCCGAGCCTGTCAGACTCCCTTCGGTGCAGGCACGAAGCTCTGACTGAGAGTCACGAATGTCAGCATCGAGGTTTATTTGTACTTCGAGGGTGATGTATCGGCCAGGATTAAAGTCGATTTGCGTAAGCGATTCATTGAGCCGGGTAATGCGTTCCTTGATAGTCTCCCGCTCGCGAGCCAGTTGTGATTGAAAGTTAGCAACCTCACGGATGGTATTCTCGTTGAGCAGCTCTTTGAACCGTCCCTCAAAGCGCGGCAGATCATCTGCATGGAGTTGATCAAACATCGAACGATATTCCGCCCCGGCAGCAATGTTGACATCCACCTCACGAGTTTCCAGTTTCCACTCTTCCTTGTATTCGGTCATCGCCCTGATAATCTTTTCGCTCAGTCGGGAGAGCTTCCTGTCCTCGGCGTCGATCTTTGTCTGCAGCCAGTCACGCATCTCACGCTCGCGATTGTCACACGTTTCAACCGTCAGCGTCTGTTCGCCGAGAGCCTGCCCACGAATGGCTGCAAGCATAGCGAAACGCGCGGCATGTTCTGGCCCGGCTTCTGACAGCAGTGTATGTGTCTGCGTCTGCAACTCCATGATGACAGTGATCTTCTGCTCAATCTTCGAGCGTTTATCCTTCCTTTCGTCAAGTTTCCGCTCCGTTTCCTGCAGTTCCTCTTCCAGCGCGGCAAGTTGGGCGGTCAGGGTTTGCAGAAGGTTTGAGGTTGCCTCAAGATCACGCTTTTCCTTTTCCAGCCTGGCGATGGCAACAGCGAGAGGCTGCCAGTCGAGATCGCGGAAATCCGGATATTCGTCAAGCTTGGAGAGTATCGTCAGGCGTTCTTTGAGTGTCGTTTGCTCTTGCTGCAGTCTGCTCATGCGGCCCGCGAGTTCGGCAAGTTCTTTTTTCTGAAGTTTGGCCTTCTCTTCCAGTGCAGCGACTTTCTGGGCATTGCTCCATCCAAGCACGTAGCGGCTTCGGTCGTCAATCCGGTGGCGGTCATCCTTTTCGTGGCGTTCACCCGGTGACTTGATCTGACCGGCCAGGGTAATGGCTTTTTTCTCCCTACGGAACTCTTCCTGGCTCATGCAGCAAACTAGATCGAAACGCCAGGCGACTTCATGTTCCAGCCAGTCAAAGTAAGGTGAATCGGCTTTTATGGCGAGTTTGTGCGCCAGCGAATCCGGATGGTCTGGCATCTGTTCACTGCGAGAGCGCTGACGCACCCGAAAATAGACCAGACGACCTTTCAGATTTGTTTGCTCCACCCATTCCGCCACCTTCAGGTAGTTATGGTCAGGCACCAGCAGCGAAAGACCGAAGTTGTGGAGCAGTCGTTCAATGGCTCCTTCCCAGACATGATCTTCCTCACGAACCTGAAGCAGCTCACCTGCAAACGGCATCTCAGTTTCTGCGATATTCAGGGCCTGACAGAGCGAGCGCCGCATTGCAACCTGTTTTTCGTCTATATTGCTCATGCGGGCTTTCAAACCCTTGATCTCGGTTGTCAGTTGTTCATGTTCATGGCGTCCCTGGGTAAAGAGGACGCCCGCCTCATTGAGATCGTTTTGAACTCTTGCTTCAGCTTCAGCAGTTGCTTCGTGCATGGTTGAGTGGCCGCTGCGCTGAAGATGAAACTCCTCAGCGTTCGTCGCAGGATGCTCACCAAGCAAACGTGCAAGTTCCCCATATCGGGTCGCTTTCTGATTGCGCCGTTCAAGATCATCCTGTTTCTGCCGGATCTCTGCATCAATACTCTCAATACGGTCGCCGCCGTTTTCGGCGATGGTTCGGCGCAGCTCACGGTCACGCCTCTGTTGGGTGCGGCGCTCTCCTTCCAGTCCTTCAATGGTGATATGGTGACGGCTCAACTCTTCATCCAGCGAGGAAAGACGCTTTTCCAGCAATTCCAGCTTGAGAGATGCGAACCAGGGACGCAGGGAATCGCGCGAGGCACGCAGCGCTTCCGCTGTTCGGGCCATACTCTGGTGATTGTCGCAATCAGCCACCAGAGGCCCCAGCATCTCTATTTGCCGCTTCGCTTTGAGGACCGCTTCGTGAGCCCGGTTGAGATCTTCGAAATGCTGGATAAGGGCGGCAATGCGTGGCTCGACAGTAAATGGTTCAAGCATGTGGAGACGCACGAAATCGGTCAGGTTTCCAACCGACTTGAGCGATACAGTTTGATGAAACAGATCCAGAGCCTGCTCATTATCGATGCCGAAGCGCCGTCGGAACCATGCCCCGTAAGGAGGAAAGCTTTCGAACAACTCAACTCCCGACCCACGCAGGCGCTTGCGCAGAGCCCCGATTTCAGTGCCAAAAGCAGAAAAATCGGCCGCGATGGAGAGATCGCCCTCATAAGCAGCATAAAAACGGGCTGGCTGTGTGGTATCCTTCATCGAGAAGACTTGCGCCAAAGTCACGGTCTTGTCGTACCCTTCGTTATGAAAGACCCCGAGAATCACCGAATAACTGTTGGATTCGCGCAGAGCGACCGGTTTGGCACCGCCGCCAAGGTTTTCCTGGCGTTCCGACTTGTAATATCCCAGCACGTAAGAGCGCAGCGTGCGTTCACGGTTATCTCCCCCTGCCGCCTTGTTATAGGCAATACGCTGGCTTGGCACAAGTAAGGTCGTTACGGCATCGACCAGTGTCGATTTTCCGGAACCGATATCCCCCGTGAGGAGTCCATTTTTTCCGCCCAGCCGCAATGTCCAGACCCGTCCATCAAAGGTGCCCCAGTTGAAAACCTCCAGACGCTGCAGACGAAAGCCAGCCAGACGGTCATCACCAATAAATCCAAATTCAAGGGCCTCACTCATCATTTTTCTCCATCAGTTGTGCAGGTCGTTGCAGGTATTCATCGAGGCGTTGATCAAAATCTGCCAGCCACTGGGCGTCGATAAACGCCTTGATAATCCTGCGGACTTCAATCATCTGCCGTTCTCCCCTCAAACGGCGGATAAAACCAAGCTCGGCGATTTTATTCAACGTGGCATCGACCTGGTCTATCAACTTTACCTCATTGCTGGCAGCAGGGAGAAAAATTCGTATCAGTTCAACCACCTCATCCCGTGAAAGAATCAGGCGTGTATCTCCAGCACCGGCATCAAATTCAGCAAGTTTTTTACGCAGCAGAGCCAACAGCAGGCTGACAGGGTAACTGAGTTGCCTCCTTGCCATAAGGCGGGGAGTAGGGTTTGTGCCTTCTGCTCCGGTTTCAGACTGAGAACGCAAAAAAGCGTATCCTTCTGCCTCATCGACAATCAATTCAAGACCAAGTACCGCGACGTAATCCCTGACTCCCGCCAGCTGGTTGAGTAACGCGCTCCATAATGACTGGTTATCCTCCTCGTAAATCACGCCTTTCAAAAGGGGAATCACAACAGTGGAGAGTTCCTGGATCGGATACATCGGAGAGGAAGTATCAATCTCTGTATGGTTCATCATCAGTTCCTTAATAAAATAATACGCGGCAAGGTTGCCTGCCTGGTTATACCCGTCATGCTCTGCCATCTTACCTCTTCCTCTGCTCCTTCATCCACAGCCGTGCGGGGCCACTCTCCGGCAAGTTGCAGATAAGCAACCAGTTCAGCCAACCCATTACGCAGCGGATGACGTACAACCACCTCCCCGATGGTGATCTGGCTGTGCATCTGAAGTTCCATGCGGATATTTCTGAGCAGTTCGGCTCGGTCGACCACAACCTGGGCGTAAAGCACTGCGGTATCGATTTCGGCATCCCCTTCATCCAGAGCGATGCCTGCAATCAAAGGCTTGAAGGGAGGGCGATAAAGGGCTCTTTCAAAAGGTAGTTCGATGACCGCCGTTGAGCCGTCAAGAGGCATGAAGCCACCGGCAGGGAGATCGTCGCGCAAATCAAGGGCATGGGTTTCGATCTCATGCAGAATATCCATGATACGGCGATTTTCCAGCCAAGCCTTGTCATCGAGAAATCTGCGCAACTGTTCAGAGAGTCGAGCCACAGTCCGTTGTGTATGTTCTCCGGCCTCAAGCCAGTCATAGTGAACCCTTCGCAGACGAGTATCGGGGCGCATCGAAATGATCGGCGGCAAGGCCAGCACCTCTTCCAGAAGTAAGCTCAATTCCTCCTGGCGGGACTGCGACATGAGAAAATCCCAGAATGCCCGGAAACTCTTTCCTTGATCAGAATCGGCGATGGCATCACGTTCACCCATGATCTCTTCAAGCAGTGCTCCCTTGGCTCCTTCCCAGAGTGCAATGCGTTCACGAACCCGTCGATCGAGCTTGCGGAAGTTCTGCTCAACCTCGCGAAAATCGGTCAACAATTCCCGTGCCAGTTGCAGAAACTGTTGGAAACGATCCTTCAGAGCGGTATCATCCAAAAGCGATATCTCTCCGGCAAGGATGCGGGCAATTTCTGCATCAATATCGTCTCGGCGTTTTTGCAGTTCCGCAATCCGAACTTCAGGATCAGCCTGGCTCCCCATACTCATTTGACGCAACAGTTCAAACAAGGTCAGAAGTCGCGATTCCGTTCCGACAAACGCACGTTCAGTCAACCCCTCCAGCCAGGCCAGCGCCTTTTCAGTTGCCGCAGTCAGGTCAAAGTGAGGTTCATCAGTACCGTCCGGATAGAATTTACGCAGCCATCCCTTCTCGTTATCAGCCCACTCATTCAGGTAGTTTTGTGCTGTCCCGGGAAACTGATCGGCACCAAGCTGCTGGCGCAAGGCAAACAATTCATCTTCAAGCGCCTCGACCAGATCGGCCTGTGAGAGGATCCGCACATTGGGAACAATAAAAACCCGATGCAGAAAACCTGCCACCAGCGGTGCATGCTGGGCGCACAACAATCGCCATGCCGGGTGGTTCTGACGAAGCAGGTTCAGTGTGGTGTAGTCGAGAGCCATTAAGGTTGTCAGCAGTGGCTAACCATTGTTTCTGGAGGAAAAAGTACCGCCCGAAGCGGTCCGGATTTGATGCTGAATTTAAGGATTTTTATCCGGTTTTGTTCGATTGCTCTCATATCATCTTGCTAAAGCGGTAATGGTGCAGCTGTGGCTGGTCTAAACCCTGTAGCCGAAGGCTCCATAGTCGTTTCCTCAAGGTTCAGCCCGGTAATTTGCAACGTTCTGAAAGGGGAGTGACGCACCAGCTCATAATCATGGGTGCCGATAAGGACAATGATGCCCTTCTGGTTAATCCTTTTTAAATACTCAAGGATTTCAAGCGATGTATCAGGGTCGAGATTTCCCGTCGGTTCATCGGCCAAAATAACAAGTGGCTCGCCGACAAGTGCTCGCGCAATTGAAATTCTCTGCTGCTCTCCACCCGACAGGCCGAGAGGCATCAGCTTAGCGGCATGTTCAAGACCAACACTCTCAAGCGCATGCATCACCTTCTCCTTGATGAGTTTGTCCTTCGTCCCCGTTACCTGCAGTACAAAGGCAAGATTGTCATAAATATTGCGATCTTCGAGCAGACGGAAGTCCTGGAAGACAATTCCAAGCTTTCTGCGCAGGAGTGGGATCTGTCGTTTTTTAATGGTGCGGGAACTGAATCCTGCAACCCGGATCTCTCCTTTTTTTGGACGAATATCCATATAGAGTGACTTGAGCAGCGTCGTTTTACCGCTTCCGCTTTTACCCACAATATAGACAAGCTCTCCAGGCTGAATGGTAAGGTTCAGGTTTTGGAAAACTGGTTTTTTATTCAGCTCAATGTCAACGTTGATAAATGAGATCATTATGAATGCAGAGTTTGTTTTCTGTTGTTTGCTATTTGTATAGCAAGCAGCGTAGCCTCATAAAAACTTCTTTCAGAGGCGATGCCTTTTCCGGCAATATCAAAACCCGTTCCATGATCGGGTGAGGTTCGCACAATCGGCAGTCCAAGCGTTACGTTAACACCTGTTTCGAAAGCCAGGACTTTGAACGGCAGCAGGCCTTGATCGTGATACATAGCCACAACAATATCATAGTTTTTATAACTGCCTGACCCGAAAAAACCATCAGCGGGGAAAGGTCCTTCAATCCGGAGGCGCTGTGAAAGCCTTTCAATGCATGGCCGGATAACCTCCTGCTCCTCTCGTCCCATCACCCCACCGTCAGAAGCATGCGGATTGAGGCCAAGCACTGCTATGCGGGGTCGGGCAATTCCGAAATCAGTTGTAAGCGACGAGGAAAGAGCTAAAAAAAAAGTGTCAAGATCCATCTTCCGGATCAAACCGGGAATCTTTTCAAGCGGTTCATGAATGGTGGCGAGGGCAACCTTGAGGTTCAGTACCGGGTCAAAGAACATCATGGTCGGAGAAGCAACCCCGAACATTCTGCCGAGAAATCCCGTATGGCCTGTTTCCGGATACCCTGCCAGCGCAATAGCTTCCTTGTGGATCGGAGCGGTAACAAGTGCGTCGCCGGCACCCTCCCGGCAGAGTTCACCGGCAGACTGAATGGACTCCATAGCAAGCCGTCCTGCTGTAGCCGATATTGTCCCGGGTATGATACTATCAGCTTCGGCAACATTAATCACGTGAAGAACCCTGTTGTCGGCACTCTCCATCTTCTTTATTGACGCGGCCTTGTCAACCCGTTCCAGTTTCACCGGCAGATCAAGCGCATCTCTGTAATACTCCATTACCGGATACGATCCGCAAACAAGAAACGAATGCTGGGTATGCTCAAGTTTAAGAAAGCTTTTCAAAATGATTTCCGGACCAATGCCGTGAGGATCACCTGCAGACCAGACAATGCGCATGGTTACAGCCTTTTGTATGCATTGGCAATCTTGTCATCAGCTTTAACCCCTTTCAGCGCCAGTATGAAGAGGACTGGTTCAGGAAGCATTATGAAAAAGCCGGCTTCAGGGTTATGCGTTACTGCGGTGCCGATGCTCTCAAAATACTGGTTCAGAAAATGAGCCGCCGTGAGTCCCGAAAAAAGATCACCGAGAAAAAGAAAGATGCCAAGCAGGATGAGCTTGCTCTGGAGAACCCGGTTCTTAAAGAAAAAGATGGCGGCAAGCGAGATGATCGTCGTCAACGGCGAAAATATTCCAGCGGCAAAACAGGCCCCATTGACAAACGGAATACAGGAGGAACTGAATGAAGCAAAATCGGAAATGAAATAAACTTTTCCGGCACTGAAGCTCCAGAAAGGAAAATACATACTTCCTGCTGCAAGCAATCCCGCAAGGAACAGGTAAAGGTTCTGAATTCTTGCCACCATAGTTTCAGACGTTTAAAAGTCATTAAGATATACAGCAACAATATACATAATCATAAGAAAAGAGTTTTGACCGAAAAAAATGGAGATATCTTTTTTCCCTTTCAGTTTGACTGATTATGACGCGACCAAAACTCTTTCCACCCTTATCTTGTTACATATTTAAAAGCTCGTCATCAAACTGGAACAGCATGGTCGACAGGTATCGTTCCCCCGTATCCGGCAGTATAACCACAATGCGTTTTCCAGCGTTCTCCTCTTGCTGTGCAAGCTGCAAAGCTGCATAAACGGCGGCTCCCGAAGAGATGCCGACAATCAGTCCTTCAGCTCTTGCCAGTTCGCGGCTGGTGCGCATGGCATCTTCATTTTTCACAAGGATGATGTCATCAATTATTTCAGTGTTCAGAATTTCAGGAATAAATCCGGGGCCGATACCCTGTATTTTATGGGGTCCTGGTTTCCCCCCTGAAATAACGGGTGAGTCGAACGGTTCAACGGCAACGATTTGTATTTCAGGATTCCGCTCTTTGAGTACCTCGCCAACACCGGTTATTGTGCCGCCGGTTCCCACGCCGCTTACAAAAATAGCAACATTTCCATCCGTATCGTTCCATATTTCCTCTGCCGTTGTAGATCGGTGGATTGCAGGATTTGCAGGGTTTTTAAACTGTTGCGGAATAAATGAGTTTTCATGTTCCGCATGGAGTGCATCAGCTTTTTTTATTGCTCCCGTCATACCTTCAGAGCCGGCAGTCAGCACCAACTCGGCACCAAGCGCTTTTAGCAGGTTTCTTCGCTCTATACTCATAGTTTCAGGCATAGTGAGTATAAGGCGGTATCCTTTAGCAGCGGCAATAAATGCCAGTGCTATACCGGTATTACCGCTTGTCGGTTCAATGATGATACTCTCTTTATTAAGTAAACCCCTTTTTTCAGCATCCTCAATCATTGCAAAGCCTATGCGGTCCTTGACACTGCCACCAGGGTTGAAGTACTCAAGCTTGGCAATAATAGTCGCCTGGGTATGATGCTGTTGATTGAAATTCTGAAGTTCAAGCAACGGGGTGTTCCCGATAAGCTCGGTAAGCTTTTTTGCGATACGTTTCATGTCAGGTTGTTCTCAATAGTTTGTTTTGCGCTCTTTTTTTTGGAAAACCATGGAGCAAAGCGACTTTTTCAAGTCGAAGGGCAATATCCCGCAGTTCATCATAACGTCAAATTATACATCGACTCTGGAAAGCCTGGCGGCCGAAAATCCCACTGATCCATACTGGGAGAAGTTAAAAAATCAATTCAATGAACGTGATTAACAGTTTCTATCTTCATCCATTGCCCGATTTTTCGTATTAGTGCCTTGTTATCGACGGGTTTAACCAGATAATCATTCATTCCAGCGACAAATGCCTTCGATATTTCTGTTTCATCCGATTCCCCGCTGAGGCCTATGATAGGAATATTTTTGAAGCGAATACTTTGATCAGTCCGAATTTGTCGAGTTGTCTCAAGGCCGTCAAGTCCAGGCATCTGAATATCCATCAGAATAAGGTCGCAGGTAATGCTGTTATCTCTCAAATGTTTGAGTGCCTCTGTTCCATTGATTGCTTCAATAACCTTGATATTAAATTTTTCAAGCAGCCAGCGCAGCGACAATCTGATGACATTTGCATCGTCAACAAGCATAACCGTCATACCGGAAAAAGCCAGGGCACTGTTGAAATATTTAAGATTAAAAACCGTAGCAATGCTCCTTATCAGCTCAAATTCCTGAACTGGCTTTGTAATAAATCCCTGCATTCCCACTTTTTCTGTTTTGGCGCGAGCTATATACAGGGGGTCTGCAGTATGGCCAATAATGGGAATATCAATTGATAATATACCTGCTTTCCCGGTTCTTATTGCTTCGGTTGCTTCGAAGCCATTCATGACAGGCATGTTCAGGTTCATCAACAGAGCATCATAATGGGTTTGCTTTATCATTTCTATTGCTTCCGCCCCGTCACCAGCTTCGTCGATATCCGCTTTAAATGGTTTAAGATAATTTTTCACCTGCTTTCTGTCCATCTCCTTGTCGTCTATCACAAGAATCCGCTTGTCACGAAAAACTTCAAGATGATCGGCTATTATTTTTTTTCTGTATTCGGCAATTTCCTTCTCCTTAACGATCGAAAAAGTCAGGATAAACTCTGTATACTTACCCAGCACCGAATGGCAGGTAATATCTCCATTGAACGCTCGCATCACCCTTTTACAGTAAGAAAGCCCGAGACCTGTTCCTCCTTTTTTACCCGATGTAAAATAGGCATCAAAAAGCAGTGCAAGGTTCTCTCCCGGTATTCCCGGCCCTGTATCCCTTACATAAACCCTGTTATGCGAGCCTCCCTTCTCAAGACGAATAGAGATTCTTGCGTCTGGATATGGCTTCATGAAATAGAATGCG
>CAIVSG010000186.1 GCA_903908555.1 uncultured Chlorobiaceae bacterium | reverse complement strand
CTGAGGTGAATTCTCATATGAAAGAGCTTCATGCCATGCTTCAGGATAAAACCATAACGACATTCAGGGTTGTACTGAATCCGGAAAATATGGTTATCAAGGAAGCTTTACGTGTGCAGACCTACCTCAACCTTTTCGGTTATAAGCTTGATGCTGCTGTGGTTAACAAGATTCTTCCTCAAAGTTCATCTGATGACTATCTGCAGAGCCTTATAGATATTCAGACTAAATATCTCAAGGTCATTGACAACTGCTTCTATCCTGTGCCGATTTTCAAGGCAAAGCAGTCTATCGCTGAAATCATCAATACCGACAGGCTCTACGAATTGAGTCAGCAGATTTTCGAAGACAAAAATCCAGCTGATATCCTTTACATCGATGACAAAACCCAGATATTGGAGAAAGTCGATGGCAAATATGTGCTTAGTCTTTACCTGCCGAATGTTGAGGTGACCAAGCTGAATGTGAATATCAAGGGTGATGAACTGCTTGTCGATATCAACAACTTCCGCAAAAGCATTATCCTTCCCAATGTACTTGTTGGCAGAAAGACCGAAGGGGCAGATTTTGCTTCAGGAAGCCTTAACATCACGTTTGCAAACTGAAAGAGCGCTGAAAGAAAGTATAATCAGCTTTTCAGAGAGGGAATAATCATTATCGAAAGAGAGACTGTTTTATAGAGGCAGTCTCTCTTTTTTTTTTTTTATATCTCGATTCTCCCTTTTACCCTTATCAATACAGAACGGTCAGTGCAGCATCCTAGAAGTTCCAGGATTGTTTGATGCTTTACAGGGTGCAGAGGATTGGCAATGTCCAGCAGGGGAATGAGCACAAATTTCCGGTGATGCAGTTCTTGATGGGGTATGGAGAGTGTTTCGCTCTGAAAACACCGGTCATCATAGAGGAGAATGTCGAGGTCTATGACTCTTGGGCTCCATCGTGGATACGCATCAGGTCGTCCAAGCTCCTGCTCAATAATCTTGCACTGTCGTCGCAGTTCTTCAGGCGGAAGGGAGGTCTCAAGAAGGACAACCCCGTTATAAAACCGGTCCTGTTCAGTTTCGCCGACCGGTTCGGTCATATAGATTGATGATACCTTGTCAACCGATGTGTTTTCAAGCAAAGCAATTCGGTCCACTGCTTCCTGAAGATGGCCGAGGCGGTTTCCGATATTGGAACCTATTCCTAAATAGACCTTGTACATGGGCATTATTCAGCAGCGGGCAATGGTGTAATCTGCCTCAGCGTAATCGCAAATTCCATCAACAGGTGGGTTGCGCTTGCGAACCTTTATGCTGACTTTATCAAGAACAGGAAAGTCGTCGAGAAGCCCGTGTGCAATCTTATAGGCTACGGACTCAATAAGAAAGTATCTTTTATGCGTCAGTGCGTCCCTGATTTTTCGGTATACCGCACCGTAATCTACGGTTTTCGATATGTCATCGTTTTGTGCGGCATCAGTGAAGTCAAACACGAGTTCAGCATCCACTTCATATTTCGCACCAACAGTATGCTCTTCTTTGAGTACCCCATGGTGTGCATAAAAAACGATATTTGTCAACCGGACGCATGAAACAGAGTGCTGTGCCATAGTACCTTCAATGAATAAGTTCGTTTAAAGGTAACAATGTTAATGAGAAAAGTCTGATATCAAAACGTTAAAAAATAAGGCGCTTTGTAAAAGCACATTGTGTGAAGTTTTTTTCTTATCACTCCGAAGAAGGGGGACTATCGCAAACCAGAAGAAAAAGCATGAATTGGAGTTAGAAAAAGGAGCAGGAAGTTAGTTCTCGGTTCAATAGGTATCCCAGTTCTGATCATACCGCTAAGAAATTCAGTGTCTGTTTTTTTTTGTGTCGTATTTATTGCCGATAACCTCGCATTTGGGGACGCAATACCACAAAAGCATATCAGAGCTGCCATCATGCAGAACTTTAAAACTTCCAGCTTCAAAAACAACCGTGACAATGTAATCTTCCCACTGCAGGAGATCTCCTTCATAAATCTCGTGACCATCCTTGTCATGGAGTCCGCTGAACTGAAGCCATTCAGAATGTTGCTTGAAAGCAATAAATTCAACATCCAGTCTATTGACTGTGGAGAATTTCCAGCTTTTCTGGCGTGATGCAATGTTCTGAAATAATGCCTTGAATTTGATCTTGTTGATATCCATCTCAGTCAATATCCAACCAGGAAACAGGGCAGGGTTTCGAGGCAATTTCAAAAGCCGGTATCTGCCCATACCGCACGTACAACAATATAATAATTCTGTATCTCGTTATACAATGAGGGCTAAAATCATTTATTAATTGGGGCTCAAAGTGTCTCGATTATGAAAGTTTAATGATCAAATCTTTTCAGCAGGCAATAATTTCACTACCTTCAATGCGAAAAGAGATTCATTTTAATGTATCAAAAGCGGCAATTATGAATAAAAAAGCTCGTAACGACTTTTACGAGGGATGCCGTGCAAGGGCCGTTATGCTTGCGCTTGAGGAGGATCGCTATACAGGCGATATTACGACACTGGCTACTATCGAGCCTTTTCAGGAAGGTCGTGCAGTGATCAAAGCAAAGGAGGACGGAGTTATAGGTGGTGTTGACGTTGCCATACAGGTTTTTGCAGCTTGTGATCCTGATCTTTCGGTTGCGCTGCATCGCAGGGATGGAGAAGCAGTATCCAGCGGTGACATGATTCTTGAGGTCCATGGAAAGCTTGCACCCATCCTTGTCGGAGAACGAACGACGCTTAATTTTATGCAGCGTATGTCGGGAATCGCTACAAGAACAAGGGCCTATGTTGAACATGTGAACCATACAAATGCCAAAATTCTCGATACCCGGAAAACAGCACCGGGTCTCCGTTATTTTGACAAAGAGGCGGTCCGGATCGGAGGAGGAGTGAACCACCGCTTTGGTCTCTTTGATATGATTCTTATCAAGGACAATCATATTGATGCGTCCGGAGGCATCGCTCAGGCAATTCGTCGGGCACAGAAATACAGGGAAAAAAAGCACCTTGATGTGAAGATCGAAACTGAGGTCCGTTCCATGGACGAATTGAGCCGCTCTCTGGTATGTATGCCTGATATTATTCTTCTTGACAACTTTACCCCTGATCTAATAAAGGAAGCCGTTCTGTATGTCAAGTCGTCATGCAGCACGGTGCTTCTGGAAGCTTCAGGCAATATCGGTATGCATAATGTGAGGGATGTAGCTGAGACCGGTGTCGATTTTATTTCAATCGGAGAATTGACGCATAGTGTCCGGGCTCTTGATCTTTCTATGACCATTGAGCTCATTTAAGAGAGGGATGACTATGGAGGTAGGAATAGATATTGTTGACCTGGACCGGATCGAAAAAGTCTATAACCGGTATGGGGTGAAGTTTCTCCAGAGGTTTCTTTCTGAAGAGGAAATCGCAGTTTGCATGCATAAACCACAGGTTATCGCAAGTGTTGCTGGTCGGTTTGCTGCCAAAGAGGCCGTTGTCAAGGCGCTTGGAACCGGTTTCTCCGGTGAAGTGCACTGGAAGAGCTTTGAGATACTGAACGATGAACGAGGGCGTCCTTTTGTGCGGCCGGCTGCTGCTGGTTGTTTCCCTTCCGGATGCTCGATAAAAATCTCTATTGCTCATGACCGCCACTCTGCAGTTGCAACAGCACTGATTGACAGAGTATAAAAACCGGGAGAGAGTGACCGGGATATTCCTTGTTGTTGTCTGGACAAAAAAAAGGCAGGAGTGACGTATCACACTCCTGCCTTTTTTTTAAAAAGATGCAGTGATATCAGGCGTTGTGAGCCGGAATTGGTGTCTCTTCTTCGGTGATGGTAACCTTGGATTTGATGATCTCGTAGATTTTGTCTTTAAGAATCGTATCAGTGATATAATCCCTGAACTCTGAAGACATATAGGTGCTCAGAAGATCTTCTGCATTACCTGCACCGCCATTTTTACCGGCTTCTTTTTCTGCATAAGCCTTGATGTCGTCATCCGATACTTCAAGATTATCAAGTTCAGCTATTTTCTGGCTGATAAGAAGCCACTGGGCATGACGTATGGCATTAGGTTTCATCGACAGGCGGAACTGCTCTTCGTCAAAGCCTTTCGGGAATCGTCCACCCATCTGGCGTTTGGCATTCTCGACAAGCATTTTGGAAAACGATGCCACCATTGATTCCGGAGTAGGTATCGGGTTTTCATCAATCATTTTCGCCGAAATGGCTTCAACCAGATCCTCATCAGATTTCAATAAAAAGTGCTGTTCAATCTGGATGTGAACATCCGCAGTGAAGTCAGCCACTGATTCAAATTTCTGACCCGTTAACTCTTTGACCAGATCGTCAGTAAGTTCCGGAAGTTCAAGTCGTTTAATCTCGCTGATGTTAACGCGGTATTTGGAAGGCTCTGCCGTTGAATCTTTCTGATCGTTTTCAATTTCAACACTCTCACCGGCTTTTTTCCCTGTAAGCGCTTTGCGGAAAGGATTCTCTTCGGGCAGGTACTCGAGGGTGAAATGATGGTTCTCAGTTTTCTCCTCCTCTATTGGTTCACCGGCTTCATCTAGCTTGTATACATCGCCGATCACAGTGTCGGTTGATAATGCAGCTTCATCGACGCTGATCAAGGTGCCATGACCTTTGAGAATAAGGTTAATCTCATTCTCAACATCTTTATCCGTGACGGTGTATTTAGCCTTGGTGAAAGAATATTCACTGAACTCTTTCAGATCGAATTCCGGATGAACCTCATAAGAGAGCCGAATAGTCAGCTGTTCAGGCTCAAACGTGAAATCGATTATCTGTGCGCGGCTTGCCGGTTTGATCTTTTCAGCTTCAGCAATTTCCCCGAAATATTTTGACGCCATCTTTTCGGCAATTGTCGCCTCTATGGATGGTCCTGCCAATTTTTTTATCAGGCCTGCAGGAGCGTGTCCTTTTCTGAATCCCTTGATCTGTATGCTTCTCTTGGCCTCTTCAAGTTCCTGGTTATATTCGGTACCAAACTCTTCCGCTGAAAGAATAATCTCCAGTTCCTGTTCGGTTTCGTTGACGGTCTTAATATTCTTTTGCAAGGCTCTCTATGGTTAATTAGTGAGTGTGAAAAATTAAAAGTTAAGAAGATACGAATTAATCCTCTGTTTTAAAATAGACCTTATCCGGCATTGTGGGTTACCGTCCTGGTTTATAGATCAGAGTCGAATATGGAGCATCGTGGAGCAGTCGCTTGGCTGCTTCAGCGATACCGTCATTCGTGACTGACTCGATTCCGGCTGTTTTTTCTTCCGGCTCAAGATACCTGCCGAAATAGGATATATCAGATGCCATCTGTGACATTCTGCGTGTCATTTTTTCCATGCCCATTATATGCGATCCGAGCAGTTTTGTTTTTGCAGCCTGAAGCTCTTCCGGGTCTGGATTTCTCAGCGCGTCACTCTGCAGTAACTCCTTGATAAGCTCCATGGTAACTTTTGTCTTGTTGCTGTCGGTTCCGGCATAAATGTTCATCGTGGTCAGTTCATCGTAAAAAGTGAGCGATGAATAGACGTTGTAAGCGAGCCCCCTCTTTTCACGCAGTTCCAAATTGAGCAGGGAGCTCATGCCATTACCGAGCATTGAGTTAAGAACCATAAAGCTGTAAAAGAGCTGGTCATGCCGGGCGATGGCGGTACCAAGGACGATTTGTGCCTGACAGACCCGTTTTTTCAGCGTCAGGGCAAAAGGGGTGTAATGCTCTGGACGAAACGGCTGGCGAATATACTGGTCGCCCGAAGGTTTTCTGAGTTTACCGAGAAATCGTTCACCAAGCCGCATGATCTCATCGTGATCAACTAATCCTGTAGCAGTGAGAAGCATTTTATGCGGAACATAGTGTTGCCGCATGAAGTTTTTCAGAGTACCATCCGTGAAATTTTCCACGCTTTCTTCTGTTCCAAGGATCGGTTTACCGAGGGGGTGGATGGGAAATGATCGCAGATCAAACTCATCAAAAATAAGCTCCTCAGGGGTATCGTTGACACTGCTGATCTCCTCAATGACTACCTCTTTTTCTTTCTCGATCTCTTCTGGTGGGAAAACCGGGTCGCAAACAAGATCCGAAAGAAGGTCAAAGGAGGGCTCAAGGTGTTCGGCAAGACAGCGGAGATAGATGCAGGTTTGTTCCTTGGTGGTAAAAGCATCGAGGTAGCCACCGTTTTTTTCGATATTTCTGGCGATATCGATGTATGATCGTCGACCAGTCCCTTTAAAGAGAGCGTGTTCTATAAAATGTGCCAATCCCTGGTTCTCTTCAGGGTCATCACGGGAACCAGCCTCAATCTGAATACCGATGGTAACGCTTTGTACATAAGGCACTGCATCGGTGACGATCTTTAATCCGTTGGCCAGTTCATCTTGATGGACCGATTCTTCTGAAGCGTGAGTCGGAAGATGCCGGAATTTTTCTTTTGACATTACTGAATAATTTTCTAATGCTTATGACAGGAACTTGAATGCAATGTAGTTTTAATTCTTATTTTTGTAAACAGTGAAGCTTTAACGTCATTTATACGTTACTTTCTTACGCTGATCGATACACAAGCATACCATACCGAAAGGTTGGAAAAAGATGGTTCGGGAAGTTTTACTGCCGGATAACCCGGAAAAACGGAAAATAGTAAGCGTTTAATGCTCAAATCAACAATTGTTGTAACCGGTGCAACCGGATATATAGGATCCCAGCTTGTGCTTGCCCTCCTTTCAAAGGTATCCGGAGAGGTCAGGTGCCGTGTGATTGTGAGGAATAGTTCGGACTGTTCCTTTCTTGAGGGTTTACCTGTTGATATCGTTCGCGCGGACCTTCATGATTCTCTTGCGCTCATCGAAGCATTCAAAGATGTAGATACGGTGTTTCATTGTGCCGGCCTGATATCCTATACCAGAAATTTTCGGAATGCACTCTATGATACCAATGTTCTCGGCACAAGAAATGTCGTCAATGCCGCAATTTTCAACAATGTTCGCAAGCTTGTTCTTACCAGTTCCATTGCAGCCATCGGCGCCACAGATGACGGTACGCCTGCAAGTGAGTCGACATCATTTCAGGAGTGGCAGCGCAGGAATGGTTACATGGAGTCCAAGCATCTGGCTGAACTTGAGGGATTACGCGGGTTGGCAGAAGGGCTTGATGTCGTGATCGTGAATCCTGGTGTCGTCATTGGTATTGACCGTAAAAATCCTGCATCGATCAGTTCATCGAATGAAGTGTTGAGTCTCATCTATCACGGAAAGCTGCCGTTTTTTCCTTCAGGAAGCACGGGTTTTGTCGATGTCCATGATGTGGTCGATGCTCATATTGCAGCATGGGAAAAAGGCCGTTCAGGAGAGCGTTATGTGGTCGTTGGTCATAACCTGTCGTTTCGTGAGCTTTTCGCCCGTATCGGCACTCTTGCCGGCAGCAGTCCACAGCACGCTTTCATGGTGCCGCATCTCATGGGGCTGATTGCCGGGTTTGGAGGTGAACTATGGTCAATGCTATCGAACACTCCTTCATTTATCAGTCTCGAAAGCATACGCATTGCATCGAGGCTGCTTGTATACAGTAATACCAGGTCAGTGCAGGAATTGGGCTTGAGTTATCGGGATCTGCCTGACACCCTTAAGACCATTATAACCTGATGCATCTCATATTTATCCAAATTTATCACTCTTGTTACTATGGATACTCAAAAAAATGACCAGAAAGCAGTTGTTGTTGATCCGGCAAAACTCAAACAACTGAACCTGGCAGTCGAAGCACTTGAAAAACAGTTCGGCAAGGGAGCTATCATGCGCCTGGGCGACGATTCGGCAGTAATGAAAGTGCATTCGATTTCTACAGGATCAATGACGCTTGATTTTGCCCTCGGAGTCGGTGGGCTTCCTCGCGGTCGAGTCACGGAAATATATGGTCCGGAATCATCAGGTAAAACAACCCTTGCCCTGCATGTTATAGCTGAAGCGCAGAAATTGGGAGGTATTGCAGCTATTGTTGATGCCGAACATGCCTTTGATCCTTCCTACGCCCGAAAGCTTGGCGTTGATATTAACGCCCTGCTTATCAGTCAGCCGGAATCCGGAGAACAGGCGCTTTCGATTGTTGAAACGCTTGTCAGGAGTGGAGCTATTGATGTTGTTGTTGTCGATTCTGTAGCTGCTCTTGTGCCTCAGGCTGAACTTGAAGGTGAAATGGGTGACAGTGTCATGGGTCTGCAGGCGCGGCTGATGAGCCAGGCCCTTCGTAAGCTTACCGGTGCTATTTCAAAATCGAGCTCCGTCTGTATTTTTATCAATCAGCTTCGCGATAAAATCGGCATCAGTTACGGCAGCCCTGAAACAACGACCGGCGGCAAGGCCCTGAAATTTTATGCCTCTGTGCGCCTCGATATTCGTAAAATTGGCCAGATCAAGGATGGAGAAGAGAGTACCGGGAACCGCACCAGGGTGAAAGTTGTTAAAAACAAGGTTGCGCCCCCCTTCAAGACAGCAGAGTTTGATATCCTCTACGGAGAAGGAATATCGGCTATTGGAGAACTGATTGATCTTGGTGTTGAATTTGGTGTGGTGAAAAAAGCCGGTTCATGGTTCAGTTATGGTCAGGAAAAGCTTGGTCAGGGTCGTGAAACTGTCAAAAAGACTTTACGTGAAGATCCACCGCTCCATGCCAAGATTCATGCGGAGGTGAAGGCTTTAATGTCGGGACCCGCGGAGATCATTAACGGATAGGTATGAAAATCGGAACCATTGATATTGATCGCCCTGTCATGCTTGCACCGATGGAAGATGTGACTGACAGGGCATTCAGGCAACTCTGCAAGCGCCATGGGGCTGATATCGTCTATACAGAGTTTATCAGTGCTGAAGCCCTGCGCAGGGGTGTTGAAAAGTCGGTGCGTAAACTGACCGCAGATGCTGTCGAAAGACCTCTGGCCATACAGATTTTCGGCAGCAGCGTCGAATCGATGATTGAGGCTGCTGTCATTGCCGAAGAGTATAGCCCTGATTATCTTGATATTAATTTCGGGTGCCCTACCAAGAAAGTTGCCGGCAAGGGTGCCGGCGCAGCATTGCTCCGCGAACCGGAAAAAATGACACAGATTGCCGAAGCGGTTGTTCGGGCGGTAAACATTCCTGTGACTGCCAAAACAAGAATCGGCTGGGACCGCGAGTCAATTAACATTATAGATGTTCTCCAT
>CAIVSG010000185.1 GCA_903908555.1 uncultured Chlorobiaceae bacterium | reverse complement strand
GCTGATGTACCGTTAAGAGCAAGATTGTAGGCGGCTATTCGTGATATGCTGAGTTTATCCAGCGCTGGATCAGGATATTCCCTCAACTGTTTCTGGAAAAGCATAACTGCCTGTGGGCCGTCTTCACAAAGCAGAGCTTCCAGAATTGATTTTTCAGAAGGAATGGTAACTTTTTGCCGAATACTTTCTAACAAATAAACCTTATCGTCAGCGACATCCTGTTCTATCTGCTGAGAATAGGAGTGTTCTTCAGCCGCAAGCAGAACTTGTGGGCCCCATAACCCTAGAGAAAGCGTAACGCAAAGTAGTGCTCGTTTATTGCGAATAAAGAAAATTGTATTGTCAGACAACATATGCTTGAGGTGTAAGTTAATTTTCTGCTCTCATGCTCATTTTGAGCCAAACTACTCTATAAACAGAAGCTGCTCTCAAAATACGATATGCATTTTAGACTTCCGTCTCTATTGTCTATTGCGTTTTAATAATAGTGCGTTGGCTTCTGATCGAGAGCAAAACTTTGCCAGGGGTAATGGCTATGGAGCTGCGTTAATTTGTTTAATTTTAAGTTTATTTTAATCTTTAATTAGCTTTATTTTAAGCTTTGCTGTGTTAAAATAATAATTGTTATGAGGACTGTCCGGGAGTTGTTTCCGTCTCGTTGTTTCCGTCTCGTTATTTGCGTCGCATTCTTACGGATTGTTTTTCAGATTTTTGTTTGTGTTGTTTGGAAGAGGCATGTCTTCAATCCCGGGAAATTTTTTTCCCCGGCAAGAGGACATGCCTCTTTTTTTAATCGTATCTTCCATTCTTGATTTCAAGGTCATACTTTCCCTTTATGATCTTTTTACAGCTAGAGAGGTTTACGCTTTTTATTCCTCTTTCGTTTGTGAGTATGCTAACATATTCTCTATAAAATTTAATTGCATTTTATGCCTCCTTTGTCAGTTAAATCCTTTGCAAAGATCAATCTCGGACTTCTTATCACCGGCAAGCGGGAAGATGGGTACCATACTCTTGAGACAATTTTTGCTCCAATCAACTGGTATGATGTTATCGAATTTTCAGACTCCGGGGTTATTTCGATGAGCTGTTCAAATGTAACCCTTCCGATTGATGACAACAATCTCTGTATCAGGGCGGCTAAAGCTCTGCAGCAGTTTGCCGCGTTCAGCCGGGGGGTGACTATGAAGCTCCATAAACAGGTGCCGTTTGGTGCAGGACTTGGTGGCGGAAGCAGTGATGCCGCAACGGTACTCAGGGTACTCAACGATCTCTGGCAGGTCAATGCCTCTTCATCCGATCTGCATGCACTTGCTGTGGCCCTTGGTGCTGATGTTCCATATTTTCTTGAAAGCAAGGGGCTGGCTTATGCCAAAGGTATAGGCGATGATCTTACTGATCTTGGTTTTACCCTGCCATATTATGTGGTAACGGTTTTTCCGGAAGAACATATTTCAACGGTATGGGCGTACAAAAATTTTTATCCGCATTTTGATCGTCAGCTTCCTGACTTGAAAGCTAGTGCATCAGCGCTTTGTCTTTCCGGACAAGAAAATGTTTTACCGGTTTTTGAGAATGACTTTGAACCCGCTGTTTTCGATCACTTTCCTGCTGTGCGTCAGGTCAAGTCGACTCTCCTTGATGCCGGCTCTCTTTTCGCCTCTCTTTCCGGCAGTGGGTCTGCTGTTTTCGGACTGTTTCAGAGAGAGGACGATGCGTTAGTTGCTATGAAGAAGCTGCCTGAAGCATACCGAATGAGCCTGACCCCTCCGGGGTTTTCGATGGCACAATAGCTGTTTATTGGTTATGATTGTCTGGGCTGTTTGATGATGTCGTTCAATTCTGCCCCGATAAGGCGGAGATCTTCGTCAAGAAAATGGGAAGAGTGCAGACGGGCACGTTTGACTTCGCCAAAATTCAGGATGGCATCCATTGTATGCGGCTTGAACAGGGGAGCAGCAGCAAGAAGGGTTCCATCAGGACCGGTAAGTGATGAGTTGCCCCAGTAGGTGAAACTGTCTTCATTGCCAACACGGTTTACACAGGCGACATAACTGCTGAACAAAAATGCATAGGTGGTGGCAATCGTCTGCCACTGGGTTACAATTGCCGGACTTCCCTGTCCAGGCGACATGCGCAGAGGGCTCGACATGAGCACAAAGAGCAGTTTCGCGCCTTGGTGTGACAGCAGGTACGGTACTGATACATGCCAGAAATCCTCACAGATTGCCACACCGAT
>CAIVSG010000184.1 GCA_903908555.1 uncultured Chlorobiaceae bacterium | reverse complement strand
CTGATCGCAACTTAAGAAATCATTTTGAGCACTACGATGAGCGAATCGAAAAGTGGTTCGAGAAAAATTGTTCAGCGGTATATATGGATACGAGAATCGATCCATTCGAATCCATCTGGGGTCACTACCCAGCCAATCTTCATCGTGTTTATAATCCTATGACGCAAACTCTTTCATTTCGCGGCGAATCGGTGGATTTGGCAGCGATACTGAAAGCGCTCGAAGAGATTCGATATAAGTGCCGCCACCTCGCACTGCCTTAGACGGTGTGACTGCATAACATGAAATTCCTGGGCCGAAAGTGCCGGTTTTCCGAGGACCGGTCAGGTAACGGTTATGGAGCTTGGGCGTTGGCTTGCTCTACTCGTATTTAGTTACGATAAAATACATTATCATTATTAAATCTCAGCAAAGGTTATGATGATTTATCCTTGGAAAGAATGCCTGACAAGCAATCACTTTGCATGACATGATATTCCGCCTTACATTCAAAATACGTTTGCGGCAATCGCGCTGATATATATGTTTGGCCATTAACCAAATCAGGATGATTGGTTTCCCTCACTCAACATCATTAGGTATTTGATCAAGATATGAGCAACAGTGATTTAGTTCGCTATAGTAGAGATGGTGATCAATTTCACTATTTGTGGGCAGCTCGGCGTTGTCTACCATTGCTCTCACATTCATCTGGATTGGTGGCGGTTTCGATCGAAGGGGCTTCAACATCTGAAAGCGACAGCGGTTCTGCCATAGATGTCGGTGAAGAACTTATTGACATTGCCGAATATTATGGAAGTGAAAATTTTGAGAGAGCTGATTCTATCAAGTATTATCAGCTCAAACATTCGACCCAGAATCCGAACGAGCCTTGGACAGCCAGCGGATTAAAAAAAACGCTCAAAGGGTTTGCTGAATGGTATGGGTCAAAATGCCATGAGTATGGCACAGAACAATGTCAACAAAAGCTGCACTTTTATTTTGTTACCAATCGACCGATAAGTGCAGATATTCTGGAGACTGTTGCTGAAATTGTTGCTGGTTGTGAAGTTAGCCATCCAAATGAGTTGGCAAAACTTGAGCATCATACAAACCTTACGGGTGATGAACTATCTCGCTTTTGCCGGTTATTGCATCTGGATGGGCAGCATGAAGGGTATTGGGATCAACGAAACATTCTGATACAAGAAGTCAGTGGATATCTGCCTGGTGCTGACGTGGATGCTCCGGTACAGCTTAAAGAACTTGTAAATCGTAAGGCGCTTTCTGAGAGCTCGAATAATCCGACGATTACCAAAACAGATTTATTGAGGGCATTCAGGACTGATGAGACTTCCCTTTTTCCCGCAACCAGTTGCATCGTAGATACGGATAACGTTGTGCCACGTGAACAAGAGGAGACACTGATAGCCAAAATCGTAGGCGGAGAATCCTCTTCTGTAATCATTCACGCAGACGGTGGTGTTGGTAAGTCCGTTTTTGCAACACGAATTCGGCACGGGCTTCCCTTGGGGTCTGTTTGCCTTCTTTATGATTGCTTCGGTAATGGACAATACCGCAATACAAGTGCATATCGACATAGACACAAAGACGCTCTGGTGCAGATAGTAAACGAACTATCGAGCATGGGTCTCTGTCATCCACTTATTCCCAAACTGTATGCCGATCCAACTGCTTATCTAAAAGCGTTTAAACACCGGATCAATCAAAGCATTACATCAATAAGAGAAATGCATCCAGAAGCATTGCTTTGTATCGTTGTTGATGCTGCCGATAATGCACAAATGTTGGCTGACGAACTTGGCAAGTCGAGATCTTTCGCTTGTGATCTGTTGCGTGAAAACTTTCCAGACGGGGTGCGTCTGATTGTGACTGCCAGAACTCATCGCCTTAAATTGCTTGATCCTCCGTATGGTGCACTTCAGCTTGAATTGTGTCCATTTAGCCGATCAGAAACAGCGAATTTACTTCGACTGACGTTTCCTGATGCAACTGAGCAGGATGTTGATGAGTTTCACCGGCTAAGCTCGCAAAATCCTCGCGTTCAAGCGAATGCTCTATCCATTAAAGTGCCATTACACGAAATTCTTAGAGCGCTTGGTCCGAATCCTACTACCGTCGACAATGCGATCTCAAATTTGCTTGATCGTGCACTTCAAGAGCTTCGTGATAGAGTCGGGAAGACGGAAGGCGAGCAGATCAATCTTATCTGTGCAGGACTTGCTTCTCTTCGGCCTCTCATTCCGATCAAGGTACTTGCTTCAATTTCTGGAGTTGAGGAGGCGGCAGTGAAAAGCTTTGCCTATGACCTTGGCCGCCCACTTATGGTAGCAGGAGAGACCGTCCAGTTTTTCGATGAACCTGCTGAAACATGGTTCAGAGATCATTTCAAACCGGAAGCGGCTGATCTCGCTAAATTCATTGAGATCCTGAGACCCCTCGCTTCAACAAGTGCCTATGTGGCAGCAGCACTTCCACAGTTGATGTTGGAAGCAGGCCAATTTTCCGAACTGTTGGAGTTGGCCCTATCAACTGAGAGTCTTCCTGAAGGTAGCCCATTTGAAAAACGTGATGTGGAATTGCAACGGTTGCAGTTCGCACTTAAAGCCAGCCTGCGTGCTAAACGCTACGCTGATGCAGCAAAGCTCGCATTGAAAGCTGGCGGTGAAACGGCTGCCGAAAGTCGTCAACACATTCTTATCCAGGAAAACACGGATTTGGCGGCCGTATTTATGGATTCAAGTCTTATTCAGGAACTAGTGTCGCGACGAACATTTGGCGGTGGTTGGATGGGTTCCCATCATGCTTATGAGGCAGGAATATTTTCTGCGTATTCCGAGTTGCGAGGTGAAGCTCGTAGCCGATTGAGAATGGCTAATGAATGGATTCGAAACTGGTCGAGTCTCAATGAAAAAGACAGGAAACAAGAAAGGATTGAATATACCGACATTGCTGAAATAGTAATGACAGAGCTCAATATTCATGGCGCCGAGGCCGCAGCCAAGGATCTTCGTCGCTGGTCTCCTCGTGAGGTTTCATACCGGGTGGGACGAATTGTTGCAGAGAGATTAATTGATCATGAGAGATATTCGGATTTGAACGACCTCGCGTTAGCGGCAGGAAATGATCTCGGGCTTGTTCTGGCAGTGATAACAGAATTTCGACGAATTCACCGGTTCCCACCAGCTCCAGTTGTAGAGCGTTCGTTGCAGTTGCTGGGTAACTCAAGAGTGAAATTGTTGCAAGGAGAACGTTTCGATCACAAGGAAAAGCTGCTCGGAGCAGTAACCCCACTTGTTGAAGCTGCGTGCCAACTTTCGTTGCGTGACCCAAAGGAATTGGCATTCCATCTTAGCAGTTTTCTACCCGATTATCCGCCGCGTAGTCTTTCATCTCGCTTTAGTGGTTCAAGGTTGTCTCTTCTTCGGGCTTATTCGCTCAAAGCGGCACTGGATGGTGTTGCTTTAGAACTGAATGACCTCGCACACCCAGATTTGCAGAAAGAGTTGGTGAAGCAGAACTCGCATTACGATTCACAGGGTGCGCGAGAATTCAACGAGGCTATAGGATCGCTTTTGCCTTGGCACAAACTTTGGGTTAGCGTTTTTCTCGGGAATGTAACGGAAGAACAGCTAAGTGCAGTGATCACGGATGCTCGTGCTGGGTCAACCAAAGCCGATAGTACCAGCTATCGCGAAGAATCAAATACGGCTGATGAGATCGCTCTGCTTTGGTTCGATATTCTGGTCATGGCTGGTGGGCCACAAGAAACAAGGCTGGTAGAATTCGACACATGGGTGGCTTCCCTGAAACGCTCACTTTTCACACGGACCTTCAACAATATAGCCCGAATCACCGCACGCCATAAGCCAATGCAGGCAAAATCTTTTGGTTATGCCCAACGGTCATTTGAATTAACCCATAACGAGAGAGAAGACGCAAGATCAAAAGTTACCTCATACGTTGCTATAGCACGGGCTATCTTGGCCGTCAGTGAATCCGATTCGAAAGCGTATTTCGATCAAGCAGTTGAAGTCGCAAGTAATATTGGGGACGAAAATCGGGATCGCTGGTCATCGATTCTGTATCTGGCGGATCGCGCTGCTGATCCCAAAAAACCTTTTCCGGAAATTGCTTACAGACTCTCTCGATGTGCGGAACTTACATATGAATACGGCTACGACGATCATTTTGACTGGGAAGCCACTGTCAGAGCTATTGCTGCCCTCTGCCCTTCATCTTGTCTGACAATACTCAGTCGGTGGTGGGACAGGAAATTCGGTTGGGCAGAACGGTTATTGCCTGAAGCATTTAAGTTTTTTGTGGACGAAAGAGGACTTGATCCATTAGTTCCGATGGCACTCATTGGTTTCCGCGCTCAATGGGATAAAGTGAGCTTATTGAGCTCCTCCCTTGGAGCCTGTACGTCCCAGACACAAAAGATTGCGGTAACGAACTATCTCTATCGTTATCTGCGGTTGGATGAACAAGATTTGTCTATCTGGCGAGAGCTGAAAAGCATTACCACAACATACGGGTTAACTTTGGAGGAAATTGACGATTTAATTGCATATGGTGAACGAAAAGAGCACTCAACAAAATCAAATGATCACAACTCAGGTAGTTACAATGCCGACCTGGCGTTAGTGCGTGGAGCAGATCAGGATTGGGACGCAGTGTTTGCGCAGACAGATTTGACTACCACAAAGGGCATTTCAGATGCCTATCATCGGTTCAAATCTACAGAGTCTCCATACTATCATGATCGTTTCTTCAGTGAAGCGTGCAATCGGGTTGAAATTGGAAAAGAAAACAAGTTTATCCAATCATTGGCCGAAGTCCCAGAGTTTGAATTGTACCATTTTCGGAATTTTCTTGAACAAGTTCCAGAGAATTGGCGACAGCGACAAGGAATAAAAACGGCACTCCAAAATGCGCTAAAGCTCTTCTGCCGTCGATATTGTATGAAGATAAACAGAAGTCGCTATTATGAAATTTTACCATTCGAGTTGGCATCTGAAGTTTCTGGTCTTTCAGAGAGAGATATTGCCGATATCGTCGTTGAAACCATAGCTGGAACAGCAGAAGAGTTGTCATCAGGTCAACTGTTCACCCTAACGGGGATTTTAGCTCTTCGGATTGATCAGGCTGAAGCCCTTGGGGTGCTCAGATTCGGACTCGATCTGTTTGATGATTTTCTGAAAGAGAATGATGGTGATGGCGCTTGGTCTGACGACCTTATTCCTCCTGAGAATATCAATGGCGCGATAGCCGGATATATCTGGGCTGGGTTAGCCGCACCCAGCAGTTCCCGTCGTTGGCAATCAGCTCACGTTGTAAGAGGCTTGTGCATACTTGATCACTTTGAAATTTTGAGGAACCTGATACAGCTCGCTGAAAGAGGAACTGCGGGGCCTTTGGCTGATCACACACTGCATTTCTATAATTTACATGCGCTTCAATGGCTTCTTGTCGCATTGGCACGAGCGGCAATGGAAAGGCCGGACAGTGTCATACCTCACACAGATTTTCTTGTGAAGATTGCTCTTGATGGTTCTCCACATGTGTTGATTCGAGACTTTGCGACAAAATCGTTACAAGCGCTCATAAAAACTGGTCGTTGGATTGTAGACGATGAAACAAGCAAGAAGCTCCTTTCCGTAAACACTTCGAGTTTCCCTGTTCAGTTCACAAAAAGTTTTGAGAGAGTTAATGAACGACGAATGAACGGCCCTGAGAGTTCGAGAGATTGGGAATATTATTTTGGTATCGATATCGGACCATATTGGTTTTCAAGACTTGGTGATTTGTTCGCGCTATCACAGGCCGAAATTTCGAAAGACGTTGCCCATGTCATCGAGTCTGAGTGGGGATTCGGCTCTCGTCAAATATGGCGAAATGATCAGAGGTTAAGCAAGAAGATCTATTCATATGATGATACCCGTCATTCTCATGGGGATATTCCCAGAACAGACGACCTTCAGTTTTATTTAGCATATCATGGGATGATGACGGTGGCAGGAAAGCTATTACTCACCGATCCACTACACCAAAATCCTGACTATCCAGAAGACGATTTTCAAGACTGGCTTCGTGGCCACAATTTGACCCGGAAGGATGGACGTTGGCTTACTGACCGACGCGATCCTCAACCGCTTGAATGGCCGGATTGGAAGGATGAAAAAGATACCGATGAGTGGTCATGTTCAGTTCAAGTCGTTGATTTCGACAGGGTATTGGGAATTGGTCATGAGCGGCTAAATCTTTGGGGTTATTGGACAGCTATATCTCGAAAGCAGGAAGAGTCTGTTCGCATTAGCAGTGCTTTTGTGACTCGTGATCGATCGGATGCCCTTTTGCGAGCGCTTCAAACAACAACTAATTCTCATGACTACCGCATCCCGGATGCTGTTGATGACCTCCAGATAGATCAGGGAAGATATCAACTGAAGGGGTGGGTTTTGGACCGTGATCGAAGCAGTGGACTCGATGAATTTGATCCATGGTCTGGGGATATAAGATATCCACCTATCAAACCCGCAAAATTTGTCATTGAAGCACTGCCAATCGTTACTGACTTAGATGGCAGAGTTTGGACTAGAGAGGATAATGATCAAAATGTTATTTGGTGCGAAATATGGGGCCATCACCCAAACAAACAGGATGAAAATGGCGTCGAGGAAGGGCGACGACTGATCGTGGAACTTGGATATTTGACTGAATTGCTTAAGCTGGTTGACCGAGACCTGATAATAAAAGTTGCTGTCGACCGAAAAATTCTTCGCTCCAGATATGAACACAATAAAGAAACGAAGCCTGGATATGTCCCGCCTGACACAAGAATCTATCTTTTCAAATCCGATGGAAGAATCTGCACGGTTTGATAATATCCTAAAGCTCGGAAAACGGTTTGTCGAAGAACTTTGCCTTGACCAGTCAGTCGACACGCTCGGACGATGGATGGCGCACTATGTTGCAGAATTGATTCACGGTGCTGAAACCGCAAAAGAAGAAGATAAAGACGAAAAACGTTCTCAGTGTGCGAGTGCAATTCTCGAACTTTGGGATCACCATTCTACGATGCCGAGAGGCCGCCGACCGTTCCAAGACTTTGAAGCAATCCTGAGGGCACTTGAGAGCCTTGATCCAAAAAACGCAGAATCGAGATATTACTGGTCTGTTCGCAATGAAGCAGCCAAAGAACAAAAAAATACTGAGAGTGCTGCTTGGCTCGAAATTGCTGACGGGGTTGATCATACAGCAAGACTTCTTATCCGTTTTTGTTTGGCGGGCGCTGCTCGGGATGCTGCTGACAAGTCTATGGAGTGGGTCACTCTGGCTGAGGCAGCGGGCAAAACAGATGTAGACTATCTGCCCATCATACGCGTTATTTCAAACGAAGTTGCTTTGACTGACGAAGAGGTTGCGAATGATGAGGACCGTAAGGAAATTGAGGCCCGGATTGAGCGACTGGAAAACTTTGCAAATTTAGCGGAAAAATTATCAGATCGTCTTCGAGCAAAGCTGGATTTCGCCGACAATGACACTTTGTCATCTGAATAGTTTTTTGCTGTGAGCCCCAAAACATGACTTGCTGGGATTAGATTCCGAAGCCCACTTTTTTCCCACTCTCTATTTTGCTATGGCTCTCGATAGGGATAGGGCTGTATTGAGAGCAAATTTAATTGACAAACATGGACAATGGAAATCAAATATGAGCCAGTAAAAGGGGTTTGCTGTCCAATATTTGATGCCCGTTGTTAACCTTTATTGGCTTGATTGAGCATTTCCTGGCAGGGTGGCCTCCTTTGGAGCTAAAGGGGTTATGCTTTTTAACAGGTGATCTTCTGCATTCTTTGCATGATAGAGATCCCATCGCTGTTGGAGATTCATCCAGTAGTCAGCGGAAAGGTTGAAATATTTAGCGAGTCTCAGTGCTGTGGCCGGTGTTACACCACGTCTGCCATTGATGATTTCATTAACCCGCTGATAAGGAACGTGGATAGCGTCAGCTAATTGCCGCTGGGTAATTCCCAGAGGGTTCAAAAACTCTTCAAGAAGCATTTCTCCTGGATGAGTCGGTGCACGATGTGTCGGTATGCGTATCATTGTTGCTTCTATTTATCTGTTGCCTGATCCTTAACGGATTGTATCATGGTAACACGGCTATCATGCTATTTGTTAAAAGTAACTAATTATTTTCGGATGCGCAGTCAAATACTTGACAATGAATATGTTGTTTATCAACACCATGAAAAAGAGTTAAAATACACTTCTTTTAGCGTTATTTAGCGTTCGCTGGACAGCGCAAGAACTTGGGGGGCGGAGTTCATAACGTACAGTGGCAACCTTTATATTTCTGTCGGGAATTATCTGCGGTGATGGCGTGTGGTTGGTGTATATTCAATGAGAAAATTGATAATTAACACCCATAGTCTTTCGTAGTGTAACGGTGCGAACCAAACTCAGCTTGCTTGGCGATGAAAATCGAATCAATCCGGAACTGAAAGGACGCAGAGAAAAGTT
>CAIVSG010000183.1 GCA_903908555.1 uncultured Chlorobiaceae bacterium | reverse complement strand
TGATAAGTTTCATAACCATCATCAGTGTCGTTGATGAATTCAGCGTTGTAGAGTTCGGATATCTTTTGTTCGGGGGTCTTGCCAATCAGCATTCTGAAATACTGCATCTCCCGACCCCGGTATTCGAGTGGGATAAATTCGTGGCCACTTTGCGCTTTCTGAAACAATTTCCCAGCTTCAGTATCAACCTCCCTCATCCTCTTCAAAACAAAGGTAATCATGCCATACAGCTCGCAGGGAAAAAGACGGGCTATAAAAGGAGGCTCACTCTCCGGATCATTGCGATTCTGCTCACAAAGCCAAAACAGATCGGATGAGCGGACAAGGTTGTGACCGATGTATTCCCATTTGTTTACGCCACTTTTGAAAGCCCATGTCATTTATACCTTATACCTCTATAGATGGCATCATCGCAATGGTACTGCGTTTTGTGCGAGGATGAATTTTCGCGTATCTCATGGTGGTTTTTCGATCCCGGTGACCGAGAATATCGCCTACAGCATCAAGATCTGCCCCCGCATTCAACAACATCGTTGCACCAGTATGCCTTGCCCAGTGAGGGGAGATGTCCTTGCATGCCCAACTGAAATGGTTACGGATTTCATGCGACAGTTCATGCCCATAAAGCTCGAAAGCACGCTGTGCCCAGACTTTCAACATGCAGCCATACCATTTTTTATGCCCCACATTGAATATCTTGTCGTCAGCGTTAAGTTCTCTCCCGAGCCTCTTCTTTGCAAGCTCGCGAGCCTCCCTAAGATAAACCATACCCTGTTCAGCAATAGGAACAGACTCTATCCTCTGTTTTTTTTCCTGCCGGAAATAGACCTCAAAACCTCCGACACCATCCGGACGTATATTTGATTCATTCATATTGACAAGATCACCGGAACGCACTGGAACAAAACAGTTGAACAGAAAAGCAGCTCTGCGCCCAAGATGTCGGTGCGGCGTCTTATCCATGAGCATGATTTCTTCAAAGTAAAGGTATTTTATTTCCCCTTCATGCTCAGATATCTGCGGAACCAGCTTGTTCGGATTATTGATAACATAACCATCTTTTTCAGCCTTGTTAATAACCTGCCGGATCTTGGTCGAGTACGTTCGAGCAGTGTTTTGCGAATATGCGTTAAGAAGAAAGTCCTGATATCCCTGCAACCAGTGATGGTCTATATCACAAAACCTTACACCATCTGGAACATATTTGACAAGACTCTTTATTGCTCCAAGTCCGCTTTCCCTTGTATTTATATTAAGTATTTTTTCTGTAATATTCTTGCAATAAATAACGAAATCACCTTTATCCTGACGGGAACCTGGCAGTATCAATCCGGTAGATAACCCCTTGAGCTCAAGTTGACGTCTTGCAATAACATCCTGGCAAAACTGGAGAACATCTCTGTATTGGGCTCGATCTGTAGGATCAACAACAATATCAAGCGGCTCATATCGCCGCACTCCATGATCGAAAATTTCGATAAAAAACGAGTGCCAGCCTTTTCGATCCTTTGAACCCAAAACACGGTGTTTGAGAGTCAGTCTCATTTTCGCCTCCTTTTTTAGGCATCAGCAGAAAAATCCGCGTCGCATATACGTCGCAGATTTAATATAAAAAAGGCTAAACAACGATCAAAAACGATAAAAATGAAGTGATATTGATGACTCAAAGAGGAAAAAGAAAAGCCTGCAAGTTGTTATTTTGCAGGCTTTTAAGTGTGGTGTGGACGATAGAAGATTCGAACTTCTGACCTCTACAGTGTCAATGTAGCGCTCTAACCAACTGAGCTAATCGTCCCTTTCGAATGGGTCGAAATATAGAATATCATTTATAAAATGCAAAGGGCGACTGCCCCTGATTTTGCAGATTATGCGGTTTTTTTCTGAGTCCTGGTGCCTGAAACGTACTCCGGCGCCGCTTTATTCTCGATTGTTTCGGCGGTAATGACGCATTTATGGATGCCTTTCATCGATGGAAGATCAAACATGATGTCGATCATTACATTTTCGAGTACTGAACGCAGTGCCCTGGCGCCTGTGCCGCGGTCAATGGCAATTCCTACCACTTTATCCAACGCCTCATCGGTAAACTCAAGGTCAACGCCATCCATTTCGAACAGCTTCCTGTACTGCTTGGTAATGGCGTTTTTTGGCTCCACAAGGATATTGCGCAAGGCCTTCGCATCAAGCATATCAAGGGTGGAAATGACAGGAAGACGTCCTATGAATTCAGGAATCAGCCCATACTCGTGCAGGTCTTCCTGAGCGACAAGGCGAAGAATTTCAGGATCGTAGCCTGTTTGACCATGTTTAACCTTCGCACCAAAGCCCATTGAAGATTTTGAGACTCTTCTGGCAATCAGGCGGTCAAGACCCTCAAAGGCACCACCGCAGATGAAGAGAATGTTCTTGGTATTGATGTTGATCAACTGCTGCTCGGGGTGCTTACGGCCACCTTTAGGCGGAACGCCTACAACGGCACCTTCAAGTATTTTCAGCAGGGCCTGCTGGACTCCCTCACCGGAAACATCGCGGGTAATGGAGACATTGGCGGATTTACGGGCAATTTTATCAATTTCGTCTACATAGATGATGCCGCGCTCTGCACGCTCAAGATTAAAATCAGAAGCATGAAGCAGACGTGCAAGAATGGTTTCAACATCGTCACCAACATAGCCGGCTTCAGTCAAAGAAGTAGCGTCCACAATTGAAAACGGAACTTCGAGGAGATTGGCAAGCGTCTGGGCAAGGAGAGTTTTTCCTGTGCCGGTAGGGCCTATAAGAAGAATATTGCTCTTTTCAATAACAACGCCGTCGTCATCGCGCGTCCATTCCTGTGATTCAATCCTTTTATAATGATTGTACACCGCTACCGAAAGTGACTTTTTGGCAATCTCCTGACCGACAACATACTGGTCGAGGGAGTCCATAATGGCTTTAGGGCTTACCAGACGCGGCTGAAACGGCTTCTCTGAAGGACGCTCAGGCTGCTGTATGGCACTGAGCTCCTTGCGAAGGATCTCATAGGATGTTTTAATGCAGCGGTCACAAATGAATGCTCTCGGACCGGCAACCATGCTTGCAGACTCCTGAGCACTTCTTCCGCAAAATGAACAGAAAACCTGATCGTTGCCGTTTCCGTTACCACCCCTTGTTTTACCTTTTCCTGTTTCTCTTTCTCTTGTCATGAAACACTCGAACCTTCAATATGTTAATAAGGTAGTTCTTTAAAATCCCATATTTGCCAGACTATCCAGCACATGCTGAATGGTCAAACTCAGTTTGGGATGGCCGGCTTCAAAATGATCAACAGCCTCTTTCATGCGCTCCATAAGAGATTCATTTTCATGAATGGCACCTGCATCTTCAGAAACAAGTTTGCTTATATCCTCCCGGAGGTTCGTTAAAACCGCTACCGTGGTTTTATCAACAGTATCAACCTGTTCAAGCTCCCGGTGAAGCGTTTCGAGAAGATCCCTGAGTTTTTGCTGTTCCATAAGCCGACTTGATTAAGAATAAATTTCAATGATGTACGGGCTATAACGTATAAACTCTCTCAATCGTTTAGGGGAGACTTGTTTCACCCATCAAAAACCGGTCACACTCACGGGCGGCAGAGCGTCCCTCGCGAATTGCCCAGACGACAAGACTTTGACCACGGCGGGCATCGCCGGCAGCAAAGATGCGTTCGCGATTGGTGAGAAATTTTTTGTCAGTCGCTTTTATGTTAGAGCGTTCATCTTGAGTAACCTGAAGCTGCTGTAGAAGATGCTCGTCGGGTCCGATAAACCCCATGGCAAGCAAGACAAGCTCGGCAGAGATAATCTGTTCCGTACCGGGAACAGGAATCGGGGAATATCTTCCGTCAGTTTTAACCCACTCCACCTCGGAAACCTCAACAGCTTTCAGTGCTCCTTTTTCGTCGGCAAGAAACTTTTTGGTCATCATGGAATACTTTCTCGGATCGTCACCCTGAACAAGCGCAGCTTCTTCCTGTCCGTAGTCGACCTTAAAGGTCTTCGGCCATTCAGGCCATGGATTGTCGAGCTGGCGTTCAGCGGGGGGCTGTGGCATAATTTCGAGCTGTATGACGCTCTTGCACCCCTGGCGCAACGATGTAGCTACACAGTCGGTACCGGTATCTCCGCCTCCTATAACAACAACATTTTTTCCGGCAGCAGAAAGAACCGGGGCACTCTCGTCAAGCAATGCTTTAGTACTTGAGCGTAGAAAATCCATTGCAAAATGGATGCCTGAAAATTCCCGCCCTTCGGCTGAAAGGTCGCGAGGCCTTGTAGCTCCTGTACAGAGAACCACTGCATCAAACTCTTCAAGCAATTTGTCGGCCGGATAATCGACACCAACCTCCGTGCTCTCCATGAAAATGACGCCCTCTTTTCTCATGAGATCAATACGGCGCTCGACAACCAACTTTTTGTCAAGCTTCATGTTCGGAATGCCGAACATCATAAGGCCTCCGATACGGTCATCCCGCTCGAACACGGTCACACTGTGACCGGCCTTGTTAAGCTGGTCAGCACAGGCAAGTCCTGAAGGGCCTGAACCGACAACCGCTATCCTTTTCCCCGTTCTATAGGCAATTGTTTTCGGCTCGACCCACCCTTCAGCAAATGCATGCTCGATAATCGAGTACTCAATATTCTTGATGGTGACCGGAGGTTCAATAATGCCAAGCACACAGGAACCCTCGCATGGAGCAGGACAGACCCTTCCGGTAAACTCCGGGAAGTTGTTGGTTTTCATCAACCGGTCATAAGCCTCATGCCAGAACCCTTTATAGACGTAGTCATTCCATTCGGGAATAAGATTGTGGATCGGGCATCCGCTTGTCATACCGCTCAGCATAAACCCTGTATGGCAATAAGGCGTACCGCAATCCATACATCGCGCACCCTGGTTCTGCAATGCAGATTGAGGCATATCCTTATGAAACTCCTGCCAATCTTTTATTCTTTCGAGAGGCTCCCTGTCTGCAGGCAATGCTCTCTGGAACTCCATAAAACCCTTAACTTTGCCCATATCAATAATTTAATCTTTTCAAAACAGTGCCGTACAGCTCTTTTTCGATATCAATTTCCTGAAACACGTGCCGGATCATGAACATTTCTTTCGAACGAAGCCATAACGGCTTCATCACCGGTGATCCCTGCTGCCTTAATTTCTGCCATCGCATCAAGAGCCCTCTGGTAATCGTGCGATATGATTTTGACGAAACGCTGGCGGAAAAGATCACTGTCAGCAAGAATTGCGCGTCCAAGTTCGCTTCCGGTATAGGCGACATGCCTTTCAATCATAGAGTGAAGTTCTGCAAGCTCGAGCGGGTCGTCGACAGAATAGAGACCGACCATCTCATGGTTGCAGTTTTCGGCAAACGTACCGTCTGCATCGTAGACATAGGCTATGCCGCCCGACATGCCGGCAGCAAAGTTCCGTCCGGTTTTTCCAAGAATAATAACGGTTCCGCCTGTCATATATTCGCAACCATGATCACCGATGGCTTCTACAACAGCGTTCAGGCCGCTGTTACGCACGCAAAAACGCTCGCCGGCCATACCTCTGATAAAGGCTTCTCCGGAAGTTGCGCCGTAAAAACCGACATTGCCGATAATGATATTCTCTTCGGGAATAAAAGAAGAGGCTTTTGATGGATAGACCACTATGCGCCCGCCGGAAAGACCTTTGCCGACATAGTCGTTGGCGTCTCCTTCAAGTTCGAGGGTCATGCCCTTTGGAATAAATGCACCGAAACTCTGACCGGCAGAACCGGAAAATTTCAAATGGATAGTGTCATCCGGCAGGCCGGCAGATCCATAGGCTTTAGTAACTTCATAGCCGACAAGAGTGCCGACCACCCGGTTAGTGTTTCTGATGGGAAGTGTGCTGGAAACCTTTTCTTTTCTTTTGATAGCCGGCTCACAAATGGAAAGCAGCACGGTACGGTCAAGACTTTCGTCGAGACCATGCTCCTGAGCAATGGTGCAGTAACGGGTTTCCTGTTCATCAGCCTCTGCCTTGTAAAGAATCTTGGACAAATCGATACCTTGAGCTTTCCAGTGGTTGACTGATTTTTTCATGGAAAGAATTTCGGTATGCCCGACAAGTTCATTAATTGTGCGGACTCCGAGACGCGCCATGTACTCCCGAACGCCTTCGGCAAGAAAGCGCATGAAGTTTTCAACATGCTCAGGTTTACCTTTGAAATTCTTGCGAAGTTCAGGATTCTGGGTAGCAACACCAACTGCACAGGAATCGTCCTGACAGCAGCGCATCATAACGCAGCCCATAACGACAAGAGTCGTTGTGGCAAAACCGAACTCCTCAGCGCCAAGTATGGCTGCAATAACAATATCCCTGGCGGTTTTAAGCTGACCATCCGCCTCGACAACAATGCGGCTGCGCAGATTATTGAGCACCAGAGTCTGGTGCGCTTCAGCAAGACCGAGCTCCCAAGGCATGCCTGCATGCATGATACTTGAAACAGGCGATGCGCCGGTTCCTCCATCGTGACCGCTTATAAGCACAACATCGGCATGAGCCTTGGCGACCCCTGCAGCAATAGTACCTACACCAACGGTAGAGACAAGCTTTACGTTAATGCGTGCCTTATGGTTGGCATTTTTGAGGTCATGAATAAGCTGTGCAAGATCTTCGATTGAATAAATATCGTGATGAGGCGGCGGCGAAATCAAACCGACACCGGGTGTTGAGTGACGCACTTTGGCTACCCACGGATATACTTTTGAACCCGGAAGCTGTCCGCCTTCTCCGGGTTTAGCTCCCTGAGCCATCTTGATCTGTATCTCATTGGCACTGGCAAGATATTCACTGGTAACACCGAACCTTCCTGAGGCAACCTGCTTGATGGCCGACATTTTTGAGTCACCGTTGGGTTCTTTGTGGAACCTTGCAGGATCCTCTCCGCCTTCACCGGTATTGCTCCTGCCTCCAAGCCTGTTCATGGCAATGGCAAGAGTTTCGTGAGCCTCCTGACTGATGGAACCGTATGACATGGCTCCTGTCTTGAACCTTTTCAGGATGACTTCTACCGACTCAACCTCTTCAAGCGGAACAGGGTTCTCACTGAAATTGATATCCATCAAGCCGCGGATCGTGCAGAGATGCTCGCTCTGGTCGTCGATAAGGTTCTCATATTTTTTAAACATCTCATAGTTGCCGGTTCTGCATGAGTGCTGCAGAACATGGATGGCTTCAGGACTGAAGAGATGATATTCACCGTTATAACGCCATTTTCTTTCACCTCCGGCTTCAAGACCGCGATTAACCTTGTTGCCTGTCGGAGGAAATACCGATTCATGGCGTTTGCGTACTTCTTCGGCCACAATATCAATGCCAATACCCTCAATACGGGTAGGCGTGCGGGTAAAATAGGCATCAACAAGCTGGGTATTGAGACCGACGGCCTCAAATATCTGTGCGCCGCGGTAGCTCTGGATCGTTGAAATGCCCATTTTCGCCATGGTTTTCACAACACCCTTGACAGCTGCCTTTATATAATTTTTAACAGCGCCTTTTTCATCCAGTTTTACCTGGCCTGACTGTACCAGCGAATGAATTGTTTCAAACGCCATATAAGGGTTGATCGCTCCCGCTCCGTAACTGATCAGCATGGCGAAGTGATGTACAGCCCTTGGCTCTGCCGATTCCAGCACCAGACCGATCTTTGTTCTTATACCGGCATTGATAAGGAAGTTGTGCAGACCTGATACAGCAAGCAGTGCAGGAATTGGAGCACGGTTTTTTTCAATTTCTCCCTTATCGGAAAGAATGATAATATTGACACCCTTGCTTGACGCCTTCTCTGCCTGACGGTAAAGATCCTGCATGGCAGCCTCAATACCTTTGCCGCCTTTGGATACATCGTAAAATATTGGAAGCGTAACTGCTCTGAATCCGGGCTGATCGATTCCCCTGATTTTTTCAAGGGACTGGTTGGTCAAAATAGGGTGGGGCAAGCGGATCCGACGACAATTCACCTCGGACGAGTCAAGCAGCTGACCTTCGGTGCCAAGCATGACCATTGTTGAGGTTATAAGCTCCTCCCTGAGGGAATCAATCGGGGGATTGGTAACCTGGGCGAAAAGCTGCTTGAAATAATCGTATAAGAGCTTGGATTTATTTGACAGAACCGCCAATGGTGTATCGTTACCCATTGATCCTACAAGTTCCACCCCTTTTTCGCTCATCGTCTTTATCTGCAGGTAGATATCTTCCTGAGTATAGCCGAATACCTTCTGGCGAGCAGTCAGGCTGTACTTGTCTTCATCAGGGTTTTTGAGCTGAGGGTGATCTTCAAGAGCTTCCAGATCGATCATATTGCGCTCAATCCACTCTCCGTAAGGCTTTTCACTGGCAATGGTCTGCTTGATCTCTTCATCGGAGATGATCCGACCTTCAAGAGTATCGACGAGGAACATCCTGCCTGGCTGCAGACGGTCCTTTTTGAGAATCCGTTCAGGTGCAATGTCAAGCACTCCGACCTCTGAAGCCATAATAACAAGGTCGTCTTTTGTGATATAGTAGCGTGAAGGACGAAGTCCATTGCGGTCGAGTACGGCGCCAATCTGAACACCATCGGTAAATGTTACTGATGCAGGCCCATCCCATGGCTCCATTATACAGCTGTGGTATTCGTAAAATGCTTTTTTCTCCGGGGACATTCCATTGTTGCCTGACCATGGTTCAGGAATAATCATCATGGCGGCATGTGCCATAGAACGGCCTGAAAGGACGAGAAATTCGAAAGCATTGTCGAGAATGGCAGAATCGCTGCCGTCCTCAAGTATAACCGGCTTGATATCTTCAAGAGCGTCACCGAACACTTTTGAACGGATGTTTTTCTCCCTTGCATTCATCCAGTTGACATTGCCCCTGAGCGTATTAATTTCGCCGTTATGGCTCAAATATCTGTATGGGTGCGCCCTGTCCCAACTGGGGAAAGTATTCGTGCTGAAACGGGAGTGCACCATAGCAATAGCGCTTTCCATATCGACATCGTGGAGTTCAGGATAAAACTCTCCAACCTGCTCTGGCAGAAGCATGCCCTTATAGACAATAGTTCTGCCTGAAAGACTTGATATATAGAAATAGCTGCTTCCAAGAAGACCCGCTGTATATTTTACCCGTTTTGTAATGCGGCGACGAATGATGTAGAGCTTTCTTTCAAATTCAAGTTCAGACAGAATGTCCTTGCCCCAACCGACAAAGAGCTGCTTGACAACCGGCTCTTCGGATCGCGCTGTATCACCGAGGGAGTCATTGCAGGTCGGCACTTTTCTGAAACCGAGAAATTTCTGGCCTTCAGCCTGTATCATCTGGCGGCAGATATCTTCGATAGCACGCCGCTGTGATATATCCGGCGGAAGAAAAAGCATGCCTACGCCGTACTGTTTTTCCGCTGGAAGCTCAATATTTCGTTCAGCACAAGCCTTGCGGAGGAACTTGTCGGGAATCTGAAGAAGAATTCCTGCACCATCGCCGGTATTCTTTTCACATCCAGAGGCTCCACGATGTTTGAGGTTTTCATTTATTTTTAAGCCCTGCTCAACAATTTCATGGGACTTGACACCTTTTATATGGGCAACAAACCCTACACCGCAGGCATCATGCTCAAACTGAGGATCATAGAGCCCCGCATTTAACCGAGTAACGTTCATATTTTCAGGCACAACTTTTCAAACAGTTTCAAAAAAAAGGCAATCGACGGATTAAAGTGCAGAATATAAAAGTTTTTTAACAAAATAACCTAAAGCAGCGGTCGCCCCTCGCGGGCTAAGCTTTCCCCTGGCTGGCAACCGCATTAACGGCATGCTGCAAGGCTTCCTGATCGCCAAGGTAATAACTTTTCAGAGCTTTGAGATTATCATCAAGCTCATAGACAAGAGGAATACCTGTCGGGATGTTTACGCCAACAATATCGTCCTCGGAAATATTATCAAGGTATTTTACGAGTGCGCGCAGGGAGTTTCCATGTGCTGCAATAATAACCCTCTTTCCTTTGCGGATTTCCGGGGCTATTGTTTCATGCCATAAAGGGAGAAAGCGATCAACGGTATCTTTCAAACATTCGCTTAAAGGGATCTCCGATTCAGCAAGGCCGGCATATCGCGGATCTTCACCTGGATAGCGCTTATCAGTTTTTTCAAGCGCAGGTGGCGGGGTGTCGTAGCTTCTCCGCCATACAAGCACCTGCTCTTCACCATACTTCTGAGAAGTCTCAGACTTGTTAAGCCCTTGAAGTGCTCCATAATGGCGTTCGTTAAGCCGCCAACTCTTGAAAACAGGAATCCACATCAAATCCATTCCATCAAGCACACTCCACAAGGTCCTGATTGCTCGTTTAAGAACCGAGGTGTAGGCTACGTCGAAAATAAACCCTTCATCCTGAAGGAGTTTTCCTGCATTTGCAGCCTCATTTCTCCCCTGATCGCTAAGGTCAACATCATACCATCCAGTAAATCGGTTTTCACGATTCCATTGACTCTCTCCATGCCGCAACAAGACAAGTTTTATCATAGTAGTGATCCCCTTTTTCTGGATTCTTTTTAATTCCGGAACAATTTCCCCTCGTTAATTGGCCTGCAATTTAATATTCTCCACATCTTTTCTCAAACTTCATCAACACCATAGCATTAAAGTTCACGTAAGAATGCTTCGGATTGTTGTAAAGCAAGGCTTTTTCTAAGAAATGTCTATAGATTTATAAATCGAAATATGATATCTTAAGTAATTTTTGGCGTGGATACCGGTTGCACTCTTTCGGACTTCCCCCCCCAGCCAACTCAGTGGTATGAATGATCTGTAAATGCTCTTATACTGATAAAAAAACAATGAACGTAGACAATTTCAGGTTACAAATAGGTGGAAAGGAATATGTGCCCATCATTATCGGCGGTATGGGAGTTAATATCTCAACAACCGAACTTGCTCTCGCTGCTGAAAGACTCGGCGGGATCGGCCATATTTCCGACGCCTTGATCGGTTATGTCTGCGACAGAATATTGAAAACTTCGTATGTAAGCAGGAAAAGGAAACAGTACGCTGCATACAGTAAAAACCCTGATAAATCCGCGGTCCTGTTTGACCTGGAAGAGTTGGCGGAAGCACAAAAAAAGTATATCGAGTATACGGTATCACAAAAAACTGGTAAAGGCGCGATTTTTTTGAACTGCATGGAAAAACTGACCATGAACAGCTCAGTCGAAACGCTTAAAGTCAGACTCTGTGCTGCCATGGATGGAGGCATTGACGGGCTTACCCTTGCCGCCGGCCTCAATCTCCGCACCCTTGATCTTATTCAGGATCACAAGCGGTTTCGTGATGTTAAAATCGGCATTATCATCTCTTCGGTCCGAGCACTTTCCATCTTTTTGAAACGGGCAGTTCGCCTTGATCGTCTGCCTGACTACATTATAGTTGAAGGGCCACTGGCCGGAGGTCACCTCGGCTTTGGAGCTGATGACTGGCAGAAGGTTAATCTTCAGACCATTTTCGCTGACGTTCTTGCTTTTTTGAAAAAAGAAGAGCTGAACATTCCGGTCATCGCTGCAGGAGGTGTTTTTACCGGCACCGATGCTGTTGATTATCTTAAAATGGGAGGTGCAGGCGTACAGGTGGCAACCCGGTTTACGATCAGCAAAGAAGCTGGACTGCCGTCAGAGGTGAAGCAGCACTATATCAATGCGCGTGAAGAGGATATTGTTGTCAATATGGCTTCTACCACAGGCTATCCCATGCGGAT
The DNA here is from genome assembly GCA_903908555.1 of uncultured Chlorobiaceae bacterium. Taxonomy (GTDB): domain Bacteria; phylum Bacteroidota; class Chlorobiia; order Chlorobiales; family Chlorobiaceae; genus Chlorobium. The sequence goes on along the minus strand of CAIVSG010000183.1, from coordinate 5,387 downwards.
GCTTACTAATTCGCCAACATTGCGCTATGCGATAAAGCCAAACTGCGAAGGCCTTGGCTATTTGCTGGAAAATGGCGGAACATGCACCTATATCGACGAGTATTACCAGGCACTTGCTGCAAGGAAACCCGGAGAACCGCTGGTTATCAAAGAGAAAACCTGCCTTTGTACAGGCATGGCGAATTACGATTGCTGGACATGCGGCCAATTGACCTACCGCCTCAAGGAAACAACGAACAAACTTCCAAACGGGAAATGGCAGCTTCCATCAGCTGAGGATATTTTCCTTGATTATCAATTCAGCCGTGACCACTCTATAAAACTCCCGGAACCGGAAACTATTTCTTAGAGGATTATACGGCAGGAAACGAGTATCTTAAAGCAATAGAGAACTTATTTTCTGACGGGTTGAAGCCCGTCAATAAACTGCCGATATGAAACGAAAAGCAAGCTCATTTTTGTATACCGCACTTGTGGTGGTCATACTCATGACGATTGTGTTTATCGTCAATCAGTTACATGCGGCGGCAAAGCTTCTCGATTCAATCCTCCCTTATGCGGGACTTGTTTTCCTTCTTTTCAGCACAGCCTTGCTCCTTGCTGCTCTTTACAAAGCAATCCGGTTTTTTTCAGTTCCTAAAGCGCCAGACTTGCCGGAACAGGAAAGCTCTAAAGAAATGGATATCTATTCCGGCTATCTGGGCGCCAGATTGCCGGTTCACTCCATGCATCCAGATGCTGCAAAACAGCCAAGGGATCAGCGCTGGGTTCGAACAAACCTCAAGTTTCTGGAGGTTGACTCCCTTAACATCACCAAGCAGATCGCTACAAAAAACTTTTTTGTAGGGGCTTTTGCCCAGAATACCTCTTACGGAACCACCACCTCCCTCTTGAACAACATCAAGGTGATATGGGGTATCTATACCATCCACAACCGCGAGCAGCACCTCGGAGAGTTCATCAGCCTTGTTCGCTCCGTCTATGAATCCCTGCCGCTTGCTGATTTCAGGAAGGAGGAACTGCCTGCCCATATCAAGCCGATTATACAGTCGTCGTTCAGCAATACCCTCTCTTCACTGCTGCCCGGCGGAAACCTGCTGACTCCGTTTTTTCTCAATCTTTTTCTTGCAGGTTCAACCAACACTTATCTTACCTGCCTTGCCGGTATTATCGCAACCCACCAATGTCAGGCAATGACGAAAAAAGAAAAAAAGGAGATTATTCAACAAAGCATGTTTGAGGCATCATTCATGCTGAAAGAGATTGTCAAAGAGTGTAACCCGATCCTTTCAGTAACTATCAGCAAGGCAGTAAAAAACGCTGGTATGGATAGTCTCGACACCATTCCGCAACCATCTTCAGGGAGCGGCATGGCTCAGGACATCGTTTCCCACCTGGCAAGCTCACTGAAGCAGATTATTCGGGAAAATATTGTTACTAAAAAAGACGAAGCATAGGTACTATAGTACCTATACTTATAATCACTTAGGGCTTTTGGCGCAGCTCCCGGAAAAAGTCCTGGAGAAGAGTTCGGCACTTTTTTTCCATAATACCGCCAAATACTTCGGGCTGATGATTGAGCTGAGCGCACCCGGTTACATTCATAACCGTCCCTGACGCTCCCATTTTTGGATCATAGGCACCGAAGACAAGCCGTCCAACCTTTGCATTTACGATAGCACCGGCGCACATCGGGCAAGGCTCGAGAGTCACTGCAAGAGTGCAATCATTGAGATACTTGCTCCCAACAGTAGCCATGGCCGAAGTCAACGCAATCATTTCGGCATGAGCTGTAGCATCGCATAAAGCTTCAACCTGGTTATACCCTTTCCCGATAACGTGACCGTTACTGTCAAGCACAACTGCACCAACAGGAACCTCTTTTCTCTCAAACGCTTTTATTGCTTCACGGAAAGCGAGCTCCATGCAATACGTCAATTCCATCATAATTATTAAATAAATATTGTTCTGTTGGCGCTCAAGGACTTTACCGTCATCGTAATTTTCATTATACTGTGCTCTTTGCCCAATTTCGGGGTTTCCCGGTGCATTACGAGTGCAAACTGTCGTCAGTAACCCAATACCCAACAATATGAACATTCATGAATATCAAGGCAAGGATATCCTGAGAAAATTCGGGGTTGCCGTACCAAAAGGAATTGTAGCATATTCGCCTGAAGAGGCAAAACAGGCCGCAGAGCAGCTCTTTGCCCAGCAGACCAGCCCTGTGGTGGTTGTTAAAGCACAGATTCATGCCGGAGGCAGGGGGAAAGCAGGTGGGGTAAAGCTTGCCAAATCACCTGAGGAAGCCTTTGCTATTGCCCAGGAATTAATTGGCAAGACTCTTGTTACCCATCAGACAGGAGCTGAAGGCAAAGAGATCAGACGCCTGCTTGTTGAAGAGGGCATGAATATTGAAAAAGAGTTTTATGTCGGCATCACGCTTGACCGCTCAACGTCAAGAAATGTTCTGATGGTTTCGACTGAAGGCGGCATGGAAATTGAAACGGTAGCTGAAGAGAGCCCTGAAAAAATCTTGAAAATCCAGATTGATCCATTGTACGGGATACAGGATTTTCAGGCACGGGAAGCCGCATTTTTTCTTGGCCTTAAGGATGATCAGTTCCGGAATGCTGTCCGTTTTATTTCAGCGCTTTACTCCGCATATACCTCGATTGATGCGGCAATAGCTGAAATCAACCCACTTGTGGTCACCAAAGAGGGAAAAGTACTGGCACTTGACGCCAAAATCAATTTTGATGACAACGCACTCTTCCGCCATAAAGATTTTCTTGAACTGAGGGACATCAGCGAAGAAGACCCATTTGAAGTGGAAGCTTCAAAATCAAATCTCAACTATGTCCGCCTTGATGGCAATGTAGGCTGTATGGTCAACGGTGCAGGACTTGCCATGGCTACCATGGACATGATCCAGCTCGCTGGTGGAAAACCAGCCAACTTCCTTGATGTTGGTGGTTCAGCCAGCCCTCAGACTGTTGAAGAAGGATTCAAGATTATTCTGAGTGACAAAAACGTCAGGGCAATTCTTGTCAACATTTTCGGCGGCATTGTACGATGCGACCGCGTTGCAGGAGGCATTATCGAGGCTGCAAGAAAGATCGGCCTGCACCTGCCGGTTATTGTAAGGCTCGAAGGCACCAATGCTCCAATTGCTCAAAAAATGCTTGATGATTCAGGGTTGAACCTTATTTCAGCCAACGGTCTGCGCGATGCTGCTAAAAAAGTACAGGAAGCACTTGCATCCTGACCGGAAACGACAAGAACATTAGTAAACGCAAAACACCCCGCTATAAACAGGCGGGGTGTTTTGCGTTTATGGCTATTTCTGCGCAATGAAAGACTGAACGAAGTAGTTCAAAACTGGAAATACAAAAATAGCGAAGAAGTAAAAAAGAACTTCTTCGCTATCAAAAACAACAACCTGCCTGGTTATAACTATCAATCATCAGTCATATTTTCCACCCTGAATCATCACCAGTCAACACACACAACCAAACCCGACCCGTTGCTGCCATATACATCAGAACATAAGCATAGATCATCTTTCAACTTTTTCATCCACTCATTAACTGTGACGCGATTTCTTTCAGAATCTTGCGGTGAAAATGAAAGTTTTTTTAACCTCTTTTTTTATTCGTATCGGAGCGCTTCGACTGGTTTAAGTTCAGCTGCTTTTCTGGCAGGCCAGAGACCGAAGAAAATCCCGGTAAGTGCTGAAAACGCCGTAGCAAGCACAACCGATATCGGTGAGGTTATGACTGACCAGCCGGCAAAAAAGGAGAGAATGAGGGAGATGCCGATCCCTATAATTACGCCGATAAACCCTCCGCTTACCGTCAAGCCAACCGACTCGACCAGAAACTGCAGCATGATATCGTTCTTTCTGGCACCAATAGCCTTTCTGAGCCCGATTTCCCTGGTTCGTTCAGTCACGGAAACCAGCATGATATTCATAATCCCTATGCCTCCGACCACCAGTGAGATGGCGGCAATGGAGCCAAGAAGCAGGCTCATGGTCTGCGTGGTGCTGCTGAGCATCTTTTGAATTTCAGTCATGTCCCTGATATTGAAGGAGTCGTCACCCTCTTTCAACCGGTGTCGTTTGATGATAAGCGCACTGATCGCACTTTTCGTCTGTTCAATCAGGGTGGGTGAGGCAACCTCGACAAAAATACCGCTGAGATAGTTTTTGCCAAGCACACGATACATTGCTGTGTTGACCGGAATAATAACAACGTCGTCATCGTCATGCGATCCGGAAAATCCCTTGGCCGGAGCAATACCGATAACCGTAAAATTAATCCTGTTGATTTTAACGGTCTTGCCAAGCGGATTAGTCGAGCCAAAGAGTTCTTTGACAACCGTCACCCCGATAATAGCCACCTTTTCACGGGCCTGAATCTCTTCAGGGGTAAACCATCGCCCGATTGAAGGAATCGCCGCACGCATTGTGCCGTAATCATAGCCCACACCGCTCAGGCTCGAACTCCAGTTTTTGTTGCCGTAGACTATTCGACCAGCTCCGTTAACGTCCCCGCTGGCATTTTTTACCAGCGTATGCAGCGAAGCGATCTCGTCCACATCAGGAAAGGTAAAACGGGCAACTGCTCCTGCCCCCTGTGCGGCTCCCCTGATTTTCGCCGATCCTGCCCTGATCGAAAGCATGTTGGATCCCATCGATTTCAGCTGTTCCTGCATTGATGCTTTAGCGCCCTCTCCAAGGGCCATCATGGCAATGACTGATGCAACGCCAACCAGAATTCCGAGCACAGAAAGAAAAGAGCGCATCTTGTTGGCTAATATTGACTGAAAGGCCTGTGCAATAAAGCCGATAAACCGGCCATCCTGCAAGAGAGAGCCCTTTGTTGCGCCATGGATGTCAAACCCCAACTCTTTTGCAGTGGCAATTGAGGGTTCTTTTCCCGGGTTGCGTTGATCGGTAAGGATAACACCATCCCTCATGGTAATGACACGCCCCGCATATTCAGCGATCTCATTTTCATGAGTAACCATGATGATGGTTTTCCCTTCTGCATGAAGGCCTTGCAGAATTTTCATGATCTCTGCGGAATTCTTCGTATCGAGATTGCCTGTCGGTTCATCGGCAAAAATGATCAACGGATCACGAACGAGCGCCCTTGCTATGGCAACACGCTGCTGTTCACCTCCCGAAAGCTGGTTGGGCGTGTGATCAATTCTATGTTCAAGACCAACCATCTTGAGCCGGTCAATCGCCTCTTTGCGAAAGTTTCCTTTCAGACCGCTGTAGATATAAGGGAGCCGGACATTATCGACAATGTCCATCCGCTTGAGCAGATGAAACTGCTGAAACACAAACCCGGCTACATTATTGCGTACGCCGGCCT
>CAIVSG010000182.1 GCA_903908555.1 uncultured Chlorobiaceae bacterium | reverse complement strand
CTCAGTTGGTAGAGCAAAGGACTGAAAATCCTTGTGTCGGGGGTTCGATTCCCTCTCTGTCCACACCCAGTAACGGCAGTTTCCTCGAAGTTGCCCCGATATACAATGCATGTCCACTCTTTTTTTCCTGCTTTCCACATTTACAAAGGTATCAAATGTCATGCAAAGCATCGAGCACAGCTTCCGTGTTTGAACATAACCCAATGCCGGCATGAATATTACGACCGAGCGTGATCAGGAAGTCTGGCATGATTTACAGCAGGCCGGAGCATACGAGTGGTGGTATTTCGATGCTGAAGACAAGCTCAGTGGTTTTTCTTTTGTAATTATCTGGTTTTCCGGGTTCCCATTTTCCCCATACTATACCAATCATTATGAACAATGGAAAAATCGTATAACCTCAGAAGCTCCTCTGCCCTCCAATTACTCAGGGTTTAGTTTCCAGTTATACGAAAACGGTCGTGAGATTGTTAATTTTATTAAAGAGGGAAGTAATGGACTTTTCGAAAGCACTCGATCTGATATCGGCGTAAGGTTCGAAAAAAACCGCTTTACATACGACGTCTTGAAAGATGAGTATGCTCTCGATATCGATTTTTCCTTTCCTGCCCGTCAAAAAGCTGTAAAAGCAACTTTTTTATTTTCCTCCTGCCGTAGGATTGTCTACGAAAAAAAAGATGATAATAACGCCGGTAAGGTTCCTCTTCACCAGTGGCTACTGAGTGTGCCGAAGGCTGATGTAGACGGTATGATTGATATTATTGATCAAAAGAGCGGTGCTGTTCGAAATATTTCTGTCAGTGCGACCGGTTATCATGACCATAATGTGGGAGCGTTGCCGATGCAGGAGTATCTTGCCCGCTGGTATTGGGGAAGGGCTTTTTCAGAGCGGGTTGATTTGATTTATTATGTGACGTTTTTTAACAATAACGCCTATCAACCCCTTGTTCTGCTGCTTCTACACGACAATACAAGTGACAAAGTGACGGTGCTGGATAAGGTGAAATTTAGGGAACACAATTTCAGACGAGGCTTTTTTTCGCCTCTCCACAGCAGGGATCTTGAGTTGCAGCATGAGAATATTTGTTTGAAGGTTCACCACAACCAGGTGCTTGATGCCGGGCCATTTTACCTTCGGTTTGCATCCGGCATGTCATTGCAGATAGACGGAAAACAAATAGAGGGTATCAAGGGGATATCAGAATTTCTTAATCCAGGGCGCCTGCAGTCGAGAATCATGAGGGTATTTACCCGAAGCCGTATATGGCGCGACGGACAGTCATCCACGATGTATGACAGCTATAATAATATTAAAAGTTCTCTGGATTGGATTAATAGTTAAAAAAAATATAAATTGTACATTTGTTTGGGCTATTCTGAATTGCTTTTGTAATGGTTGCTGTTCAAGACAAGAATCAAACATAGCGAAGACAGTGTGGCTGTCGTTGAACCGATGTGATGTACTTGCCTTTTGATTTGATAACATAAAAAGCTTTAAAAAGGAGATAGATCGTAATGGCACAACAAGGTAATTTCAAGAGTCCATCAAGATTGGGCGCACTTGGAGAAGGTGTACCAGTCTCATCATCCGGTTCGGTTCCCGGCGGGAAGCCACGGGACGAGAATCTGAAAGGGGTTGATTTCGAACGTCGAAGTTTTCTCGGAAAAGTTGTTGGTGGAATCGGCGCAGCTGTAGCCATTTCAACACTTTATCCTGTCGTTAAGTACATTATTCCGCCCACAAAGAAGTCTACAACTCTTAAAGAACTTGTAGTAGGAAAAGCTTCTGAAGTACCTCCAAAAGGGTTCAAGATTTATCAGTTTAACAAGGATAGGGTTCTTGTTGTCAATGACAATGGGAAGCTTACTGCCTGCAGTGCCGTGTGTACCCATCTTGGCTGCCTTGTACATTGGGATAGCGCCCTGAATCTTATCGCCTGCCCCTGTCATGGAGCAAAGTACAAGCAGACTGGAGAAATTATTTCCGGTCCGCAGCCTTTACCGTTGACATTGTTTAGCGCAAGGGTTGAAGGGGAAAATCTTATCATCGCAAAAGCGTAAATTTTAAATTTTGAAAACCAAGGGAGTCTTGAAAGATGGCTGAAAACAATCAGAACGCTGGGGCAGGAAATATTCCCGCCAAGCCAAAACCCGCTGCTCCGGGTGCCGCCAAGCCGGCAGCTCCGGTCGCTGCAAAACCTGCAACCCCAAAGGCTGCTGCAAAACCGGCAGCATCACAAAGTGGTGTTTATAAACCTCCGGTAGATCGTCCGGATTCGAATCCTTACAAGGATTCTCGTATCAGTCCTTTGGGCACATGGTTTCAGGAGCGTTTCCATGTAGTGATTCCTGTAATTGATTACCTGAAGAAAAAAGAAGTTCCCAAACACCGCCTCTCTTTCTGGTATTACTTTGGCGGCCTTGCGCTCTTCTTTTTTATTCTGCAGGTTTTGACTGGTTTACTGCTTTTGCAGTACTACAAACCGACCGAAGCTGACGCTTACGCCTCATTTGTTTTTATACAGAAAGAGGTCTCTTTCGGCTGGCTTATCCGTCAAATTCATGTATGGTCAGCGAACCTCATGATTCTGACTGTGTTTATTCATATGTTCAGCACTTTCTTTATGAAGTCATACCGCAAACCGCGTGAGCTTATGTGGTTGACAGGTTCTGTACTTTTTGTGCTGAGTCTCGGATTCGGATTTACAGGATATCTTCTGCCATGGAACGAGATAGCATTTTTTGCTACTCAGGTAGGTACTGAAGTTCCTAAAGTTGCTCCAGGCGGTACTTTTATTGTTAACCTCCTTCGTGGTGGAGAGGAAGTTAGCGGTGAAACACTTACCCGTATGTTCTCGATACACGTTGTTCTGTTGCCAGGTCTTCTCATGTTGTTGCTTTCAGCTCACCTTCTTCTTGTTCAGGTTTTTGGTACATCAGCCCCTATTGGGTACAAGGAATCAGGTTTAATCAAAGGGTATGACAAGTTCTTTCCGACCTTTCTTGCCAAAGACGCTATTGGATGGCTGATCGGTCTTGCCTTGATTATCTATCTTGCCATAATTCTTCCTGGCCCAATAGGTATTAAAGCAAATCCTCTCACTCCTGCTCCTCTTGGTATTAAGCCGGAATGGTATTTCTGGGCACAGTTTGTTGTGCTTAAAGATTTCAGTTTCGAAGGAGGAGAACTTCTTGCTATTGCTCTTATTACCATTGGAGCACTGTTCTGGTTGATTATTCCATTCCTTGACCATCGCGCATCAAGAGAGGAGAAAAGCCCTGTCTTTACAATCATAGGTCTTCTCTACCTCGCAGCTTTGCTTATCAACACCTATCGGGTTTACGCGGTATACGGCTGGTAAGAAAGTTTCTTTTCGACAAATACAAAAGCCCGGTTCAGCCGGGCTTTTGTATTCCAAGTATTGAAATTGATGATAATGTCAGACGTTGATCCTGATTAATTCACCTATTTCATATCCCGCAAGAAAAGCCTGCATATCGATTGTTTCATTAGCCTCAACCCATTCTGCAATAACTGTTTTTGATGTCTCTTGATCAACCGGCTTAACTTTCAGTAATTCCAGCAGGGTAAGCCATGCCATGAGCACACTGAAGCGGTGTTCACGGAACCAGATTTTCTGATGGCGTTCATCGAACTGCAGCATTCGTCCGAGATGTGTTTTCTCCACAGTATAGAGTCCATTTAAAAGAGCGTGAAGACGTGCTTCGGGGTCATCCGGTATAAGTTCAGGTTTGTGACTGAGCATGCAGCAGAGCATATCTGGAAGGTTATCGCCCGGAATGCCGGTGATCCCCTTTTCTGGATAGATGGAAGAGAGGGCCCGCTGCATCAGCCAGTTGTCGATTATGTTTGAGCTCTCTACTACTGTTGCTTCAACCATTCTCTGCAGCGTGACAAGCACAATCCAGTGTCTCGAAATCGTGAAATAGTCCGCTTTACTCTGGCTGCTCAAGCCGAGAGCGGTCTGAAGTTTGCGAGAGTCTGGCTGGCTTGGCAGCAGCTCAGCAAGAGCATCAACTCTGCGGTAGAGTGCTGATGCCTGTGCGGCAAGAGTTTCAGGGAGGTCAACAGGCTTTTCCATGAGTTCACTGAACTGCTGGGCAACACCTTCAAGCAGTAATCCAATTGAGTGTTCAAACGCGAGAGCCTCTTTTTCGTCATGCAGTTCTGCCGGCGAAGGTATAAGGTGATCAGAAGAAAGAAATGCTGTCACTAAGCGGTGTATCGGCGCGAGGCTCATAATAAGCACCGCCTCTTCGATTGATTCGGTTCCCCGACCGTTGAGTTCCCTGGCAAGTCGGTCGTAAGGACGGAGTCTGGAAGGGTGTACTTCTCTGAATTCAAGAAATACATTGTACTTATAGCCATCCAGAGCAACCATGATTCCGTTCTCAGCAATCTCTCTGTTAGAACGGATAAACTCCATGCCACTGGCATGATCCCTGAAAATAACAAAGGTGCCTTCCTGATGGCTCAGGTTGAGCCCGTCAATCAGTGAACTCTGCCGGATTTCATTGTTCTGGCGATAGCCTACAGAGGTTTTAATCCATCCACTTGCCTGTTCAAAGCGGTTGTTAAACACCACAAGAGCTTTATCGTCGGCGAGACGGTTTGAATAGGCAAAAATATTTTCATTGACATTGCCTTCCGGAGAATAGACATCATAGAGGAAAAAGTTGCGTACCTCTGCAAACAGCGGACGCTTTTTCATGATTGGAAAAATCTCGCGGTAGTGCCGTGAAACGAGGTTTTCGTCAGGCTGTTCATCATAATAGGCCTTGGCGTATTCCATTCCGTATTTTTCTGTGAAACCCTCTACCTGTCCGTGGCCGAACATTGGAAGACCAGGCATGGTCAGCATCATCATGCAGACACCGAAATATTTATCTCCCCTGCCGAACTGTGCAATGGCTGTATCTTCATCAGGATTATTCATGAAGTTTACATACCGCTTGAGAATTTCGGCATCAAACTCAAGGGTATTTTTGATCAGATACCGGTACTCGGCATTATCCTCTTTTTTGAGCATGTGCATGAACGCACTGTTATAGACGCGGTGCATTCCAAGCGTTCGGACAAAATACCCTTCAAGCATCCAGAATGCTTCTGCCAGCAGCAGGGTGTCCGGTACTTCCCGTTGAATCCGGTCAACCACTTCACGCCAGAACTCTTCAGGAATAGCGGCATCAAATTCAGCCGTGCTCATCGCGCATGAGGAGCGTGAAGGGACGCCAGAACTTTGGCCGTGGGGGGGAAACCAAAGACGTTGAATGTGCCGTTTAGCCAGCACCATGGCAGCATCAAAACGTATGATGGTAAACATCCTTGCGACATGCTGGATCTGTTGAATGACCCCTTCACGCACTTCAGGACTGAGAAAGTTCAACTGAGCAGTATCGTTCCAAGGCATGATGGTACCGTCATTGCCATGATAGATATATCGTGTGTCGCCCGTGAGGTAGTCAACCCGTTTAAAGGTCACCGCAGCATCAGAACGGTTCCAGTATCCATCTTCAAGATAAATGCCATAGTGGGAGTCACTACTGAGATTCGGACCGTTATAGGAGTAATTATAATACGGAGGTGTATGTGTAGAAAGAAACCAGTCAGGACTGTTTCGTACCAATTCGGAATCCATTCCTGTATGGTTCGGAACCATATCGCTTGCCAGACGGATTCCTCGGATCATAGTTCTGTGCCTGAGGTTCTCATATCCCTCATATCCCCCTATATCTTCAGATATATCATATTTTTCGAGAGCATACGCCGATGCTTTTGCTTCAGGGTTTCCCTGCAGTTGTTTGATTTTTTGTGAGGCGTAGCTTCGTTGCCAGATTCCGATCAACCACAAAGCAGTAAAGCCACGATCAGCCATCTTGTCCAGTTCGGCATCGGGAATATCCTGCAGCCGGGTGATAGGACGCCGGTAAAGTTTGCTGAGCTGGTCAAGCCAGACGTAGGTGCTTTTTGCCAGCATGACCACTTCAGGCATCCATGATGAGTCGGTAGAGTAATTTGCCGGAGCGTCATCATCAGAAGAGCTGTAACTCGGTATATGAGCGTGTTTTTCAAAAAAAGCCCCCTCTTTACCGGCATCCTCCCTGCGAGCGATTTTCTCGAAAAACAGGTACTTATCCTCATCCTCAATCAGATCAATAGCTGCAGGCAGCAATGACCAGAGAGGAGACTCGGCCAGCAGGCCCGACCATTTCAGCTGGATAAAGCGGAGTTGTTCAAGGATAGATGACGGCGCATGCCGTATGGGTTCGGTGAGCAGTTCAATAAGGTCGATATTCCCAGGCCCTACCGGTCCCATTGCCGTCATTGGGGTCTGCATGGTCTGAATCAGTTTCCGGTATGCTTCTTCCTTCATCACGTTCTGATCAGTCAAGAGATCGGAAAACTGATCAAGAGCTGGATTTTGCGAATTAAGCCAGACGAGGAATGATTCCTCAAACAAATATTTTTTGTTGTTCTGTATGTTCAGCCAGGATATGGGCGTTTCAGATCCGGCATAAACTTTTTCTGTTGGAAATGCAGTGACAAACCTTGTCAGGTATTCGGTTGATTGCTCTTTTGAAATTTCCGTTTCAAATTTTACATACGCATTTTCAAGCAGGGTCGGTTGCCTGGCAGCCATGGATGACGTCATGACGTAGTGAAACAGTTCATGCAGCAGCTTCATGCCGTTGAACTGCGCAGGAAGAACCGGTTTAGCTTCGGTACCTTTCTGTTTTATCAGATAGTCATTGATAATGCCGGTCTGTTTCTCAGCTTTTTTAAAACTTTCCGGACCGGTGGCGGGTAAAGCGAGGAATTCAGGATCAGTCAGATGAAAAAGTTTCCTGGCATTCCTGTTGACATAAAAGTGTTCCTTACTTTGAACTGCTGAAGGGTTATGCTGGATGGTCATAGTCGGGTGTAATGCCCAAAAATTAAACTGGTTAAAAGGATCTCTGAAAACCTGTTGCTCTCTATGATATCGATAGTGTCCGCTTTTCTTGAAAGCCCGAAATCATCAATTACTTTACTAGATAAAGTACGGAATTTCTGTAATAAAAGGTAGGCTGTCATCTGGAAGCCAAGAATGGGGAAAGCGTTCAAGGGTAACGGCAAGGTGTGGGGCGTAATGGGCAGGTTACTTTAGTTTACTGTCGATATATTTTTGAAGGTAACTGAACCCAAGATCCTTTGCGGAGCGGAGTACATCAAGCCCGATGGTATAGAGAGCACTGTTTCTCTGTGGTTGCGAAGGATAACAGTCTGACTGTTCCGTTGACGGGGTACGTTTGCGGTCACGTAAAGCCAGTGTTAACACCAAACCGGTCAGAAAGGTTACTGCGGCAGCCTGGACTGGATATTTTTTAACAATCTCCATTGGTGCAAGTTCCGCTTTGATACTATCTGAAAGATGCAGAGCTCTTGATTTGATCTGATCTTCTTTTTCGGTAATGGTGTTCTGCAGCTCTTCAATTCTTGCCTGAATGCTGTTTAAAGGCTCATTTTTTGTAGTCATTGACCGATAAGAAAATTTTTTGAAGCAGATTTTTCAGAAGTAACGGCTTTAGTTTTGTAAAAAAAACAAAGCAGGAAAGAAAAATAAGGCTTACGATGAAATAGCCGAGAAAAGGATGCCCCAGCAACTCTCCTGTGAGCAAGGCGAAGGTAGTGATAAGATAGGCAATGCCGATAATCAGTATAACGCCAAGAATAACAGCGGCAGAAACAAGCGAAATCTTTTCAGTCAACTCAATTTTGACCAGCTCGATTTTTGCTTCCAGTATCGCTATAATGTCTTGATAGGTAGACGTTACCGTATCATCAAGGATTTTATGGATTCCAGTGTGTTTGCTATTTTCTGTCGGTCGAGGCGGAACCTTTTCCTTAGGGCGGTTCATCATAGGGTCATCAATAAATGCCTGTTAACGCTTTTTTCTAAACAAAAACCCAAAAAAAGCACCTGCACCGAGTGTGTAGAGTAACGCTTGAACAGGGTTTTTTTCGATGTACTCTTTTGCTTTATCAGCACTTTTCAAGAGAAGATCATACGATTCGCTCTCTTTGAAACGCGAAAAAGCTTCAGCGAGGGTTTCACTTATCTCTTTGACCTGTTCCGGAATGAAGGTCTCGCTATGCGGTTCCTTTACCGGATTCACGAAATCATGGTCGTGAATTATAACCGGGACTTCCTGTTCCATAATAGTTCCAAAGGTTATGATGAGTTTTTTAGACCAATTTAAAAACAATATATAAAAACAAAATGGTCTTTTCCATCGCACGCTCCTACTGAAGAAGCCGTCCCCCGTCAACACTGATGACCTGACCGGTGATATAGTCGCTTTCAAGAAGAAACGTGATCGTTTTAATAATATCCAGTGGGTCGCCTAAGCGCTTGAGCGGTATTTTTTTGATCATCTCTTCCTCCGAGTCCATCTCTTTTTCAAGATTGAGCGTAACCGTTCCAGGAGCAATGGAATTGACAAGAATACCGGGTGCACAAGTTTTGGCAAAGATTTTTGTCAGGTGCTGAATTCCTGCCTTGGAAACCGTATAGGGAGCAAAGTTCCGCCAGATAAGATTTGCGGAAATATCAGTCATGGTAATGATTCGTGCTATGAACGATTGTTTCTGCATAATCTTTACCGCTTCCTGCATGGTAAAGAATGTTCCTTTCAAATTAGTATCAACCAGATTGTCCCACTCTTCTTCTGTAACGTCCGTCAGGGGAGTAGTGTAAAAATTTGAAGCACTGGCTATAAGAAGATCAAGACGATCAAAGTGCTGTCGGAATGCCGCAAAAGCGCCGACAATATCGATGTGTTTTGAAACATCGCAACGCACCATCTGCGACTCAGGGCTTATCCAGCGAATTTTTTCAAGGGTTTGAGCTGCTTTCTCTTCCGAAGAGTTATAGGTAAAGAAAACAGAGTATCCCTGGCCTGCAACTGAAAGCGCGATTTCACCTCCAAGGACACCGGTAGCTCCAGTCATGAAACAAACCTTTTTACCGGAAATTGCCATAGTGATAACGGTTACTATCCTGTAAATTCAATTTTTACCTTCTAATAATGAACTGAGATTCAGGATAAAAAGTTGACTGAAGTTTTGTCTGCCATCTCCCTCAGCCAAGTCTTCTGAACGAAGAGGCTTTGATGGCAGCAAAAAGAGTGGACCCTGTCGAGATGTTCAGCTCCTCAGCGGCAGGGCGGACAATTTCTGCTACAAGTTGTTTGCCCTGTGTCGAGAGAACAATGCCAACCCTTCCATCTGAATTGAACATTTCCGTAACCGTACAATTCAGCAGGTTACGGGCACTGATTGCTTCGGGATGTTTTTTGAAGAGGATAATTTCGCGTGAAGAGAGTTCAAAGAGCGATTCTGAATTCTCTGTTCCATCTGAAATAAAGAGGGTATTGTGTCCCCATGAATAGGTGAATAAGCCGTTCTGAAGCAAGGGGTCAGTGAGCCGTAAGAAATTCAGATAACCATTCTGGCTTTGTGCCATTCTCTGGCGAGCCAGCTGCTCAGGAGTAGTTTCTTCCTCCACCCGACCCTTCTGTACAACAAGCACCTTCTCTGTCATCAGCTGCATCTCTGTCAGTGAATGCGATATAAAGAGGTAGGGGACTCTGAACTCTTCGCCCACACTTACGAGATAGGGAATGATCTGGAACCTGAGTGCGTCATCAAGAGCGGCAAGCGGTTCATCCATTAGAAGAAGACGCGGGTTGGCAAGAACAGCCCGGCCAAGTGCCACACGTTGTTTCTCACCACCTGAAAGATGCTGTACCCTGCGCTCCAGAAGAGGCTGCAGTTTAAGGAGTTCAATGAGTGCTTCCGGCCTGATCCGTTTATTGTCAGCACTGCATCGTTTATAGCCATATAACAGGTTTGATTTGACGCTCAGGTGCGGAAAAAGCATTGCATGTTGAAAAACAAGAGCAATGCGCCGCTTTTCAGGAGAAAGATTAATGCCTTCTGTGCTGCTGAACAGGCAATCGCCATCAAGAAAAATTTCACCACTATCCGGCTGAAGCATCCCTGAAACAAGATGGACAAGGGTTGATTTCCCACTACCGGATTGACCGAAAATTCCGACCCGTTCACCGGAAATATCGGTATTAACCTGCAGGGAAAAATCGCCCATTTTTTTTTGAACCTCTATATGCAGCTTCATAATCCACTGCTCCTGTCCAGCTGTCTGGCAAGTATTTCATGCAGAAAGAGCACTGTAACGGAAATAACAACCGAGACAATGCAGAGTGAAAGAGCCATGGTACTGCTCGAAGGCGAACTGGCATAATCATAAATCGCCAACGGGATGGTTTGTGTTATGCCCGGAATATTGCCGGCAACAATGATTGTAGCGCCGAATTCCCCGAGACTTCTGGCAAACATCAGGGATGAACCAGCCATAATGCCTCTCAGTGAAAGAGGTAAAACGATGGTTACGAGGGAGTCAAACCATGATGCGCCAAGGCTGCGTGATGCCTCGATAAGCTGCTGGTCGATTGACTCCATTCCAAGACGGATTGATCGCACCAGCAGCGGAAACCCTACCACAGCAGATGCAATCACTGCAGCTTTCCATGTAAAAATGATCTCTATCCCCGAAGCCGTCAGCAACTTGCCCAGCCAGCCGTTTTTGCCGAGCAGCAACAGAAGAAAATAGCCTATGACCACCGGGGGCAGGGTAAGCGGCAGATTAATAAGAACTTCGAGCAATACTTTTCCCTTCATAGGCTTGAATACAATCAGCCAGGCAACAGCAAAGCCGAACGGCAGTGCGAGGGCTGTTGCCGTCAGGGCAACTTTAAGGGATAGCCCTATTGCTGTTAAATCTTCCGGTGAAAGCATCATCACTTGAGCAGCTCTTCAGCGCCCGGATACGGATGAATAATTACCCCTATATCTGCAGGCTTGCCGAAATAGACTGAAGAGAGTACCAGTATATTGACACCCGTTTCAGCATAGGCAGCAGCATTTTCGGCATTGATGCCTCCTGCAGCAGAAATTGTAATGCCCGGTCTTGCCAGTCGGATCTCCTTAACCACTGTTAAGAGTTCATCTGGAGGAAGTTTATCAATCTGTACAACGTCAACACCTGCCCGAGCAATCTTCAAGGCGTCCCCGGCACTTTCGGCTTCTACAATTATTGTATGTTCAGGTGCTTTAGCTTTCAGTTCGGTAAAGGTTTCGAGAAAGCTGTCCAGCCCACCCATAAATACAGTATGCTGCTTGAATACAAGGATTGAATCCGAAAGGCCAATCCTGTGCGGGAGCGCCCCACCTGCCATGATCGCTTTGAGGGCAATTTTTTTAGTACCGGGAAACGACTTCCGTGTTGAGACAACGCTGATTCCCGGATTGACTTCCCTGGCTCGGGTTACAATGGTTCGGGTTCTTGTGGCAATGCCCGACGCATATTCCAGCAGGTTCAAGGCAACTTTCCATCCGGCATGAAGGCTGCGCGAAGGCCCGGAGGCAGTAAGGAAGGTAACCCCGGCTTCAACCACGGAACCGCTTGCCAGACAGGTGGTCACCGTTGCCCCGCAATGCTCAAGCACGCGCGCTGCCTCTTCCGTGCAGCAAAGAACCGTTGAGTGACGGGTTGTAAACGTTATTTCCCCTTTCAAGGAGCCAATACCAAGGAGTGATGTGGTTAGATCCCCGTAAGGCACATCCTCTTCTATAAACCGTTCAATATCACGGTCAGGCAGTTGATACAGCATGAAAGTATTTTTATTTCACGCTATATAGCAAGAAGGATAACGAATTACAATTTTTATGAACTTCGTAAGCGGTCTTGGCTGATTCGTTTGTACCCCCGTAGATGGAAGTTAAATCTCCAGACTCATATATGCTAAGAAGGAAGTATGGCACGCTTACAGGTAGCGGCCCGGCTCAGGAAGTTCGGTATAGAATCAGCGTTCTCTGCTTAACAGGATACTTCATCAATGGCAACCCGAAGTTCTATAACAGGGCTTCGGGTTGCATATTTACAGCCGATGACGATTAACAAGGCAATGAGACTGTTTCCTGACTTGGTTCTGACTGCTGTTTCTTCTTTCTGCGCATTGCTGAAATCCCGGCTATGCCAGTGCCAATGAGAATCATAGAGGCAGGTTCCGGAGCATTAGCCGTTGTGGTGAGATCGGTAATACCGATATATGCGTCTGTGAGAGTAAAATATTTAATCGAAGGATTACTCTCAGAGAAGCCATAGAACTGTCCGGTATTATTATCCCCACCAGTGGAAAAATTGAGTGTAGCACTCTCAATTAGAGTATTTGATGCGTCATAGACCGATATGACAGGCTGGTCCCCTCCGTCTGGATAATAATTTATAAAACCGCCAACGGCCTTAACTGGTGAACTAAAGCTGAATGTCATAGTGTCTGTAACAGCGTAAGTACTTGTCGCCTCATTAAGTCCGGCCATTACTATTGGTGTGAGCCAATTGCCGTTCGAACCAAAACCGTATCCCCAATCCCAGCCAAAGAGTGGATCTCCTTGATTAGAGGCGTTTGTCGATGACCAGGTAATGTTACCAGAATCAAAAGTTTGAGGCTCGATGCCGGAGTAATTAACTGCCGGTATAGAAATAATTTTTCCATCAGGAATTGAAGTTACAAGTGTGGCATTTGCTACTCCAACCATGCCAAGCATCAACGCTCCTGATGTTAACCCGGTCAAAATTTTCTTTTTCATTATTCATCCATGTTTAAGTTTTATGTTCTATCATGGATGTCAATTGCTGTACCAAAAGCGTAATAAAGGGTGGGTGTGTTACAGTAACAGTGGAGGCAAATGATGGTTTAACGCTTTTAAAAATAGGTCTTAGATTTGTGGGATAATAAAAATAAAATGTGAGCGAGTTTTGCTTTTATCAGGATTACCGTAAGGTATTAAATGTCTCATTTTACGTCATTATGGATCATAAAATACAATAATGTCTCGTTATCTGACTTGGGGCGCAATTGCGCCGCTTGTCTAAGATGGCTTTGATATTGCCTATTGCTTGTTTTGAGTTATTAATCGTATATTTGCGATGAACTAAAAAAAGGAGATGATGCAAAGGACATTATCAGTCATTGAGTACAGCGTGGATGAAGAGGTGATGGCGTCGATAGCCAAAGCACTCAGTCATCCGGTGCGACTGAAAATTTTGAAACTGCTTGCGTCGCATAAGTGTTGTTTTACAGGAGAGCTGACGGAGCTTATTCCAATGGCTCAGTCAACAATTTCACAGCACCTTAAAGCCCTAATGGCAGCTGGCTTGATTCAGGGTGAGATTAATCCGCCAAAAGTCCGTTACTGTATCAATCTGGAGCAGTGGGCGAAAGCCTCAGCTCTCTTTGGGAAGTTTTTTATTGCAGATAAGGAGTGCCTCTCTGATTGTCGCTGATTTTTTTTAACGATCGTTCATTTACGAAAAACTTATAAACTTATACTGGAGACCAATAATGAAAAAGATAAAAATTCTTGGCAGTGGCTGTCCAAGCTGTAATCAACTTGCTGATGCGGTAAACGCGGTAATTGCTGCTGAAGGTATTGCAGCTTCAGTTGAAAAAGTGGAAGATATTCAGGCAATCATGGCCTACAACGTTCTTTCGACTCCAGCGCTCGTCGTCGATGAAAAGGTGCTCTCTAAAGGGCGGATCCCATCACACGCAGAGCTCAAAGAGATGCTGACCGAAAAAGCGCATAGCTGTTGCGGAAACCATGGTAATAAAGGCAGTCACGGTGGTTGCTGTTAATATACTATGACCGCTTATCGTCAACCTTCAGGCGCCGCTTCTGAAAGTGCAAATGTGCAATGGATTTCCGGAGTTATTGCTGCAGCTGTTTTGTGGCTGCTGCTTTACAATAACCTTGAGTGGTTTGCTGCTCAGTTGCTTCAGCTTGCGGGGATAAGCCGGATAAACCGATTTGGCGAAGCACTGTTCTTTTTTATCTATGAAGTGCCAAAAGTGCTGCTGCTTCTCACAGGCGTGGTTTTTCTGAAGGGGGTGATCCATACCTTTATTTCTCCCGAACGAACCAGGGCAATGCTTTCAGGCCATAGAACAGGGGTTGGAAACATAATGGCCGCCACTCTCGGCATTGTTACTCCTTTCTGTTCCTGTTCAGCGGTACCGCTGTTTATAGGGTTTCTTCAGGCGGGCATTCCGCTTGGAGTGACCTTTTCGTTCCTTATTTCAGCCCCGATGATCAATGAGGTTGCCCTTGCGCTCCTTTTCGGCATGTTCGGCTGGAAGGTTGCCCTGCTTTACACGGTTATGGGTCTTGCAGTTGCCATTGTGGCCGGTATGGTGATTGGTAAACTCCGTATGGAAAAGTATCTGGAAGAGTGGGTGCAGAAACTGCAGGAGAGTACAATATCGGCTGAAGCGGACGAAAGAGCAATGAGCTGGCCCTTGCGTTTTCAAGAAGGCGTCAGGCATGTTCGTGAAATTGTCGGCAAGGTTTGGCTCTATATTGTACTCGGGGTAGGTCTCGGAGCAGGAATTCACGGTTATGTGCCGGAAAACTTTATGGCTTCGCTGATGGGCAAAAGCGTCTGGTGGTCAGTTCCTGTGGCTGTTCTGATAGGTGTTCCCATGTACTCGAATGCTGCAGGTATTCTTCCTGTTGTTCAGGCACTGCTCGGCAAGGGCGCCGCACTTGGTACGGTTATGGCATTCATGATGAGTGTTATTGCCTTATCAGCCCCTGAAATGATCATCCTGCGCAAAGTGCTTAAGCCCCGGCTTATTGCTGTTTTTGCAGGCGTTGTTGCCACGGGCATCATGATAGTCGGTTATGTGTTTAATCTTCTCCTCTGAAAAGAGCGGTTTCAGTCTATTCCTTCCAACCCTACCGGAGTTCAAGCAAAGCCAAGCCACACGGCGAGAGCTCGATTAATCGTCAGCATCGTAGCATCGTCGAGACGACCGAAGGCGGCTCCCAATTTTTCACGAGGTACGGTTTGAACCTTATCGACCATCACTTGTGATCTTTTTTCAAGGTTGGTCACAGTTGTAGGCTCAACGTCAATCCGAAATAACGGAGCTTTTCGAATGTCGCTTGTCACGGGCAGGATTGTCACAGAAGGGTGTTCAGAAAAAAAATTGGACTGAACGACAAGGGCAGGGCGGGGTTTTCCGTAATCACCTTGAAGCGCAATGGTAACAAGATCGCCTCTTTTCATGCTTTCCAGCCCTCGCGGTCTGCTGATTCATCTAAAAACCGCAAAACCTCTTTTTCATGCTGGTCATTTTTGATCAGTGCTGATTGCCGCTTGCACTCCTCAGCAAATCCCTCGCATCGTGTATCCGGAACCCAGATTTGTACCG
>CAIVSG010000181.1 GCA_903908555.1 uncultured Chlorobiaceae bacterium | reverse complement strand
CTCTCAGCACTCAGCACTCAGCACTCAGCACTCAGCACTCAGCACTCAGCACTCAGCACTCAGCACTCAGCACTCAGCACTCAGCACTCAGCACTCAGCACTTCTTCCTGCCAACTGCCCACTGCCCACTCTTCTGATTTCGCTCATCCTTCCGTCTTAAATTCCGAGGTAGTATGGAACTCAAGCTCAGGGTAGTCATCTTTTGCAATTTTCAGCATCCATTCGCTTTCAGCAAAAAACACCGGATGATCCTCCTTATCGAGCGCAATGGCATTCCATTTCCGTCGTAAAAACTCTTCCAGCATCTCCTTGTTGTTGCTGGTGATCCAGAATGCTTTATGAAAGCGCAGGGGAGTGAAGTCGCACTGCGCACCATATTCGTGTTCCAGACGGAACTTGATAACATCAAACTGCAGCTCACCGACAGTGCCGATGATTTTGCGGACACCATGCTGTATAAAAAGCTGCGCAACGCCCTCCTCGGTAAGCTGTCGAACACCCTTGTCGAGCTGCTTTGCCTTCATTGGGTCGCGGTTTTCAAGCGCTTTGAAGATTTCCGGTGAAAAACTCGGGATTCCACGGAAATGAAGCAGTTCACCCTCAGTAAGGGAGTCGCCTATTTTCAGAGAGCCGTTGTCATACAGACCGATAACATCTCCAGGCCATGCTTCGTCAATGACGCTTTTTTCATTTGCCATAAAGTGCGTCGGGCTGGAAAAGCGGATTTTCTTCTGCAGTCTCGTATGAAAATAAAATTTGTTACGCTCGAACCTGCCGGAGCAGATTCTGAAAAAAGCAGTGCGATCTCTATGGTTTGGATCAAGATTGGCATGTATTTTAAACACAAATCCGCTCATCGGCTCTTCCGAAGCTTTAACCACGCGTTCAGTGGCCTCCCGTTCAATAGGGCTTGGCGCGATAGTCAGAAAAGTTTCAAGCAGCTCCTTGATTCCGAAATTGTTGATGGCACTTCCAAAAAACACCGGAGCCACCTCTCCAGCCCGATAAATTTCTTCATCAAACGGATCATAAACACCCTCAATCAACGAAACTGCTTCCCTGAGCTTTTCGCAGAAACTTTCAGGTATCCATTTTTCAAGTTCAGGGTCGTTGGGATCTTTGACCTTGATCAGGCTCTCGCTTATACGGGTTGTGTTTGCCTCAAACAGGTTGAGCTCTTTTTTATAAAGATTGTAGACGCCTTTAAAAGTCTGCCCCTGACTTATAGGCCAGGTGAGGGGTCTGACTTTTATATGCAGTTTGTTTTCAAGCTCGTCAAGCAGTTCAAAAGGATTTCTGCCTTCACGGTCCATCTTGTTGATAAAGATGATAACCGGGGTATGCCGCATACGGCAGACCGCCATAAGCTTCTCAGTCTGTTCCTCAACACCTTTGACGCAATCGACTACAAGAATGACACTGTCAACTGCAGTCAGCGTCCGGTAGGTATCTTCAGCAAAGTCCTTGTGTCCGGGTGTGTCGAGAATATTGACACATTTACCTGCATATTCGAATCCCATAACCGACGTAGCAACAGATATTCCGCGCTGCTTTTCAATTTCCATAAAATCGCTGGTCGCCGTTTTACGGATCTTGTTGCTTTTAACAGCACCGGCGGTCTGAATAGCGCCACCAAAAAGAAGAAATTTTTCTGTCAGCGTAGTTTTTCCGGCATCAGGATGGCTGATGATCGCAAACGTTTTCCGCTTCGCCGTTTCCTTTATTAAATCCATTATTATTCTAGCTCTCTATTTCCAGTGCAAAAGCACACGCAGAGTGTTGTAAAAAATACCCTAACCCTAACCTCTTCAACTGCCAACTGCCAACTGCCAACTGCCAACTGCTTTCTTCCTTAACTTAGCACTCAGCACTCCATAGCTCGCCGCCAAAGATACAAAGAACCGCGCTAATAAAAACAATCTCTCTTTAGCGATTGGCCACTATGCCGGAATTCTGTATTTTTTTATCGCGATGTTGAAAAAATCGCTGAAAAAATCACTATAATAGGCCAGTATTTTCAACAATATAAGCACTCTTGTATTATGAATTTTAATCCGTGGCATGATGTTGAAATAGGCGAACATCAGCCGAGTATCGTCAATGCCATTATTGAGATATCAAAAGGCAGTAAAACAAAGTATGAGCTCGATAAAAAAACAGGAATGCTGAGGCTCGACCGCGTGCTGTTCTCCTCTATTTTTTACCCTGCAAATTACGGCTTTATTCCAAAAACTCTCGGTGATGATCATGATCCGCTTGATATTGTTGTCATCTCCCAGTGCGACATTATTCCTATGTGCATGGTAAGGGCAAGGGTCATTGGTGTTATGCGCATGATCGATCATGGTGAAGGCGACGACAAGATTATTGCTGTAGCTGAAGATGATATCAGTTTGAGCAATATTCACAACATCGACCAGTTGCCACCATATTTCAATTCCGAACTGAAGCACTTTTTTGAAGAGTATAAGGCTCTCGAAGAGAAAACCGTTCTTGTAGAGGATTTCCAGAACGCTGAAATTGCCCGCCAGAGTGTTGGGCATGCGATTGAAAACTACAAAAAGGTTTATGCGTAAGCTTCAGTCAGTAGTGTGATAGAGTCATTGATATTCGACATTTAAAAGGCGGCCATTCTAAAACCCTATGACCGCCTTTTTGTGTTTATTTTCAGCTTGATATCTCCTTGAAATTGACACTTTTTCACTATGCCAAAAGTGCGCTGTTGTAATGTTGATTTGTTTTAATGAATAAACTGTTATGGCCTTTTCTTGAGAGGATTCCATAGAAAATATGGTTCTAGCGTTCATTTGGTTAAGATGTTATTAGATAATAAAATCAACCAACTGTTTGCGTGTGCGACAGCCTCTCTTTTTTGTCGTATCGATGTCGCGATAAGTGGTTTTTTGTTTTGTTGACAAGGTGTTGATAACTTGTTCACAACTCTTTGTCAGCTTCAAAGTGCTATGCTAAATTGCCTCTTCCTGTTAAATGCCCGCAAAAGTCATATATTGGCCGATAAAAACATGTGAACCAGTATCGGCATTTATTAAAATGTTCAGTTGAAACCCTCTACTTTTATGCTATCATTATCACTTGAGGAACTCCAAAAAAGAGGGAAACAGATAAAACTGGTGATCTCTGATAATGACGGCGTTTTTACTGATAACGGTGTTTATTATTCCGCTAATGGAGAGGAGATGAAGCGCTATTCCATCCGTGACGGGATGGGTGTTGAAAGGCTGAGGAACGCTGGTATCGAAACCTGTATCATGACTGGCGAGATGTCGCCAAGTATAAAAAAACGAGCTGAAAAGCTCGCAATGAAGAGGCTCTATCTTGGGGTTAAGGACAAGTTTTCGATACTTGACACTGTTCTTGCTGAAACCGGGCTTCAAAAGCATGAACTTGCCTACATAGGTGATGATGTCAATGACGTGGAAATTATGGAAGAGATTGCCCGCAAGGGATTAACGGCCAGCCCTCGTGATGCAACAGTTTTCGCTATGCCCTATGCCCACTATCATTGTAATGCTGATGGGGGATACGGTGCATTCAGGGATTTTGCCGAGTGGCTGATAGCTCTAAGGGCATCTTAAGCTGATCAGTGATAGCAATATATTTTTTCGATTTATATTTTAAGGTTAAGGTTTTATAAACAATATCGAGCGGGACAAATAACCAGATGATGATGGTTCAGCTCGTTTTATCCAGTGTAATGTATGGCGGAAGTCACCATAGGAAACCGGCTAGTAGGGGATAATCATCCCGTTTTTGTTATCGCTGAGATTGGCATCAATCATAACGGATCGATGGAGGTTGCAAAAAAACTTATCGAAGGCGCGGCCCATGCCGGCTGTGATGCAGTAAAGTTTCAAAAGCGCACACCTGAGCTTTGCGTACCGAAGGATCAGCGCGATATCGAGCGTGATACCCCATGGGGTCGTATGAAGTACATCGACTACCGTTACAAGGTAGAGTTTGGTCGCGAAGAATACCTTGAAATAGATCGTTTCAGCAAAGAGCATGGTATTCTGTGGTTCGCATCCTGTTGGGATGAGGAATCTGTTGATTTTATGGAGCAGTTTAATCCCCCGTGCTACAAGGGAGCATCAGCATCCCTTACCGATCTTCCTCTTTTGAAAAAAACCGCAGCAACCGCAAGGCCGCTTATTATCTCTACCGGCATGTCCACAATGGAAGAAGTTGATGCCACAGTCAAAGAGCTTGGCACCGACAATATCCTCATTGCTCATACCAATTCAACATACCCGTCTCCTATTGAAGAGCTTAATCTTCGGATGATCACTACCTACAAAACACTCTTTCCAAACTTGCCGGTAGGGTATTCCGGTCATGAGGTAGGGCTCTCAACCACGTGGGCTGCCGTAGCACTCGGAGCAACCTTCGTTGAACGTCATGTAACGCTAGACCGAGCCATGTGGGGTTCTGATCAGGCGGCTTCAGTCGAATTGTCAGGAATGGCCCGGCTTGTCTCAAACATCCGTGATATCGAGAAATCGCTTGGTGATGGAGTGAAGCGTGTATACGATGGTGAGGCAGCAGCACGCAAAAAATTGCGCAGATCCTGATTTTAACATAAAGCAAAATAAAGCATTCTCATTATGAGCAACAAGAGTAAAAACGATTCGGTACCTGTTCAGGAGTTTGAATATAAGGCCGAGATGAAGCAGCTTCTTGACCTTATTGTCCACTCTCTCTATACGCACCCTGAAATATATCTCAGAGAGCTGATTTCCAACGCCTCAGATGCGTTGAGCAAAGTGCGTTTCAACTCTCTTACTGATCAGGATATTATTGACCGCGATGCCGAACTTGCCATAAGGATAAGCATCGACTCAAAAGAGCTGACCGTTGTTATTGAAGACAGCGGCGTTGGAATGACCGAAGAAGAGTTGATAGCTAATCTCGGTACTGTTGCCAAGTCAGGCACTCTCGGCTTTATGCAATCATTGAAAGAGCAGCAGAAAGAGATTGACGGAAATCTTATCGGACAGTTTGGTGTAGGCTTCTACTCCGTCTTTATGGTCACTGACGAAGTCACTGTCGAAACAAGAAGTGCACGCCCCGGCTCAGATGGTTACCGCTGGCGCTCGAGTGGTCAGGGAACCTACACGATTGAAAAAATCGACAAGGCACAGCGCGGAACAAAAATTTCCTTTAAACTTAAAGAAGCATCCAAAGAGTTCGCCGAAGAGTACCGGGTTGAACAGATCGTCAAAAAATATTCCAACTTTGTCGATTTCCCCATCTATCTCGGTGAAAAACAGCTCAACAGTATCACAGCCCTCTGGCAGCGCCCCAAAACCGATTTGAAGGATGAAGAGGTCAACGAGTTCTACAAGTTCATTGCAAACGACTACCAGGACCCATTGGATTATCTCCCTGTTTCCGTTGAAGGTATGGTCACCTTCAAGGCGCTTCTCTTCTTGCCCAAAGAAGCTCCTCCTGAAATGCTCTATCGCCAGGGCGACCTCGAAAATCGCGGACCTCAACTCTATGTGAAGAAAGTGCTGATCCAGCAGGAGTGCCGTGATCTATTGCCGGAATACCTTCGATTTATTGCAGGTGTTGTTGATACCGAAGATCTTTCTCTCAATGTGTCGCGCGAAGTAGTTCAGTCAAGCCCTGTACTTGCAAAAATCCGCCAGATTCTAACCACCAAGATTCTTGGCTGGTTTGACACTCTTGCCGAGGAGCAGCCCGATAAATTTAAAACATTCTACAAGGCATTTGGTCCCATTATCAAAATCGGTTTGAATACTGACTTTACCAATCGCGACAAGCTTATTGAGCTTTTACGGTTTGAAAGTACAAAAACCGAGGTCGATGAATATGTGACGCTCAAAGCCTACTCTGAAAGGATGGGGTCGGACCAGAAAGAGATCTACTATCATTCCGGTTCTAGCCGCTCACAGCTTCTTGCTCATCCAAATCTCGAATATTTCCAGAATCAGGGTATCGAGGTTCTGCTTCTCAGCGATCCGGTTGATGTTTTTGTGATTCCGTCGATCCATGAGTACGATAAAAAGCCGCTCAAATCGATTGAAAAAGCGGATATTGATTTTTCGAAGCAGAAAAAAGAATCGGAAAATGAACATGATAAACCCCTTGCAGGCAACCTTCTAAAGCCGGTTCTCAAACTTTTCCGTGAAACGCTTGGAGAAGGAATCGAAGATGTCATTGAGTCTCATCGTCTTGTCAGCTCTCCTGTGACACTTGTCAGTGGAAAGGACGGTCTCGACAGCCAGATGGAAAAAATGATGAAGATGATGCAGAATAACATGCCTGCTGGTAAAAAGATTCTTGAGGTCAATACCTCACATCCTATTATTCGTAATCTTGCCGGCATGATCTTGGCTGATGAAAAGAATCCACTTATCAGAACAGCCATGAAGCAGCTTTACGAAGGCGCACTGCTTCTTGAGGGAGGTCTTGATTCGACTACAGCATTTTTATCGAGAATGAACGAATTGATCGAGGCGGCTACACTGTCCAGATAAGAGGATTCTAAAACTTTTTAACTTCAGAACTTGTGAACAAGGGAAGGGATATCGAGGCCAGACACATCGAGGTTTTTCAGAAAAATGAAATAACCGAGCATTTTATCTATAAAAAACTGTCTACCAGAGTAAGCGGCTTAAAAAATCGCCGAATACTTGTTCAGATAGCCGATGATGAGATGCGTCATTACAACGTCTGGAAAACCTACACCAGAAAAGATGTCAAGCCAAACAGCATAAAGGTTTGGTTTTACACGCTTGTCAGTCTGCTGTTCGGTTTTACTTTCGGTATCAAGCTGATGGAAAACGGTGAAAAGAGTTCACACGATAGCTATAGCCGGATTCCCGATTCATTCAAGGAGATCAACGGCATAATCCGTGACGAAGAAGAGCACGAACAGGCTCTGATTACTCTTTTGGATGAAGAGCGCCTCAAATACACAGGTTCTATAGTTCTCGGTCTCAACGATGCGCTGGTAGAGCTTATGGGTGTTCTTGCAGGTCTGACCTTCGCCTTGCAGAACACCGCTCTTGTAGCATTGACTGCTGCCATTACCGGCGTCGCAGCAGCCCTTTCCATGGCAGCATCCGGTTATTTGTCCACAAAATCAGATCCCGCCGGCAAAAATCCCTTTGTTGCCGCACTCTATACCGGTGTGGCCTATATCGTCACCGTAGCGCTGTTAATAACACCATACCTTTTGTTTACAGACCTTTATCTCTGTTTGGGCCTGGCATTTTTTGCAGCAGTCACCATCATTGGCTTTTTCAACTTCTACATTTCAGTAGCGCGCGATCTGCCCTTCAAAAGCCGTTTCCTGGAAATGGTAGGCCTGAGCTTTACCGTCGCGGCCCTGAGCTTTCTAGCTGGCTACGCCATACGCTTCGCCTTCGGAATAGTAATCTAAACAACTCCCCCCACTAAAGCATGTCACCCCTCACTCCCGTAAGGGGTCTCATTCTCTCTCCAGCTCATCACTCTAACGACAAACCCTCCAGTCCAATATTCCTATAAGTCCCATAGGTACCATGAGTCCTATAGGCCCTATTCCCTTTTCCACCAAACAAAAAAGCCTCCCTAAGGAGGCCTTCATAAACCCTGCTAAACTTTATTCTTCCCTCAGCACTCAGTACTCAGCACTCAGCACTCAGCACTCAGCACTCAGCACTCAGCACTCAGCACTTGATTCTAAGCACAAGAGTATCTTTTCAGTCGTAACACTACGAGCAATCCACCGATCCCCATAAGAACGTAGGTGCTTGGCTCAGGAACAGATCCCGAAGGCTGCCTCAACTGTATACCATTAATATTGGCTTCCCCCGCCTTACCATTTACAGTTTCCGACCCGATGCCCTGATAAGTAAACGATAAATCCCCGCTGCCATCTGTTACTCCTGTAAATTTGATATAATTCTCACCTTGAACAAACGTACCGATATTACTTAACGATGCATGGTCTGTTCTTATGGTGTTATTATTAATATTTATCGAGAGGTTTCTTCCAGCCGACATATTGTCGCCCTCAGTATAAACGTAAAGATCGTAGCTTGTACTTGCTGCCAGGCTCTTGAACGATATCGTTTTTGGGGCTTGATCTGCTGTAAGGTAAAGGTATGAATTCATCAGAGCATCATATGTTCCTCCGCCAAACGCATTCGAGTCATCACCACCAGTATGCGGTGGAGTGGCGTTATAGCCACCAAACAACCCGGTGCTAGCCCATGACATTGTTGCGCCTGTAGAACTTACACTACCTGTAGAATTGCTCAGCGAAAAGTTGGTACCACTCCCATCGGTGATATGATTCCACTGGTCACCAGCTGAGCCTATAACGGCCGCCCCTGAATATGCTGGAGCATTTGGATTCCATTGGCCTGTTGATTGAAATTGAATATTGATTAACTCAACAGCATGCGCCTGAGCAGGCCCAATGAGCAACACCAGAACAAGCGCTAGAACTGCAACTGCAATTTTTCTTATACCCGTACCAAAAGTCATATAAGGATCTGTTTACAAGCAGACTTTCCAGAACAATCTGAAAGAGCTACTTGAGTTATGCTGAACCTGCCATAACCAATTATTAACAGAAGAGTTGCAAATTACATGCCGTGATTTTTTTGAAGTTTTGAAAAAAAGCAATAACTGTCATATATATAAGCACCTAACGCTAATGAAATAGCCTTTGTCCATTTCCCCAATAACCAATGCATAAAAAAAAAAGCCAAGATATACTCTATAGTGATACATATTGTCTCGAAATGAGACTATGTGATCGGTAAATTTCTGCGATTATCAGCCATCCCCAGCCCAAAAGTCTTCCTCTGCCCTCTGCCCACTGCCCACTGCCAACTGATTTCACTCATCACTCAGCACTTGAGTCTAAGCACAAGAGTATTTTTTCAGTTGTAACGCTACGAGCAGTCCACCGATCGCCATAAGAACGTAGGTGCTTGGTTCAGGGGCGTGTGAAGACAACTGTATTCCGTTGATATCAGCTTCAGACGCGCCAAGAACACCGCCACCGCTCGTGCCAATAGCGCTATAAGTGATCGATAATACTCCTTGGTTATTAGGATCTATTTGTCCGGAGAAGTGAAGATAATTCTGGCCTGTAATAAATGTAGAGGCCGAAGGATCCATTTTTACTGCTGTTTGCGATTGTCCATTCACCGTTACAACGAGTTGTCTGCCGCCACCATCACCAGCCCCTTGAGTATAGATATAAAGATCGTAAGAATGGCTTGGTAGGTTGGAGAACGTTATAGTGTTTGAGCCCTTCGCAAAAAGGTAGGAACTCATCAATGCACTTTCTGGTGTTGTACTAAATCCATTTACGCTACTGAACAATCCATTTCCGGTCAATGAAACAGAAGTAGTCGTTGTTGCACCTGAAGAATTGCTTAGCAAAACGTCAGTAGCATTCCCGTTAGTGAGATGATTCCAACTATCACCAGCAGAGCCTATTTTCGCTGCTCCCGAATACGCAGGAGAGCTTAGACTTGGTTGAAATTGAATATTGAACAGTTCAGCAGCCCCTGCCTGAAGAGGCCCAATCAGCAAAATTAGAGCAAATGCTAAAATTACAGCTACTATTATCCGTCTATAAATACCAAAAATCATACAACCTTCTGTTTATAAGCAGACTTTGCAGAACAAGCCGCAAAGCCCTGCTTGCATTATGCTGAACCAGCCATAACCAATTTTCAACAGAAGACTAGCAAATTACATGCCGTGATTTTTTTGAAGTTTTGAAAAGAAGCAATAACTGTCATATATATAAGCACCTAACGCTAAAGAAATAGCCTCTGCCCATTTCCCCTATAACCAATGCATAAAAAAATAAGCCAAGATATGCTCTATAGTGATACATATTGTCTCGAAATGAGACTATGTGATCGGTAAATTTCTGCGATTATCAGCCATCCCCAGCCCAAAAGTCTTCCTCTGCCAACTGCCCACTGCCAACTGCCCACTGCCCACTGCCAACTGCCCACCGATTTCACTCAGCACTCAGCACTATCCCCTCTAAATCCACCGTTTCTGCTGTATTGATTCGTATCGCGATTGCTTCCTCTTCCCTTGTAAACGGCTCAAACTTTTCAAGTTGCAACGCAAGCACTTTGCTATTGGCCTCTGAAGCATCATTTCCCATCAGCCATCGTTTTTGTACTCTTTCCATGAGCACCTCTTTTGGAGCATGAAAGTATAAAATTTTGCAGGGGCAGTTTCTGTTCGAGGCTAGTTCAATGAACATTCTCCTGCTTTCAGCTGTGAGAAAAGTCGCATCCACAATCACTCTCAAGTCATCCGCAATGCAGAGCGCTGCAACATCAAGCAGCCGTTTATAGGTCAAACGACTCTGCTCTTCACTATACAGTGAAGCACCTGCCGCTTTGTCGCTTCTTTCCAGTGCCTTGAGTCCCGCAAGCCTTTTTCTCTCAATATCTGACCGGATATGCACGCAGTGCAGTGTTTGAGCGATATCACGTGAAAGGGTGGTTTTTCCGCTTCCTGAAACTCCGGAAGTCAGAATCATGAGTGGCTTTGGTTTATGGGTGTAGTGCTCTGCCAGTTGGAGGTAAGAGAGGTGTTCTTGTAGAATTTTTTCCAGGGTGCTCTGTTCTGTGGTTTGCGTATAGCGGATTGCGGTGACTTTTGCTCGTACCATAGCTCTGTATACGGCATAAAATCTGAGCAGGGGCAGTGCACCGTAATCACCGGTTTCCAAGAGATAGCTGTTCAGGAGTCTCCAGGCGAATGCAGGGTATCCGGCATGCTCAAGATCCATGAAAAGAAAAGCAAGATCACTGATAACATCGATGATGCTGAGATTATCATTGAACTCAATACAGTCGAAAATAAAAATCCTGTTCTTCCACCAGACCATATTGCCGGTATGCATGTCGCCGTGGCATTGCCGGATAAAACCTCCTCGTTGTCTTTCTACAAAAAGGGGAGTGAGCCGTTGATGTTCTTCCCGTGTCCATCGTTTGATCGACTCA
Source organism: uncultured Chlorobiaceae bacterium (assembly GCA_903908555.1). GTDB lineage: Bacteria > Bacteroidota > Chlorobiia > Chlorobiales > Chlorobiaceae > Chlorobium. The sequence goes on along the minus strand of CAIVSG010000181.1, from coordinate 917 downwards.
AGCCTTATTGCTTCAGGCCTGTTTGATGCTGCCGGTTCAGTATGGGTGAAATTGGCGAGCATCGGCTTGATAAGATTATCCGGATGGCCAAATCCAGTTTCAACCGAAACAGCAGGAATGCTTTGATGAAATCCGGCGATAAGGGATGAAAGAATATCGACATGCATTGTATTGAGCATGCCGGATGAAAGCATCCTGTCAAGCTCCATTTTTCTGTCGAAACGCACCATTTTAACGGCATAGTCGACAATATCTCCCTCGCCGTCAATAAAAAAAGAGGTTCCCGATTGCACCACAGGCACTACAGCGAGGTAAATTTCAGGGCAGAGTCTTTGGTTGAGCCGTAGCTCCTCATTGCAGAAGTATCGGCGTTTCTCCAGAGTCGAAAAATCAAGAAACCCGAGGTACACTCTTTTTTTTACCTTGTAGGCAAATGATTCTGTGAGGAATATCCATGAAATATGGGTTTCTACAACCTCAATTCTGCCCGTTGCATGAGGATATGCGCTCTCGTGTCTCAATGCCTCGGCTAACTGCTCCATAGCACTCCTTCAATGGGATTACAAATAAACAATCGAATAGATAAGGTTTAAAAAAAATGTAAATTAAAAGTTTGGTACAAAGCTATGGAGTTTGTCATACGTATCTATTCAACCCACGCCTATGATCCATCTTTCAAAGATACTCTGTCCGACCGATTATTCCTCAACATCGGATAACGCTGTACGGTATGCTGTAGAATTTGCAAGAAAAGTTGGTGCACATATCAGGTTCATACATATCCAGACTGCAGCAAATCCTGTTACGAAAGGTACTGTCCTTCAGGATGGATCCATAATAGACCAAACAGAAGAGGATGACGTTCTTCCGGAAAGTTTTTCCACTATCCTTATGGCAGAAAAGCAGAAAGGGCTGAG
>CAIVSG010000180.1 GCA_903908555.1 uncultured Chlorobiaceae bacterium | reverse complement strand
TCGGTTTTGCGTTTCTTGCCCACCGGATTGTCAAGGCACTCCGTAACAAAGAAAAAACCCTGCACGATGCGGCAGGGTTTATTGATGGCCTAAAGATTCAGAAGGTTCTTCAGGCCGGTTACCGCTCCAACCGGCTTCGCAACTGGGTTAAAATTTAACGCTGGAAAAAGCACAGGTAACCTGTGTCCAACCCATATCATTACTGACGTTCTGGAGAGTGCCGTGAGCGATTATTTCCAAAAAAATTGGTAACTTTTCAAGACTGGAACCAAAAATAATAATCGAGATTATGATTTCAATCCTGTCATGAAAGATTTTGGCTTATTTTTTTCTCCCGCTCCTGTTCAGGGCTGTTTTGCCTTTCATCCGATGAGTGCACGTTTCTTGTTTCGTCTTGAAAAAAGGGCCACCCTTTTATAGATAGAATATGGAGTTAAGGAATACACAGAGACCCGTTTCAATGAAGAAGAATCGTATTTTTCTTCTGTATATAGGGATATTTCTTCTTATAGCTCCTCTTCTTTCATGGTGGACGGTCATATATGCTGATCATCAAATGCGTGATCAGCTGCTCCAACAGGTTCGTCTTGCTGTCCAGAGTATTGACATTCAGCAATTAAGAACACTTGAAGGCTCGAAAGCTGATCTTGAAAAGCCAGCTTACGCCGCGCTCAAGGAGCAGCTTTCAAGAGCCAGAAGTGCAGCCCATCAGTGCCGTTTTATCTATCTTCTTGGTAAAAACAGCAATGGGAAGGTGTTTTTTTATGCTGATTCCGAACCATCGAATTCACCAGATTCTTCGCCAGCCGGTCAGATATATGATGAAGCAACTGATATCCTCCAGAAAGTATTCATCATAAAAGAAGCAAATACCGAAGGACCCGTTCCAGATCGCTGGGGTACCTGGGTCAGCGGTTTCATTCCTATTGCCGATCCTGAGAACGGAAGGCTTATTGCCGTATTCGGTATGGATATCGATGCTTCTGACTGGGTATTGGATATTGTCGCCCGCTCATCTATTCCCATTGGCCTCATGCTGGTGGTTCTGATTGTCCTCATCAGCGCTTACCTTGTTTCGCGGCGAGTTGAGATGGTTCCCGGTATGGTACGTCGACGCCTTATTCCTCCTCTTGGTGCACTGATTTCCATAATTATCGCCTCTTTGGGCTTTCTGCTCTGGCAGCAGCATCTGCAGCGAGTGAATGAAGCTGTTCACCGCTCTGAAGCCGAGGTATCCGGTGCATTTCAGAAAAGCCTTGACGTGTCGAAGGATGCTCTTGGCATCATCGTTGAGTCCCTCATTCATGACAACGATATAACAGAAGCAATGCTTTCTCGTGATAAAGGTCAGCTTTATTCAAACAGCTCTTCGCTCTATAAGGGGCTTAAGCGCTTTTACGGAATATCACAATTAAATTTTATTGATCCGAAGCACATCTGTATCCTTCGAGTGCAAAACCCGACTGACAGTGGTGACCGGATTGACAGGTTTACCTTAGGTAAGGCTGAAAGGACTGGAGAGTCCTCAAGCGGGATTGAACTTGGCCCGTTGGGTGCTTTTACTCTGTGGGTAGATGTACCTGTTGTAGTCAATGGTCGTCTTCTCGGTTACATTGAGCTTGGCAAGGAGACGGAGAACATTCTCAAAGGCATTAAGTTTGAGTCGGGTCGTGGGTTGGCGATTTTTATCAACAAAAAATTCCTGCAGCGACCAGAATGGGAAGAGGGCAAGCAAATTTTCCAGCGCGATGCCTCATGGGAGCGCTACAAAAATAATGTACTGCTGTATTCTTCGTTTGGCAGCTTTCCTCAGGAGTTTAACGCTGTGCTTTCCGGCGCTGATACAGCGGATGGAATTGAGTCCGATTTTGACGGCAGATCGTGGAGAGTTACCTCCAATCCCCTGAAAGAGGCTTCAGGTAGAGTCGTCGGTAAAATGATCCTGATGCAGGACATTTCAGCATATAAGTGGAGCGTTTACCGTCTTGTTGCAATTATCGGCATTGCTCTTATTGTTGTTTTTGCCCTGTTTTTCGGATTTCTTATTGTCCTTTTAAGCCGTGTAGACAGGAGCATAAACCGTCGAGAGAAAGAACTTATTCTGAGCCGTGAACAGTATATGCTGGCAGTAAACGGCAGTAATGACGGTATCTGGGATTGGAATTTACGGGATAACACGCTTTATCTCTCCCCCAGATGGAAAAACATGATTGGTTTTGAAGATCATGAGCTTCCTAATCTCTATGCTACCTTTGAAGATCGCCTGCATCCTGACGACAAACCACTCTATGAGGCTTATCTTGACCGTTATTTAAAAGCTGAAATCCCATCATTCAGTATTGAATTTCGATTCAGGCACCGGAACGGTTTTTATATCTGGATATTGGGTAAAGGCGAAGCGCTTCGGGACAAGGATGGCGTTCCTTACCGTATGGCCGGTTCCCACAGTGACATAACGGCCCGGAAAAAAGTGGAAGAGGAGATAAGACACCGCTCTGCATTTCAAATGCTGCTTATCGATCTTGCTATCGGTTTTGTCAATAAGCCGCTTAGTGATCTCGATTACTCTATTAACAGGGTGCTTGCTCTTGTCGGAGAGTTTTCAGGGGTTGATCGTGTCTACCTGTTTCACTATGACTATGAAAAGGAGACCATGAGCAACACCCACGAGTGGTGTGCTGCGGGGATCAACCCTGATATTCAGAATCTTCAGGATATGCCGTATAAGGAATTATTGGAATGGGTTTCATCTCATCGACGGGGAGAGGTCGTCTATATTCCCGATGTGAAGGGATTAGTGGCAGAGAGTGTTTTCCGTGCTGGACTTGAAGCAAAGGGGATTAAGTCACTGATTACCATTCCTTTAAATTATTCTGAAGAGTGTTTCGGATTTGTCGGGTTCTCTTCTGTCCGTGAACAGAAAACCTGGGGTGATGAAGATATTGCCCTGCTTCGGATTCTCTCCGAACTCATTACAAATGCTGAGGTTCGTCACCGGAATGAAACTGCGCTGGTAAATGCAAGGTTTGTCGCTGAAACAGCAAACCGTGCAAAGAGTGAATTTCTTGCCAATATGAGCCATGAAATCCGGACACCGATGAACGGAGTTATCGGTATGACCGGTCTTCTGCTTGATACCAGTTTGAACACCGAGCAGAGAGAATATGCGCAGTCTGTTCTCTTAAGCGCTGAGTCGCTGTTGAACCTGCTCAATGATATACTTGATTTTTCAAAGATTGAGGCAGGTAAACTTGATCTTGAGCTGCTTGATTTTAACCTCCAAAAGGTACTGGATGACTTTGCTTCGATCATGCATCATAGAGCGGTTGAAAAAAAACTCACATTTGCCTGTTCTCTCTCTCCGGATGTTTCTCCACTTCTCCGTGGTGATCCTGGACGACTTTGCCAGGTGCTCAACAATCTTGCGGGTAACGCCATAAAGTTCACCCATCAGGGCGGGGTAACTGTCAACGTTGGTATCCTGTCAAGCAATGACGAAGAGGTTTGGCTTCGTTTTTCGGTTATAGATACCGGCATTGGCATTCCTCAGCATAAAATTGAGATTCTTTTTTCAAGTTTTACACAGGTTGATGCGTCCACGACCCGCCGGTTCGGGGGGACAGGTTTGGGATTGGCCATATCTCGTCAGCTTGTGCAGCTTATGGGAGGAGAGATAGGTGTTAAAAGTCTTGAAAATAAAGGGTCGGAATTCTGGTTTATTCTTCCTTTTAAAAAGCAGAACCGCCGTGTCGATGCAGTGCCGGATACAAAGAAAAGTAATGAGATCATTCAGCATCCGACCTTACCGCAAAGGCATGAGGAGGCCATTCGTAAAGAGATCAGGTTACTTCTTGCTGAGGACAGTAACGTTAATCAAAAGGTTGTGCTAGGTATTCTTGGCAAGCTTGGCTATAAAATTGATGTAGTCGGCAATGGAGCTGAAGTACTCAAAGCGCTTGAGGCTCTGCCCTACGATCTTGTTATTATGGATGTGCAGATGCCCGAAATCGATGGTCTTGAAGCAACCCGTATCATCCGTAATCCAAACTCAGCAGTACTCAATCACCAGATTCCCGTAATAGCTCTTACTGCTCATGCCATGCAGGGTGACCGTGAGCTCTGTATGCAGGCGGGTATGAGCGATTATATTTCAAAACCTATTGATCCCGTTCTTCTTGTTGCAACCCTCAAAAAATGGCTGTAGTTAACTCTTTTGCTCCCATTCCGCAAACAGCGTATTCAGTTCATTGCACAGCGTATGGTATCCATCAAGGATTTTAGCAGTCTCCTGCTGGCTTTTTTTATAAAAATCCTCCGTAGCCATCATCGTTTCGAGTGACTCTTTCTTTTGCTCCAGCCTGTTGATTTTCTGCTCAATCTCCTCAATTCTTTTCTTGTCTTTTTTTGCTGCTGTGGTTTTCTTGGTCTGCTCTTTTTCTTTCTCTATGACTTGGGGAGGGGCACTCTGTTTTTTCTGCCGTCCGGCAACGTCTTCTTTCCGCTCCGCCTCAAGGGCTTTTTCTGCTTTTTCAAGATATTCGGCATAGGTGCCGAGGTAGAGCTGAAGAGATCCGTTTTTTATTTCAACAACCTTGTTGACCAGACTATCGAGAAAATAGCGGTCATGGCTTACAATCAAAAGGGTTCCGTCATAGTATTCAAGTGAGTCGATCAGCATCTCTTTCGATCGCATGTCAAGGTGATTGGTCGGTTCATCCATGATCAAAAGGTTCGATGCCTGAAGCAGGATTTTTGCAAGAGCAACCCTCGACTTTTCGCCTCCTGACAATACCCTGATCTTTTTATTGACGGCATCGCCGCTGAAAAGAAAGCATCCGAGAATATCCCTCACTTTTTTCTGGGCTTCCGACGTGGGAGCCGAATCGACCATTTCCGTATAAACGCTTTTTTCTTGTGATAGGTTTTCCGTCTGGTGCTGTGCAAAGTAGTTCATAGTGACATTGTGTCCCATGCTAAGCTTGCCGTCGAAGTCAATTTGCCCGGCAAGAATTTTGCAGAAGGTGGTTTTTCCTGCACCGTTTGAGCCGACAATTGCAATTCTGTCGCCTCGCATCACTTCAAGATTGATATCGTTAAGGACCTGTTTTTTTGAGCCGTCCGGAAGGATATAAGCCTTTTTAACGCCATCAAGCCGCATAACTTCACGTCCGGATGGATTTGCCTTTGGAAAACGAAAAGAGATTCTTGAAAGATCTTCTTCCGGCGACTGCATATTCTTTTCCATTTTTTCCATCTGTCGCAGCCGGCTCTGCGCCTGCCTGGCTTTTGTCGCCTTGTAGCGGAAGCGATCGACAAACGCCTTCAACTCAGCCACTTTTTTGACGTCATTTGCATATTTACCCATCATCAGCTCATACCGCTCAGCCTTCTCCTTTTCATAATAGGAGTAGTTCCCCTTGTATTCATTGACCTGCGTGAATGCAATTTCCAGGGTTTTGGTTGTAAGCTTGTCAAGGAAAAAACGGTCATGCGACACAATGATGTAGCTATGCTCATAGTTGAACAAATAATTTTCAAGCCAGCGCAGCGAGTCGATATCAAGGTGGTTTGTCGGCTCATCAAGCAGCAGCAGCGTCGGGTTCTGCAGCAGCAGTTTTGTCAAATGCAGGCGCATCTGCCAGCCACCCGAAAAATCCTTGACTTTTTTATGAAAATCTATTTCACTGAACCCGAGTCCACCGAGAACCTTCTCTGCATTGGACTGCATGGTGTAGCCGCCAAGATGGTCAAATTCGTGCATCGCATCCGAAAAACGCTCTATAAGCTGATGGTAGGCTTCTCCTTCATAATCCTGATCAGGCAGAGCGAGCTCGTGTTCCATTCTGGTGATTTTATCCGACAGCTCAAATAGCCTGACGTTTGCCTGCAGGGCATATTGCAGTGCGGTTTTTTCAAGATCGGCATCAAACGAGATTTCCTGTGGAAGATACCCGATTGTGGTTTCAGCCGATTTAAGAAATTGCCCGCTAATAATGAGCGCAGAGTCGGTATTCGGGGCGCTTATAAGGCGAAGGAGAGTTGTTTTTCCGGTGCCGTTAAGACCGACAAGACTTACATGGTCTTTGTCTCCTACGCGGAATGAGGAATCGTTCAGGAGTTCTTTGGTGCCGACACTGAGGGAGAGGTTTCTTGCTTCAAGCATGATAGAGAGGACTTATGGAAAAGATCAACATCGTTGAAAAAATAGTATACATGGGTGAAAAGATACAATATTTCACCAAAGCTTCACGATTCTTCATCGTATTCTGAACGGTTCGTTTTATTTATCGGGGATGAAAGGATTGTCCCCCAGAGAACAGCAGCAAAGAGGAGTGGCTCAATTCGAGCGTTTTACCCGGAATATCTGCGAATTATTATAAATTATTAACGCTCTAAGGCACAAGGATTTAACAAAAAGGTCGTCGAAGACAGAAAAACAGGTATATGATGATTATTACACAAAGAGAAAGGACTGTTTCAGTATGAGGTTAAAAATCAATTTCTTGTTGGCGGTTTTTTTCTTTGTGTCAGCCTCACCGCTTTTAGCCGATGATTCCCTGACATGGGAGCAGTGCGCGAGTGAAGCTGTCCATGCCCATCCGGACCTCTATTCGGCTCTTGCTGTCATGCAGCAGGCCGAAGCCGACAAACGCATCACGCAAGGAGCACTGCTTCCTCAGCTCAGTCTTGGCGTAAACTCTTCAGAGAACGGAACAGTTGCAAACAAAATCAACTCATCTTCGGCACTCTCATATTCCTTATCAGCTCAGCAGCTTCTCTATGATGGATGCAAAACGTCTAACCAGATTGCCAGTAACGCAGAAGCAATCAAAGCTGCCCAACATAACTACAACGCAGTTTCAGCCAATGTCCGCTTTGCCCTCCGATCAGCATTTACCCAATTGCTTAAAGCCCAGGATCTTGTCGGACTTGCCGGCGAAATCGCCGCACGCCGACAGAATAATGTTCGTCTGATCAGTCTGCGATACCAGGGCGGACGAGAACATATCGGCTCGCTTCGTCAGGCAGAAGCCGACCTTGCGCAGGCGCAGTTTGAGGTATCCCAGGCAAAACGCGGTCTTGTGCTTGCCGAGACAATCCTTGCTTCAGCACTTGGCCGCGATACACACCAGCCACTCAGGGTTCGGGCTGCATTCAAGGTCAGTGACCTGACGGAAAGAAAACCTGATCTCGCTCAGCTCGTAAAAAACCATCCCATTTTTCAGCAGCTCGACAGCAAAAGCAAAGCTGCGCGTTTCGATCTTGATGCTTCCAGAAGTGCCTTTTCACCGCAACTCTATCTGACCTCATCGGTTGGTCGGGGTGCTTATGATCGTCTGCCAACCGATGCGGTGGACTGGAGTGCAGGGGTCACGGTTTCCGTGCCCATTTTTGAAGGCGGAGCCGGCAGGGCACGGGTTGCCAAAGCAAGTGCAGTTTTGAGTCAGCAGAATGCCCTTGAAAAAAGCGGCTTTCTGTTGCTCTTCAACGCGCTCGAACAAAGCTGGAAAAGTTTTCAGGATACCCGTCAGTCAGTTCTTGTACAAAACAAACAGCTTCTGGCAGCCAACGAGCGCTCTAAAATAGCCAACGCCCAGTATTCGAATGGTCTGGTGACGTTTAACGAGTGGGTGATTATTGAAAACAATCTGGTGAACGCAAAAAAGAATTATCTCAATGCCGAGGCTGATATGCTGATTGCCGAGGCTCAATGGATCCAGTCAAAAGGAGGAGCGCTTGAAGGTCAGCAGGAATAAACTGGTAT
>CAIVSG010000179.1 GCA_903908555.1 uncultured Chlorobiaceae bacterium | reverse complement strand
GTTAAAGGCGACTGCCCGAGGGTTTCGAGGTTTCGAAAGCTATCGAACAAGGATCCTCTTTTACTGTGGGAAACTCGATATGACAATCTAATGGTGCAGTAATATGAAATTTCTTTTCCATTAAAATCTGCGAAGAGCCAATTTTTTTACCCCTCGCTCATCTCACCGTTTTTTCAGCACGTTGAAACGCTACTTTGTTTCACGGTCATCTTTTGGTATTCCATTCCCCTGTTTGCATACTACTGATTGTGGACCCGTTCATCCGGGCTTTTCCATTTCACAGAGTGTCAAAAAAATATAGACGGGATATAAGCGTATTATATGTTATTATAAATAGTGTATAAATACCGAAATTATTCAACTGTTCCGTCATGCTCTCTACTCTCAACGCCTCTGCCCTGATCGGTATTGATGCTATCAGGGTTACGGTAGAAACCAACGTCTCCGGGGGGATCCCATCATTTACGGTTGTCGGCCTTCCGGACAATGCCATTCGGGAAAGCAGGGAACGAATCCTCACTGCAATCCGAAATTCCGGATTTACTATCCCTCCAAAAAAAATCACCGTAAACCTTGCCCCTGCAGATATAAAAAAAGAAGGCACAGCATTTGATCTCCCCATAGCCATTGGGCTACTCGGTTCGCTTCAACTTATCACTATCCAGTTTGAAGATTTAATGATCATGGGGGAACTTGCTCTTGACGGTTCAGTAAGAAAAATTAACGGTGCACTACCTGTGGCAATTATGGCAGGAAAAGAACACATTAAACGCCTGATAGTACCGCTCTCAAATGCCGCTGAAGCTGCAGTGGCAGTCTCTGCATCACATTCATCTATAGAAGTTTTCGGCGTACAAAGCCTGAACGAGACTATTGCGTTGCTGTCGGGACATACAGAGCGCTCCCCTGTAACCGTCAATATCACAGAACTGTTTAACACAGAAGAGGATTATCCGGTTGATTTTTCTGATATCAAGGGGCAGGGTGCAGCAAAAAAAGCCCTCGAAATCGCAGCAGCCGGAGGCCATAACGTCATTATGATCGGCCCTCCAGGCAGCGGAAAAACCATGCTGGCAAAAGGGCTGCCGGGTATTCTGCCTCCCCTCTCCTTTGAAGAGTCACTTGAAACCACAAAAATCTATTCGGTTGCCAACCTGCTTGAAAAAGACCGGCCACTTATGGTGACACGGCCATTTCGCAACCCTCACCATACAACGAGTAACGTCGCTCTTATCGGGGGAGGTGCAACAGCAAAACCCGGAGAGGTAAGCCTTGCGCACAACGGTATTCTGTTTCTTGATGAGCTACCCGAATTTACCAGAAATGCTCTTGAAGTACTGCGTCAACCTCTTGAAGACCGCGAAGTTACCGTTTCGAGAATCTCTGTCACCGCAAGGTATCCTGCGGGCTTTATGCTCATAGCTGCAATGAACCCGAGTCCTGCAGGCGCATTGAAAGATTCCGACGGCAACCTGACAGCCCCACCGCAGCAGATCCAACGTTATCTGGCAAAAATTTCCGGACCAATGCTTGACCGCATTGATATACATATCGATGTTCCAAAAGTTGAAAATATCGACCTGTTTTCTGCAGTAACATCCGAAAGCTCAAGGAGCATCCGCACGCGGGTTATAACGGCAAGAAAAATCCAGCAGGAGCGGTTTGCTGAACTTGCATCACCAAAAATCTATACCAATGCCCAGATGAATACAAAACTGATAAAAATGTTCTGTAAGCTTGACAAAGAGAGTTCACAAAAACTCATGGATGCCATGAACCACATGAACCTTTCGGCAAGGGCACACGACCGCATCCTTAAGGTAAGCCGCACCATTGCCGATCTTGACGGTTCTGAACACATTGCAATGAAGCATCTTATCCAGGGCATTCAATACCGTAACCTCGACCGTGATTTCTGGAGTTTTTGATTGAACAGCTGATACCGGCTACCACCAAAAACAGTAACGAAATTGTAGCTTGTATGCCTATATTTGCAATCGAGTTACAATTTCTTAAAACCCATCCTACGGAGTACCATTCATGAACGCAAGGGGAAAGTTCAGTTATGCTCTGCTGCTTGCCGGCACCCTTTTTAGTGCTGCGCCCTCTCATGCAGCCCAAACCGCAGAAACTGTTGATGTACGCATCAGCCGCCTTGAACAGGAACTTGCCGAGCTGAAAGCATTGGTAAACACAACACCTCCAGCTGCGACAACGGCCAAAACCAATGCTCAGTCAGTAAAAGCAGCCCCGGCTGAACCTCCGGCATCATCAGGAGCTGGAGCAAAAGTCCAACTCTACGGATTTGTCCGCTTTGACGGATCCTACGATACGAATCCTATCTCGTCCGGCAACTTCGCTCTCTGGGCGCTGCCCCATTCCAATAGAAATTATGACGGCGAATGGAATCTCACTGCAGGTGCAACCAGACTCGGCATCAATCTCAGCGGTCCTGATACTGAATCAATGAAGCTTTCCGGCAACATCGAAATGGATTTTCTGACCTCTATCGGCACTGAAAACAATACGAGTCCCAGACTGCGTCATGGCTTTCTCAAAGCATACTGGCCTACGTCAGATTTCAGCATTCTTGCCGGCCAGACATGGGATATTGTTTCTTCACAGATTCCGTTTGTAGACGATGTGGCACTTCTGTGGGATGCTGGCAATATCGGCTCACGCCATCCGCAGTTGCGGGTCACCAAAGGATTTTCGACAGGCAACGACGGACGTCTTGAACTTGCGGCAGCTGCATCGAGAACTATTGGTGAAAAAAGCGTTTTTCAAACTGATACCGGTAAAGACGCCGTCATGCCAAGCATCCAGGGACGTATTGCTTTTTCCGAGCCGATGATTGTAAAAAGCCAACCGGCAACCATTGCTGTCTCGGGGCATTACGGTCAGGAAGAGTGGGACACAACTGCCACAGGAAATTTCAAAACGCTTGACACCTGGTCATGCAATCTTGAAGTGACCATGCCTCTGAGTGAAAAGATTCTCTTTGCCGGTGAATACTTTACCGGATCAAATCTCGATGATTTTCTGGGTGGAATTGGTCAGGGTGTAAATGCTGCTGTGGCTATCGACCCCAGAGAAATCCGTTCGCATGGTGGATGGGCGGGACTGAAATACAACGTGAACCCGGTAACAGCTATCAGCTTTGGAGCCGGTGTTGATGACCCGAATGACAACGACCTCGCACCCGGCGCACGCTCACTGAATCAAACTGTATTTGCCAACGTAATCAATAAGGTAACGCCGAACCTGATTATTGGAATACAGCTCTCGGAATGGAAAACCGAGTACATGAATAACCCTTCAAGTAATGCATTCAGGGCTCAAAGTTCTTTGACCTATAAGTTTTAATGGAATAGCTCCCCCTCCGGAAACATTTCCCATTGCTTGAGGGAGGGGGAATGCAGGTGATTCAGCGGATAATGATCTCATAGGGCATAACGGCGAGCATATGAAGCTGGCCGGAGACCATCAGCATCTCATAATAAGCATCCAGAGCACTGAACTGAGGCTCAGGAATGAACGCATGCATCAGCTGTTTTCTGATGGTGACACTGATCCTTTCAGCCAACCCGGTATCACTTCCCTGTAAAAGAAATTCCCACCAGGATTTCTGCGCCGGGTAAAGCAACAACCCGGGGTGTTTTGCAGGATCGATTTTGGCAAGAAGCTGTGCTGCATGAATGGCATCAAAAAGTCCTCCTGTGCGATCAACAAGGCCAGCTTTCAACGCACGGCTTCCTGTCCAGACCCGTCCCCCTGCAACAGAGTCAACCTGATCAACACTCATCTTTCGTGAAGCAGCAACTTTTCCAATAAAATCGTAATAAACCTCCCCGGAGGCCGCAACAAATTTGTTGTATGCGTCGCCGTCAAGCGGTTTGAATATCGTGTTGGCATCTGCATACCTGCCTTTTGTCACGACCGTACGACTCAATCCTACTTTTTCAGCAAGCCCCTGAATATTTGGTTTCAGAGCATAGACGCCTATTGATCCGGTAATTGTCAACGGCTGGGCATAGATGGTTTTTCCGGCAAGAGCCGCCATATAACCACCGGAGGCGGCCACTCCCGACATGGAAACTACGAGAGGTTTTTTGACCGCAGCTGAATCGAGCATCTGCAGCATATCGGCTGATGCAAGGGCGTCACCACCAGGGCTGTCGATACGCAGAACAAGGGCTTTAACCTTTTTATTCTCAAGTGCAGCATCAAGGGAGTTTTTCAACGTCGCCACATCAACACCTTCACTCATGTCAGAAGGCCCTCCCACTGCAGAACGAACAATCATGCCGGACAGGGTAATCACCGCAATCTGATCATCACTGTCAACCTTAAGTGGCCATTGAACTGAGGAACGGTACTGACCGGCACGGACAAAAACATCGTTATCGCTCGTCAGCTCATTTCCGGATATTTTTTTCTTCAAAGATCGCTGCAGTTCCCAGGAAGAAGCTATGCCGTCAATCAGATTGAGTGCTTTTGCTCTCCTGGCCGACAGAAGCGGTTCATTGTTCATCACCGCCGTAAACGCTTCTCGACTGATCCCTCGTCTTTTCGATACGTAGGCAAGATAATCATCGAAAACCTCGTCAAGCATCGCGTTAATCTCTTCAAGAGACTCCTTACTTGACCCGTTCAAAAGAAACGGTTCAACACCACTCTTGTACTTTTTCCATTGAGCAGCCTGGAAGGCAATGCCTATTTTTTTAAGTGGCGCGGTATAAAACAGCGTTTCCGCTTTCAGTCCATCCAGCAGAAGAAATCCGCCTCGTTCAAGAATAATTGAGTCACATGCCGTAGCGAGGAGATAATCTTTATCCTCGGCAGAGTGAATAAATGCAGTAACTTTTTTACCGCCCCGGCGAACTTTTTCAATAGCATGGCGAAGTTCAGCTATTTTTGCCGGAGTTGCCTGCAGCCCTCCTATATCAAGCAGCACTTCTTTTACCCGGTCGTCAGTGGCCGCATTATCGAATATAAACAAGAGCTCCTGCAGGGAGAGTGACTCTCGTGAAGAGACAAACGGAAGCGAGGAGCTATCATGATGAATTTCAGTGATCGTTCCGCCAATCGGTATAGAGAGCACAAAGCGGTCTGGCACGGCATGTGAAGAGCGAATAGCCCAGAACACTGCGCCCGCAAGCAACACAGCAATGATGATGAGACCAAGGCAACTGTTGCGGAAACATCCCCGCTTCTTTTTTGGCATAGTCGTATTATTCATAAAGAAGACAGCTTACCTCGTGTTCACTGTTATTATCAAGGGGTTTGAGCTGCGGTTCAACGAGCCGGCACTCATCCATCGCAACCGGACATCGAGGATGAAATCCGCATCCGGCTGGAATATTCAGAGGCCCCGGTAAATCCCCTTTCAAGAGAATCCGTCCGCTCTTTGCTCCGGGTTCAGGATTGGGAATTGCCGACAGCAGGGCTTGCGTATAAGGATGCCTGGGATTGGCATAGAGCTCAGTGGAATCAGCAATTTCAACAATCTTGCCAAGATACATGACCGCAACCCTGTCAGAAATATATTGAACTACTGAAAGATCATGCGCGATGAAAAAATAGGTCAATCCAAGATCCCGTTGAAGATCCTTGAGCAGATTAATGATTTGCGACTGAATCGAAACGTCAAGGGCGGAAACAGGCTCATCACAGATAATGAATTTCGGGTTAACGGCAAGTGCCCTTGCAATACCGATCCGCTGCCGCTGCCCTCCTGAAAACTCATGGGGGTAACGGTTGAAATACTCCCGATTCAAACCAACAAGATCGAGCAGTTCGTCAATCCTCCTGCGAGCAGCATTCCCTCGGGCAATATCATGAACAAGCAATACCTCCTCAAGCATCTGCCCTACAGTCAACCGGGGGTTCAACGATCCGAATGGGTCCTGAAAAATCATCTGTATCTCTTTGCGAAGAGAGCGGAATTCACGATTGCTGATAGTGGTAATATCATGGCCTTCAAACTCAATATGCCCCGTCACATCGGCATGACCAAGGCGTATCAACGCCCGTCCAAGAGTAGTTTTGCCACAGCCTGACTCTCCGACCAGACCAAGTGTCTCCCCCTGAAAAACGTCGAACGAAACCCCGTTGACGACGTTTATAGAGACTGGTTTTCCAAAACCACCGTTCTTTCTCTCAGAAAAATATACACGTAAGTCCCTGACCGAGAGTAATCGCTTATGAACCTTCATCTTTGACTGGACGCTGTTTATCGTATTTTTATTATTATACTAAATACCATTATGAATTTACCATAACAAACCCTTCGTTCAAGTCCGTCTTTTATCTGTTGCAAACTCCACCTTTACATAGCGGAACACTATACGTTGTTGCCACGCCGCTCGGTAATCTCGAAGACATTACACTGCGAGCCATAAAAACTCTTGCCGAGTCGGGAGCAATTGCCTGTGAAGATACACGCCGCGCATCAATTCTGCTCAAACATCTTGCTATTACCGGCAAAAAACTCATCAGTTACCACAACTACAATGAACCAAGAGCAATAGGGCAAATTGTCGCTCTGCTTGAAGATGGCACTGACGTCTCTCTGATTACTGATGCAGGAACCCCGGTTATAAGCGATCCCGGATATGCTCTCTTGCACGCCCTGCATGAAAGAAACCTGCAGGTTATTCCGATCCCAGGACCTTGCGCCCTTATAGCAGCACTATCAGCCTGTCCGCTGCCTGTCAACAATTTTTTCTTTGCGGGGTTTCTTCCCCATAAAAAAGGGCGTAAAACCCGACTTGAATTTCTCGCCGCACTGCAGGCCACTTTTGTCGTCTATGAGTCACCATTCAGGATCATGAAGCTCCTCGACGAACTTGAAAGAGTCCTGCCTGAAGCAAAGATTTTCATCGGTCGGGAGATGACCAAAATTCATGAAGAGTATATTACGGGGACCATTGAAGAGATCCGCCAACGACTTGCAGATGGAAAAACAAGAGGAGAGTTTGTTGTCGTTGTCCACCCTGCCCTGAAAAAAACAATCAAATCAGAAGCTTGACTATGCAGATCATCACTGAGCCAGGACAGATGCAGGCCATTGCCGAAAAACTCCGGCTTAACCGGCAGTGTATTGGCGTCGTCATGACTATGGGCGCACTGCACGAAGGGCACCTGAGCCTTGTAAAACTTGCGCAGCAGACCGCAGGTACGATTATTCTCACATTATTCGTAAACCCGACCCAGTTCGGACTGAACGAAGACCTCCATCAATATCCCCGACCTTTCGAGAAGGATGTTGCTCTCGCAAAAGCGGCAGGAGTGGATTTCCTTTTTGCGCCTGAAGCAGACAGCATCTACCCTGAACACTATCAGACAACAGTTGAATGCAGCAAAGTAACAACGGGGTTTGAGGGAGAGAAAAGGCCGGACCATTTCAAAGGGGTCGCAACCATTGTTACCAAACTGTTCAATATTACAAAACCTCATATAGCCGTCTTCGGCGAAAAGGATGCTCAGCAGCTTGCCGTTATCCGCAGGGTTGTCGAAGATCTCAATATGGATATAAAAATTATCGGGGCGCCCATTGTCAGAGAAAAAAGCGGATTGGCGGTAAGCTCAAGAAATATCTACCTCTCAATCGAAGAGCGTGATGCTGCAACCATTCTTTACAAGGCAATCGGCCATGCCGAAAAAATAGTTGCTGAACAGGAATATAACCTTGCAGCAATTGCAGAAGAGATTACACAGATGATCAACTCAACACAGGGATGCCGCTCTGATTACGTTGGTTTTGTGGATGAAGCCATGTTCGAACCGGTTGAGACAGCAGAAACAGGAAAAGAGTATCGTCTGCTGCTTGCAATGTACTCAGGAACAGTCCGGTTGATTGACAACGCAAAGATCAGTGCATGAGAAAACCGCGGGAGCGAACAAGGTTACCGGAAGAGACTTTTTTGTATTATATTTGGGGACACGTTCATTGTTTTTGCATTGAAGCAAAACACTGAAGTAGACACTGAGTATGGCCGGGAAAAGGGGACGTATGCATAAAAACACCGGACTAGCATTTTTATCACACTATTAAAGATATCCATGATTATTAACAAGAAAATTGATCTCGGCCAGGGGAAGATAATTTCTATCGAAACCGGCAAAATGGCAAAACAGGCCGATGGTGCAGTAGTAGTACGCCTAGGCGACACTATGGTACTTGCAACTGTTGTGTCGAGCAAAAAAACACCTCCACCGAATCAGGACTACTTTCCGCTTCAGGTTGAATACCGCGAAAAATATTCGGCTGCAGGCAAATTTCCCGGCGGATTTTTCAAACGTGAAAGCCGCCCTTCCGAAAAAGAAATCCTTTCAGCAAGACTGATCGACAGGGCACTGAGACCGCTCTTCCCTGACGGCTACCTCTATGAAACTCAGATCATCGTAACGGTTATCTCTTCAGATCAGATCAATGATGCCGATGTACTCGGCGGCCTGGCTGCATCAACAGCAATCATGGTCTCCGACATTCCGTTTCATAACCCGATGTCAGAAGTCCGTGTTGGCAGAATCAACGGCCTGTTTGTCATTAATCCTGATGTTAACGAGCTGTTGGAAAGTGATATTGATATCTGTATCGGTGGCACAATTGATACCATCTGTATGCTTGAGGGTGAGATGAAAGAAATTTCAGAAGCAGAGATGCTTGACGCTATCAAGTTCGGTCACGATGCAATCCGCAAACTCTCAGCACTCCAGAACGAGATCGCTGCAGAAGTAGGAAAACCAGGTCGACCATTTGCACCGACAGTAATCCCTGCAGAACTGACCGAATTCATTCGTGGATGTTGTGAAGCCCGTCTCAAAGAGCTAGCTTACACTCCTCTGAAAAAAGAAGAACGCGCCGACCAGACAGCCCTCATCTACAAAGAATCCATAGCGTCAATCGTTGAGCATTTCAAAGCCTCTATCAGCGCTGAGGATATTGCCGCTGATTCCTCAAAAGCTTTATTCCTGAACCCGCATATCATTGAAGAACAGATTCATTCGGTCGAAAAGAAGGTGATGCGCCACATGATTCTTGATGACTCAAAACGACTTGACGGCAGAGCCCTTGACCAGGTTCGACCAATCAGCATAGAACTTGGAGTCATCCCGAGAGCACACGGCTCGGCACTCTTCACCAGAGGTGAAACCCAGGCTCTTGTAACCATTACCCTCGGAACCAGTAAAGATGCACAGTCAGTCGATAACCTGACAAACAATGCCGATAAAAAATTCTTCCTTCATTACAACTTCCCTCCATTTTCGGTTGGTGAAGTTGGAAGACTCGGCAGCATCGGGCGGAGAGAAATCGGTCACGGAAATCTTGCTGAGCGCTCCATTAAAATGGTTGCTCCTACCGACGCTGAGTTCCCATACACCATCCGTATTGTTTCGGACATTCTTGAATCGAACGGCTCTTCCTCAATGGCATCGGTTTGCGGTGGAACGCTTGCCCTGATGGATGGAGGTGTTCCAATCAGAAAGCCGGTATCAGGCATTGCCATGGGACTGATCAAGGAAGGAGAGGCATACGCTGTGCTTTCTGATATTCTCGGCAATGAGGATCATCTTGGTGATATGGATTTTAAAGTATCCGGCACCAGGGATGGCATTACAGCCTGCCAGATGGACATCAAGATCGACGGACTTGACTATCACATTCTTAAAACAGCGCTTGAGCAGGCCCGCAGAGGACGACTTCACATTCTCGACAAAATGGAAGAAGCGATCCCTGAATCCCGTCAGGATCTTGCAAATTTTGCACCGAAACTCACATCCATCAAGGTACCGGTTGACTGCATCGGCATGATTATCGGCAAGGGTGGAGAAACTATCCGCAGTATTACAGAGGAAACTGGAGCTGAAATCAACATTGAAGACGATGGAACCGTAACCATTGCCTGCTCAACCACCGAAGGGACTAACGCTGCTCTTGCCATTATAAAAGGCCTTACAGCAAAACCCGAAGTCGGCATGATCTACAATGGAAAAGTTAAAGACGTTCGTGATGAACTTGGTGCTTTTGTAGAGTTCCTTCCAAAAACCGACGGCTTGGTGCACATCTCTGAAATTTCAAAGGAGAGAGTCAATAAAGCCAGCGATCACCTGAAAGTCGGTGATAAGGTCAGGGTTAAACTGGTTGAGGTCCGCAAAGATCCACGTACCGGAAAAATGCGTTTTGCTCTTTCAATAAAAGCCGTTGCCGAGGCACCGGAACATGAGACGGCAACAGAGCCCGTCACAGAAAACAATTAACCTCGACAAACTGAAAAGGCAGTGCAGTTAATCCTGCACTGCCTTTTTTGTTACTACCAGATTCTCGTTCAGTAAGGCTCGTTGTGTTGCCTCGGCAGGTAATTGTTTCCGCGGAACCAGCGCAATTCATCAAAACACCATGAAGTACGAATTTTCAACAATAGAGAAGAAATGGCAGGCCAACTGGCAAAATCATAATACCTTTGCAACAGGCAAAGAGGCTGATAAACCGAAATACTATGTGCTCGACATGTTTCCCTACCCAAGCGGTACAGGTCTCCATGTCGGACATCTTGAAGGATATACCGCTTCAGATATCACCGCACGATACAAAAGAAGCTGCGGCTATAATGTACTGCACCCGATGGGATGGGATGCCTTCGGCCTTCCGGCTGAACAGTTTGCCATCAAAACAGGAACCCACCCGAAAACCACTACCGAACATAATATCAGAAGCTTCAAGGAAACCCTGCAGGCAATGGGTTTTTCCTACGACTGGCAAAGAGAGATCAATACCACCGACCCAGGATACTTCAAATGGACACAGTGGATTTTTCTCAAGCTCTATGATCGAGGACTTGCCTATATGTCGGAGGTTGACGTCAACTGGTGTGAAGAGCTGAAGACTGTTCTGGCAAATGAAGAGGTAGAAGAAAAAATTGCAGAGGGTTATACCGTTATCCGCCGTCCTCTGCGGCAGTGGGTACTGAAAATAACCGCTTATGCCGATCGACTGATTGAGGACCTTGAAGAGCTTGAATGGCCCGAAAATGTCAAACAGATGCAGCGCAACTGGATTGGACGTTCTGAAGGCGTAAACATTGATTTTGAACTCCCCTGCCACCACCAGAAGCTGAGAGTCTATACAACCCGGCCCGATACCCTTTTCGGTGCAACCTACCTTGTTATTTCACCTGAACATCCGCTTGCTGAAAAGCTTGCAACAGCACTGCAGCTGGTTGAGGTGAAACAGTATATCAGTCAGGCGAAACTGAAAACCGAACTGGAGCGCACCGGACTTCAGAAAGAAAAGAGTGGCGTTTTTACCGGTTCCTATGCCATTAACCCCGCCACAAACGAACCTCTTCCCGTCTGGATTTCAGACTTTGTGCTGACAAGCTATGGCACAGGCGCCATCATGTCGGTTCCTGCACATGACTCGAGGGACTGGGAGTTTGCCAAACAATACAATCTTCCGATCATTGAGGTCATCAAAAGCCCCCATGATGTTCAGGAAAAAGTTTTTGAAGACAAGGACAGCACCTGTGTCAACTCATCCAACAGCGAAATAACTCTCGACGGGCTCAGCTTCAGCGAATCTTTTGAGCGCATGGCGTCATGGCTTGAAAGAAAAAAGGTTGGTGAAAGAAAGGTGAACTATAAACTCCGCGACTGGATATTCAGCCGACAGCGGTACTGGGGAGAACCTATCCCGATAAAGCATTACGAGGACGGAATACTACGCACGGAAACAAACCTGCCGCTTGTTCTTCCTGAAGTTGAGGCCTATCAACCATCCTCAACCGGCGAATCACCGCTTGCAAATATTCCGGACTGGCTCTACGGAAGCGATGAACACGGCTCTTTCAGAAGAGAGACAAACACCATGCCCCAATGGGCGGGAAGCTGCTGGTACTACCTCCGCTTCATCGATCCTGAGAATTCGGAGCAGCTTATTGATCCTGAGAAGGAACGCTACTGGATGAATGTTGACCTCTATATCGGTGGCGCAGAACACGCTGTTCTTCACCTGCTCTATGCAAGGTTCTGGCACAAGGTTCTTTTTGATATCGGTGTCGTCAGTTCAAAAGAGCCGTTTAAGAGGCTCTTCAACCAGGGAATGATTCTTGGTGAAGACAATGAAAAAATGTCGAAATCACGTGGTAATGTGATCCCTGCCGACCACGTTCTGGAACGCTACGGTGCCGATGCCGTTCGCCTTTATGAAATGTTTCTCGGCCCTCTGGAACAGGTCAAGCCATGGAATACCAATGGAATTGAAGGTATAAGCCGTTTTCTGTCGAAAGTGTGGCGCCTGGTGTATCCCGAGCATGAAGGGCCGGCAGCATCACTTACTGCAGAGGCAATACCTGATGAACTGCTGAGACGCATGCATAAAACGATCAAAAAGGTCAGCGAAGATACGGAAAATCTCAAGTTCAATACCGCTATCGCCGAAATGATGGTTTTTGTCAACGAACTGCAAAAGGCCGGCTGCAAGAACAGGGATGCCGTTGAAACACTGCTGCTCCTGCTTGCTCCCTATGCGCCGCATATCGCAGAGGAACTTTGGGAAGCGATCGGACACCAAACATCGATCAGCGCTGAACCCTTTCCCTTTTATGATCCTCAATTAGTCGAAGACACGGTTTTAACCATTGCCGTGCAGGTCAATGGAAAACTGAGAGGCACCTTCCTTGCTCCGGCAAAAAGTCCGAAAGAATTGTTACTCGAAGAGGCAAAAAAAGTGGAATCAGTTCTGAAATTCCTTGAAGGACAGACTATTGTTCGCGAAATTGTTATTCCTGATAAATTAGTAAGCTTTGCGGTAAAATAATCACCAATAGAATCACCAGGTGTTGTAAATATTGGGCGGAAGATTTTTTTTATGTAAAATTCGGTTCTGAAACTCTTAAACTTTGTATTCAATATTTTTTCTCTGCTTTAAGCGCTGATTTTCTTTGTTCTCAAATACCTGTCAAGGGGGTATTGTCTTTTTTTTCAACACATTAAATCTGGTATCAATGGCTACAGACGAATCAACAACAAACACAAAGCAAACCGAAACCTCGTCTTCTGCAAACGATTCGATCAGCTCTGTTCTGTCTGAAAAACGGAAATTTCCGCCCCCTGCAGAGTTTTCGGAAAACGCCTATATCACCTCAATGGAG
The DNA here is from genome assembly GCA_903908555.1 of uncultured Chlorobiaceae bacterium. GTDB lineage: Bacteria > Bacteroidota > Chlorobiia > Chlorobiales > Chlorobiaceae > Chlorobium. Next base: position 165 of record CAIVSG010000179.1, on the reverse strand, counting down.
CAATATGAGAAGCTCTATGCTTCTGCTGCTGCAGATCCGGAATCCTATTGGGCAGGAATTGCCGAGCAGTTCCATTGGTTTAAAAAGTGGGATACTGTGCTGGAGTGGAATACCCCTTATGCCAAGTGGTTTAATGGCGGCAAAACAAATATCTGCTACAATGCC
>CAIVSG010000178.1 GCA_903908555.1 uncultured Chlorobiaceae bacterium | reverse complement strand
GCGCATTTCACGAAAAATAGAGATCGATTACGGCCATACACTGCCTAACAGCTTTTCGTTCTGCAATCAGCTGCACGGTCACCGTGGTGTTATTGTTGCTACGGTAGAGGGCAACACGATAAAACGCAATAGGGATGGCGAGGAAGGAATGGTGATGGATTTCAAATTTTTGAAAGAGATCATGATTGAGCATATCCACGACAAGCTTGACCACGGCTTTGCAGTATGGAAAAATGATTTTGAAGATCTTGAGTTTATCACGAAGCGCAATTCACGGGTGCTTATTACCGATGAGCCACCAACCGCTGAATGCCTTGCCAAATGGGCTTTCAATCAAATTGAGCACCGCCTGCCCGAAGGAGTCACGCTTAAACAGCTCCGATGGTATGAAACACCAAACAATTGGGCAGACTACGAGGGTGAGTGAGGTAAGTGATTATTCCTTGATTACCCAATAAGGCTCGCCTTCGTGTTCGACCAGCTTGAACCTCCCTGTTGCGAGCATATCCTGCATGACTTGGCTTACTTTATCGTTCTCTCCGGGAAAACAATCAGCAATGGCTTTCTGCAGTTCGCGCTGCTGTATGGGATGCCGAGAAATGATCGCTGTTATCGCATGAAGCATGTCTGGAGCACTCCGCAGATCCATAGTGCCTTTGACCGGATGAACAACAGTGGTCACCGTTGAAAGAATCTTGATAGCCTGCTCAATACGTTCTTCGGAGGGAATGTGAACTTTCTGTTCGGGCGCCGGGCGAGTGGGAAGCACAAGATGCACCATATCCGGATTGATCTCTTTCAATACTGCGGTAAGATCATAAAGCGCTTCATCCGAGTCGTTTATACCGCCAAGTAGCATCACCTCAATCCAGAGCCGCCCTTTATATTCACTACGAAAAGCCACCAGACCCTCAACATGCTGCCGAAAGGTCAAACCTGCAGCTGGACGGTCTATCTGCAGATGCAGGGTTTCCGATCCGGCGTTAAGCGATGGCAACACTGCGTCAGCCTGAAGCAACTCCTCACGGGCTTCCGGCAGATATAAAAAAGAGCCATTGGTTATCACTGCAACAGGCGTGGTGGTCAGCTTTTTAACTTCGCCAATAAGCCACCCAATCCCCTTGTACAGCATTGTTTCCCCGGATCCGACAAAGGTTATCCAGTCAAGAGAAGTGTTTGCGGCAACAGCCTCTTTAATCTCCTCAAAAATTTCCTCACGGGGGAAAAACTCATGCCTTTCGGTGATAAATGTTTTTGTGTTTCCCAACTGGCAGTAAACACAGTTCCAGGAACAGCTTTTTGGAGGAAGCAGGTCGACACCGAGTGACTGGCCAAGTCGTTTGGATGATACAGGACCGAAAATGTATTTCATAACTTCAGTGCGTTTTCAAGGGCAATCAACCTTTATGGGCAAGGGCAAGTTCTGCCATCTTTGCTTCGCTTTCAGCCTCAAACGCCTCTTTTGAAATATGCGGCAGCACAAGGCTTGCAATGGTAAAGGCAACAATTTCTATAGCAAAAATAGCGACATAGGCCCAGACATACTGGCCGGAAAGATGGTAGACCGTATCAATGATAATACCTGCACCGAGATGGCCGATAAAAATTGCCAGGCTTTGCGCTGTGCCCCAGAGTCCGATGTAGACTCCGCTACGGCCTGCAGTCATGGACATCATCATGGATATATTGGAAACGCTGGATGCACCAAGGCCTATCCCGGTTACGACAAGGGCAATACGGAGAAACTGGACATCACGGATAAAGGCTGCTACAATCAGCAGGCCGAAGCCGACGATACAAAACATATTACCGATGAAAGCACCACGTTTCTGCCCGATGCGGTTAAGCAGAAAGCCTGTGATGAGCATAAAAATCAGCTGGGTGCCGCCCATGGTGGGGCGAAAAAGTTTGGTGGTGGTACCTACCGGCATCCCAAAAACATGAGCGCCGAAAGGATCCATAACGATTTCGTTGGCAAAGAGTGCAAAAATCGAAATAAAGATATAAGAGGCAAAAAGCAGGGTCTTGGGTGATGAAGAGAGCAGCTTGATTGACTGGGAAAAAGAGATGGCGTGCTTGCTCTTGCCCTCTTTGACCTCAGCGTTGCGCTTTTCAATACCAAGCACTGCAAACAGGCCGATACCAAGGGCAATCATACCTCCTATTTCAGCAACCTTTATGAGGCGTTCAGGGGTAAAAACATCAAGAAAAGATCCGACAATACGGGTGGAAATAATGGTGGTGAGCACCATCAGAGTCCAGCTCGCTCCTGTAACCTTTCCGATATTCTCCTCACCTACCGTATCAGCAAGCAGGGCGTAGTAGGCTGTTGTCGCCACCTGCAGGCCAAAACCGAATACAAGGAATATAACTGCCAGCTTTAAAAGACCGATATCCTTCATCATGGCAGGAAGCATCTCGGAAAATACCACGCCTGCAATTTTGACCTCATAGGCGGCAGCAGGGGCAAGCATGAAGGAAAAAACACAGCAGAGAAGGCCAAGCAAAATATATGGTGTACGTTTCAGTCCGAAAATCTTTGATCGATCAGAGAGGTTGCCCGCCCAGACCTTGACGCCGAAAATCGCCAGCAGCTCCTTGAGACTAATCAGACCGAAAACAATGGTGGCGGAAATACGAAGCTCGGTGGTCATAACCCGGTTGAGGGTATCGAGCAGAAAGCCGAGCATGATGCCGAAGCCCATCTGGAACAGGGAAAGGCGGACAAGATTGATTTTCTTCATAAAACTGCACTCATGTTTTTCGGAAATATCAGGGTATAGTCTGCACATGTGTTCACGCTTTCAGAGTGGCCCCTTTAAGCATGGCACGAAATATAACAAAAAAGCGGAATGATTATTGCCGGAGGGGATCGACTGTTTCACCTGAAATTCTGGCAGCGAGACCTGTGAGTCTTTGTGAAGAGCGTCTGTTACCAATGGCCATGGCTATTGCTTTGGGGTCGCCAATGATCATAACGAGCTTTTTAGCCCTTGTCACTGCGGTATAGATGAGGTTTCTTTCGAGAAGCGAATAGTGCTGCATGGAGAGCGGGATAACCACTGCAGGATATTCCGATCCCTGACTTTTATGGATAGTGATGGCATACTCCAGGGCAATTTCATCAAGCTCACCAAACTCATATACTACCTCTCTGTCATCATAAAGAACACTGAGTGCGCTCTCTTCCTCATTGACTCTGACAATACTCCCTATATCGCCGTTGAAGACCTCCTTGTCATAGTTATTGACCATCTGAATCACCTTGTCCCCCTCAGCATAGACAGTCCCGAACCGTTCAAGTTTTCGAACGGCATGAGGGTTGAGGCTGGCCTGTAACAGAGCGTTGAGGGCTTTGGTGCCAAGCGCTCCTTTGTTCATTGGGGTCAGCACCTGAATATCCCGGAGCGAATCGAGTCCAAAGCGCTTGGGAATCCGGTCAGCGACGACCTGAAGAAGCCTTCTCTGGATATCTTCAGTACTCGCAGACGGAACAACATAAAAATCAGAAAGCTCTTTGCCGGCTGTCTGGACGGGCTGCTCTCCACGATTGATGCGGTGAGCATTGACAATAATACTTGAGGTTTGAGCTTGACGGAATATCTCGGTCAGACGCACCACAGGCAGAACGCCGGATTGAATCATATCGGCAAGGACAAATCCCGGCCCGACAGGTGGAAGCTGATCAACATCACCGGCAAACATCAGAGCCGAACGATCGGAAATAGCTGCCAGCAGGCGATTCATCAGCACAACATCAATCATGGAGGCTTCGTCGACTATAACAACATCAGCTTCAAGGGGATATGACGATCCCCTTTTAAAGTCACGGGCAAAAGGATCAAACTCAAGCAGGCGGTGAATGGTTTTGGCTTCCCTGCCGGTGGCTTCCGACAGCCTTTTTGCAGCCCTTCCCGTTGGAGCACAGAGAACAAATTTAAGCTTCCCTGTTCCGAGAATTTTAAGGATGGTATTGATGATTGTGGTTTTACCGACCCCTGGGCCACCGGTTATAATGATCAGTTTGCTGGAGAGTGCAAGCGAAACGGCACTGCGCTGTGACTCTGAGAGTTCAATTTTCGATTGTTTTTCCGCATTTGCGATAGCTGCTGCCGCTTCAATAGTTCCCCAGGGGAGCTTGCCCTGCTGGATCCGGCCGATACTGCACGCCACCCCCGTCTCAGCATTGAAAAGATGCCGGAGATAAAAGCTTCGTTCGCCCTGATCATCAACTGCAACAAGAGTGCCGATTGAGAGTTCCGCCTTGAGGGCCTCATCAAGCACTGGTGACGGTATATTCAAAAGCCTCATAAAAGCTTCAACAAGCTTCTGTTCAGGAACCCGGCAGTGCCCATCGGAAGAGAGTTCCTGCAGAACATGAGCGATACCTGCCCTTGCCCTCAATGGAGAATCAGAGGGTATGCCGATATTAAGTGCAATCTGATCGGCTGTTTTGAAACCGATCCCCGGTATGTCGAGCGTCAGGCGGTATGGATTATTGCGCACTATAGCAACGGCGTCTGCACCATACGCTCTGTAGATTCTAACCGCACGTGCAGTGCCTACCCCATGGGAGTGCAGAAAGACAATAATTTCTTTGACAGCCTTCTGCTCGGCCCATGCCGCAACAACCTGCTTCATGCGCTTTGTACCGATGCCTGGAAGCTCAAGAAGTCGTTCAGGGTGATCCTCAATAACGTTGAAAACCTCCAGACCAAAGGCACTGATGAGCACATGCGCCAGATGGGGCCCAATGCCTTTGACCATTCCTGAAGAGAGATATTTGCTTATCCCTTCAAGTGTATCAGGAGAGATAACCGCCATATGGCTTGCCTTGAATTGCAGCCCCCATGTTTTATCATTTTGCCATCCGCCCACAGCCTCGACATGCTGACCTGTCGTAACGGCTGCAATACACCCCACAACCGTGACCGGGTCACGCTCCCCTTTTACGACAAGACGCAAGACACTGAAGCCGGACGTTTCACTGAAAAAAGTCACCCTGTCAACCACACCGGTCACTCGTTCCTCTCCGGGAGAACCGTTTACGATCTCATTCATTCATGAACGCCTTCGTGGTTAACTGACAATTTCTGAATCTCTTTGAAACTTAACTTTAACACTTTAAAGGTTAAGGCTGGACAACGATTTTGACAATAATATATCGCTTCACACAGGTTAAAGGAATTCCGGTGGTCGTTTGAATATTTATTATATTTATGAAGGGTCTACCCCGTCTCGTTACAACTTCACAATGGATAGTGCTCGTTAACAACAATTAGATCCCTATACTATGCAGAATACCATCGAAATAGCGAAACTTTCCAGAGAGGAAAAACTGCAGGTAATGGAAGCTATTTGGACAGATCTCTCTCTTGAAGAGGATCAGGTAACCTCGCCTGACTGGCACAATCAAGCTTTGCAGGAAACAGAGCATCGGTTTGGTACAGGAAATGAAAAAATTATCGACTGGCTAGACGCGAAAAAAGAACTCCGAAAACGATCAGAATGAAAATCAGAATTCTCTCTTCCGCTCTGGATGATTTGTATGAAGGTCGGCTATTCTATGAGAAACAGGGTGAAGGATTAGGAGAGTACTTCTTAGATTCTCTATTTTCCGATATTGATTCTCTGGCTCTTTATGGAGGTATCCATCCAACTTTTTTCGGCTATCACCGGATGCTATCCAAACGATTTCCGTACGCGATTTATTACAAGCTTGAAAACAAATCTGTTACTGTGGTTTGGAGAGTGCTTGACTTGCGCCGTAACCCGAGAAAGATCAAAAAATCACTTGAGAAATAACTGCGATTTTTTTATGAATAGCTATGTCCTCAAAAGCTCTATGCCTGCCCTGCCTTATTTGTAAAATATGGTGAATTTAAGTATTGTGCCGGTAGATTCTCATCTTGGGGGTGCTTAATCTTTTGAAGCCAAAATGGCTGGAAAAGGGAGAGCTGAGAATAAACCCTTGTAACTTGATGCAGGTAATGCTGACGCAAGAAAAGATGGACCCGGTTCTCCTGCACTGCCTGCTTGTTTAAACATCTTTTATGACCCACGCAACTGACCTCAAGTCATGCCCGGAGCAACGCGTTTACGGGATTTCATCAGAAAAAACCTTTATAAAAGGCACCCTTTATCCCATAGAAGTCGGCATGAGAACGCTGAAACTCAGCAGAACCTATCTCTGCCGGGGACAGGAGTTCTCATCGTTTCCACTGTACGACACGAGCGGACCATATTCTGATCCCTCAATTATTATTGACCCCGAAAAGGGACTGCCCCCAATTCGTGACAGCTGGGGGTTTCCCCAGAGAGAAACTGTCCCTTCGACTTTTTCAGTCGTATCTGGAGCAAGAACAGCGCGTAAAGCAAAAGAGGGTTCCGGTATCACCCAGATGTATTTTGCCCGCAAGGGCATTGTAACCCCGGAAATGGAATATGTCGCCATACGGGAGAACCAGCAGCTGGAAGGTTGGATAACATCATTTTCAAAAGCTGGCAACAAGAGTGTGCCGATAACTCCGGAATTTGTCAGAGACGAAATTGCCAGAGGCCGGGCCATTATTCCGGCAAACATCAATCACCCTGAACTTGAGCCGATGATTATCGGCCGGAATTTCCGCGTCAAGATCAATGCAAACATCGGTAACTCAGCGCTTGGTTCATCAATTGAGGAAGAGGTGGAAAAAGCGGTGTGGTCGTGCCACTGGGGAGCCGATACCGTTATGGATCTCAGTACAGGAAAGAACATCCATAAAACGCGCGAATGGATTCTGCGAAACTCCCCGGTACCAATAGGTACAGTGCCCATCTACCAGGCACTTGAAAAAGCAGGAGGACAGGCCGAAGATCTCACCTGGGAACTCTATCGCGACACGCTTATTGAACAGGCTGAACAGGGCGTCGATTACTTTACCATTCACTCAGGCATCCTGCGGGAACATCTCCCCTTTGCAGAAAAACGCCTGACAGGAATTGTGTCCCGAGGCGGTTCAATAATGGCGAAATGGTGCAAAGCCCACAAGCAGGAGAACTTTCTCTATACTCATTTTGAAGATATCTGCAGGATATTGCAAGCCTACGATATCGGCGTTTCGCTGGGTGATGCCCTGCGACCAGGCTCAATAGTCGATGCTAATGACGAGGCACAATTCGGCGAACTCAAGGTACTCGGTGAGCTTACAAAGGTTGCATGGAAATACGATGTACAGGTGATGATTGAGGGCCCCGGCCATGTTCCGCTTAATCTGGTGGAAGAAAACATGGAGAAGCAGCTTGAATACTGCCATGAAGCCCCGTTCTACACCCTTGGACCGCTCATTACCGACATTGCCGCCGGATATGACCATATCAATTCAGCAATAGGCGGAGCCTTGATTGCAAGCAAAGGATGTTCGATGCTCTGCTATGTCACCCCGAAAGAACATCTTGGCCTGCCCGACAGAAACGATGTCCGTGAAGGAGTTATAGCCCATAAAGTTGCCGCCCATGGCGCCGACCTTGCCAAAGGAAATGCCGTTGCATGGCTGCACGACGAACTTATGAGCCGGGCAAGGTACGCTTTTGCCTGGGAAGACCAGTTCAATCTTTCGCTTGATCCTGTTAAAACCCGTGAAGTGCATTCGAAGAGCATGGCTCAGAGCGGCCATACTGAGAAGAATCCTGATTTCTGCACCATGTGCGGGCCGGATTTCTGTTCGATGAAAAAATCGAAAGAAAGCGCCGGGTTGTGAATTGGCAGTAGGCAGTAGGCAGTAGGCTGAAGATAGGAAACAGTTGGCGGTGGACAGTGAGCTGGATCACTGCCCGTTACCAAAGAAAAAAAGATTAGACTGAGGCGGCCTGGATGATTGCTGCGAAATCTTCGGCGTTGAGGCTGGCTCCTCCGATAAGACCACCGTCAATATTCGGCATTGCAAAAAGTTCAGCTGCGTTGGAGGGCTTGACGCTTCCACCGTACTGAATACGGACCAAACGGAAGGCTGGCTCGCCATAGAGCTCACCGATGAGTGTACGGATATGGAGATGCACCTCATCAGCCTGAGCAGAGGATGCTGTTTTTCCAGTACCGATAGCCCATACAGGCTCGTAGGCAATGACAATCGCGCCGATATGGCTGATGCCAGCTAAACCTTCGCGAAGCTGAGTGGAAATAACTGTTTCAGTCACTCCTGATTCGCGCTCTGCAAGCGTTTCACCGACACAAAGGATAACCTTCAAGCCTTCACTCAACGCTTTTTTAATCCTGAGATTCACCGTAGCGTTGGTCTCTCCAAAAAACTGACGGCGTTCCGAGTGGCCGATAATAACATAGG
>CAIVSG010000177.1 GCA_903908555.1 uncultured Chlorobiaceae bacterium | reverse complement strand
TCCCAGGTGATCACCTCTTCCCATTCCGAACAGAGTAGTTAAGCCCTGGAGAGCCGATGGTACTGCCTAAAAGCGGGAGAGTAGGTCGTCGCCGAGTTTTTATAAAAAAAAGCCCATCCTTCAAACGATGGGCTTTTTTTTTGTCCAAAATTACAAACACCAACACCCCAGCAACCTCATGGCTTCCTATCCGCACAAAGGCTGGATTTGCTTGACTGATTGGTTGGAAACGGTGGAGTAAGGAGTTGTTGTACCTCCGGCTATTTGCCGTTTATAGATTGGTTCAACGGTACTGAAAAGCATGCCCAAAAAAAACATTTACAAAAACTTTTGGATGAAGCTATCAGGAAAGCCCGGTGCCGTTTTCCGGCACCGGGCTTGACGTGGAGGAAACTGAAAACTATCAACAACCATTAACAGCATGATAGTAGCAGCAGCCAACAATGGTAAACGCTCTCATCGTTAAGCAACCGAGCTGTCAGAAGCCTTTTTCTTCCGTAACTTCATTGCGGACATAAGAACACCACCGATACCAATCAGCACCATGCTCTCTGGCTCCGGGGTAGCTGCGACCTGGAAACCATTGATCACAGCACGATTTGCAGGGTCGTCTGCAGAAGGGACACCGCTTTGATATCGAATAACCAACTTTCCATCATTATCTGTTGTAACGGTTTTTATGAGAACATTCTGGCCAACTTGAAATGTGCTCTTAGACCCATCTGATGAAATAGTTTGATTTAAATACTCAGTTCCATTGATTGTCAGATTCAATACTTGACCTTGTCCGTATAGATTTGTCTTCGTATTCTCACTTTGCGTATACACATAAAGGTTATACTGTGTATTTTTTGCAAGTCCCTTAATGGTCATTTCGTCGAATGGCGAATCTGGCGCGGAAGTATAGATATAATTCCTCATCAATTCAGCACCAAGCTTACCATTAAATCCATTGTTTTTTGATAACTCACTTATAAGAGCGTCACCAATATAAGAAAATGTCAAATTTGCTCCCGACGTTGTTTTATCTGCAAAAAGAAGCGGTACATCTGATGATTCTACAATACCAGCAGGCATATTATTCCAGTAATCACCTGCACTCCCAATATAGGCTGGCCCAGTGTAGTTATACTGTGGATAGGAGCTAAATGGATCATAAACACCACCAATTCTGATATCAATCAAACCTGGCGTAGCGGCATACAAGGGCGGACTTATCGCAGCCACTAACAATGCCATAAGCAAAAAAATAATTTTTTTCATTACGCCCCCCGTTTTATGGGTTAAATGATTGAAATAAAAGAATAAATGATTTCAGTATAAATTTTTTACGGATTTTTATACCCGCTCTTTTTAATGTAATAATCCTTATAAAAAACACAAAAATAAAGTAAAAAAATATTTGACCAAACATCAACAGCCTCCATCTTCCGCGTTTCCGGCTCTATCGCTATACAAAAAAAATACTTATTTATTTTATCAAGAGTTGCGCTGAGCTATCTTAAGCCATCTTCATTGCAATAGTTTGCAATGCCGCTACCCCATCAAAGCGCGACCGGATAGCCTTCCCTTTCTGGTATAACGTTCAGTGTTCATGTCACCGATATATGTAATAAGATGTATAAATACAGTATATTAAAACCAGTGTAAAAAAATTGCAACTGCTTATTATTCAATAGTATGCGCTTGATGGTATATGTGTTTTGCGTATATTCGTATTAAAATTGCGCTTAACTTACATACAAATCATACATATACCAAGGTGTGCGTCGTGAAAATCCCAAGTATTATTAAAAGCACACACTCTTTAGAGTGCGTATAACATGACCTCTTCTCGTTCTCGATTCCTGAAAAAAATATAATGAGGTCTTGTCAAGGTAGTGTGATATTGAAATCCTTCAATTCAAATGGGAAGCAGGGCTGTGGATGGCATCGCGGTGACCGGAAAACCATCCATCACCCTTGCAGGTTGGCGTGTCCTGCAGCCCGGGATTCTCCTGGTTATATTGACCATGCATGGGCGGATCTGTTTTTTTATTGAACCCAGTTGTGTTACAATCCGTCGGCATGTTCCGTTTCTTATGATTGTGGAGCAGAACGAGAGGCTTCTGCAAGCGCTCCGCTCCGTGC
>CAIVSG010000176.1 GCA_903908555.1 uncultured Chlorobiaceae bacterium | reverse complement strand
TATAGTGTTCCCTGCTGATACTGTTGATGATCTCCCTCATCGGTCTTACCGATTTTCTTAAAAGAATAAGCTCCTTTTTCAGTACATAGATGGACTCAAAAGTGTCACGCCCCGATGTCTCAAACAGCTCCTGGTCGAGAAGTTCAATCCGGCTTTCAAGTTGTTCAAGTATCACAAAATAACTATCGACGATAGCATCAATCAGACCATAGGCAAGGTAGTCCGCTCCCCGCTTTCTGACTGATGTCCCGGGGTTTATTATCCTTGTCCTGAGAGCCTCAAACATGTCTCCCGGTTTTTCCTGGAACGTCAGAACAAAATTGCTGCCGATCACCAGACTCATCTGCTCTTCAGTGATCTCCCCTGTTTGAGAGTCATAATCAAGTGCTTTGAACACAAGCAAGAGGTAGCGTTCAAAGTCCTCTATTTTGGAGCGCTGCTCAGTATGCAGAATATCTTCGAGAGTAAGCGGATGGATATCAAAAAGCTTGCCGACCGCTTCAATGACCGACACATCATGAAGACCGTCAATATTCACCCAGAGAACCTTCTGCTTATCCTTCAAGGCTGCGCATTCAGCAATGCTCTTGAGCGGCATGTGAAATTCGTGATCTTCATCGTAACCAAAAACCGTTATGACCGGGAAATCGGTTTTCTGTTCTCCGATGTGCTGGAGAGTCCCGGCCTGCTGGCCAATGGTTTTTGAAAAACTCCGCATCACCTTTTTCATGGGCTTCATTGCCGGGTGAGCTGCCCTGACTTTGCGCAAACTTTTTTTACCTTTCATAATAAGAGCACCCCGATTAATTCACTTTTCATAGAACACTGAAACTGATCTGAACGGAGTCTATAAAGATATATCCAACCCCCGCATCTTTTCGAGCAGTTCGCTCTTGCTGATGGGCTTGGTGATGAAGTCATTGCAACCTGCTTCTTCAGCTTTTTCTCTTTCCTCTTTTGAAGTAAATGCTGACTGAGCAATAATGGGCAGGTCAGGACGCTGCTCTTTGATGAGCCTTGTGGCTTCATACCCGTTCATGATGGGCATTTTAATATCCATAAGCACCAGATTGATTTCCGGGTGATGCTGCACAAGTTCAACCGCTTCCCAGCCGTTTTCTGCACAAAGAATGGTAATGTTTTCACCTTTGAGGTTCTTTTTAAGCAGTATGGTACTCAAATCATCATCTTCGGCGATGAGAATGGTGAACACAGTCGGCAGTGGGCAGTTGGCAGTCGGCAAGTGGGCTGCCGGGTTATAGGGGAGGGTGAAGGAGAATGTGCTGCCTGCGCCCTCAACCGATTCGACATGGATTGTGCCGCCAAGCATTTCAACAAATGCCTTGGAAATGCTTAGCCCCAGACCTGATCCTTCATGGGCACGGGTCAGCGAGTTATCTGCCTGGTTGAATCGCTCGAATATCTTCCCTTTTTTGTCTGCAGGAATACCTCTGCCGGAATCGATAACATAAAACTCAAGCATCTCCTCTTTTCTGCTGTAGCCGACATCAATGCCGCCTTTGGAGGTAAACTTCATGGCATTCTGTACCAGGTTCGTCAATATCTGGGTCAGTTTACCGCTATCGATTGTAATGATGCTTTCATTATCCGGGAGCCCTGTCGTACAGCTTAAGCGTAACCCTTTTTTATCAGCTTGAAGCCTCGAAAATGCCAGGAGATCACGCACGAGCAGATTGACCGATGTTTCGGACTCTACAAGTCTTGCCTCTCTGGCATCAATTTTGGAAATATCCATGAGGTCATTAATCAAAGCCAGCATACGCTCGCCACTCTGATGTATGATGTCGATATATTCGCTCTGTTCTTCCCCTGTGAGATGAGGATCTTTGAGCAGTTCTGAAAAGCCCATAATGCCATTCATCGGAGTTCGAATCTCATGGCTGATATTGGCCAGAAATGCCGTCTTTAAGCGGTCGCTCTCCTCAGCTGCCAGCTTGCGGTCGGTGATATCATGGATGATTGCATAAAGAATATCTTTTCCGTTAATCGCGATAATGTTGCTGAATACTTCAACATCGCGTACTGACCCATCTGCTCTTTTATGGCGAAACAAGAATTCGTTCTGTTCCAGGGCTTTTGCTTTCAACAGATTACTTTTCACTTCATCAGGTGAAATGGGGTTGATCTGCTGAATATTCATCCTGCGCATAGTCTCTATTGACCAACCATAAAAATTTGCTGCGGAATGATTAGCGTCTATGATGCTGCCGTTATCGGAGTCAAGAAGAATCATGACCGCAGAGTGATTTTCAAAGAGCTTTCTGAACCGCTCTTCACTTTGCTTTAAAGCTTCTTGATTCTGTTTGTATTCGGTGATATCAATAATCGTACCGATATAACGAACCACCTCACCGTTGTCATCGCATATTGGTTTACCACGTGACATAAGCCAGTGAACAGAGCCATCCGGGTAAGAAACGCGATATTGGGGAGATGCTTCAACTCCTTTGCTGACAGCTTCACGTATGATGCGGGATGTCATTTCCCTGTCATCGGGATGAACAGTAGATACACAGAGTTGATTGTTCAAACATGTACTATTTACTTTCAACCCATACAATCCCCATACCTGATCAGACCAGTACAATTCATCTGTTTTGGCGTTCCATTCCCAGACACCGGAATGCGAGGCGTCTAAGGCCTGGTTAAATATTTTTTTGCTTTCAAGTAATTCGTTCTCTGTGCGTTTTGTTTCAGTGATATCCGATAAAATAATATGACATCCGTCATCGGCATCACTTATTGCAGCATCAACCCGAAAAATGAGATTGGATAGATTTTTCTGAGGTTGAGCATATTTCGTTTTATCCCCCGCAACCCTCACCTCACAGCTGCCGGAAACTCTCTTGCTGCACACTCTTTCGAGCAGGTTATCAATGACCCTGTAGTCCTCGGGAACTACAAATTGCTTGAAAGGTGTACCAACTAAACGGGAGCGATCAACCCCAAGCATTGTTGTGGACTTCAGGTTTGCAAGCTGGATCTTACCCTCACGGCTCAAAGTCAAATACCCAACTGGTGCAAAGTCATAAAGATTACTATACTTCCTGATACTATCCTCCAGCTCTAAGGAGCTGTTAATAATTAAATATAACATAATAGGCTAAAATGTTATATTGTCATCATGAAGAATATTGATGACGACATTAAGCCCATACGCGCAAGATTTGAAAAACTTGCTTGGACTTTGGATGAGCGCAAGAGGCGCTTGTTTGCAGCTGCAGAGGCTTCTGCTTTAGGTCGTGGTGGTGTTACAAAAGTTGCGCAAGCTACAGGTGTTTCACGGCGAGCGATTCACGTTGGGTTGTGCGAGTTGG
>CAIVSG010000175.1 GCA_903908555.1 uncultured Chlorobiaceae bacterium | reverse complement strand
GTTCAGCCAGAATGCTTATAGGAGGAAGAACGATTTCATATTGATCCGATCCGAACTCTTTAAGAATCAGGTGAGCCTCATTTTCCCATGCCAGAAGCACATCACCAATTCCCCGCTGTGTGAATGTTAGGGTTGAACCACGGGCTCCCGTATCAAGTACCGGGACATTTTTATATAAAGCCTTAACAAATTTTTTAGCCTGATCAGTAGAGTTTGTCTGCTTTTGTTTGTAGCCCCATGCCGCCAGATAGACCCATCGGGCCCCTCCTCCGGTTTTTGGGTTTGGTGTGATCACGGCCACACCAGGTTTTGCAACATCATCCCAGCTCTTTATCTGTTTCGGATTTCCCTTCCTTACAACAAATACGATCGTAGAGGTATATGGAGTGCTGTTATTGGGCAATCTTTTCTGCCAGTTAGGATCGAGAAGTTTGCTGTCGGCAATGGCATCAATGTCATTTGCAAGAGCGAGAGTTACCACATCGGCTTCAAGTCCGTCAATAATGGCACGTGCCTGTTTACCGGAACCGCCGTGTGACTGGTTGATTGTCACACTCTGGCCCGTTTTCTGTAACCAGTATTTTGCAAAAGCAGCATTTTCACTCTGATAAAGCTCCCTCGTAGGGTCATACGATACATTCAGCAGGGTAACATTTCCTGCAGCTTCCGCAACATTTCCCGGCAGTCCAGACGCGAGAAAAAGTACAGCGAAGAACGTAATTTTTTTTAACCAAGTATGACTCACAGTTTTCTCCTTCTCTTAATGTTTAACGATCAACTGGCAATAAAGCTCAATATTGTTACTGTTTCCAAGCGTATACCATAAAAATACCATAAACAAGGTATGGTGTTGGCCGGCGTGCCGGGGGTACTCTTTTTGTGGTATAAATATTACCTCATAAACGGGATTTACTTTGAGCTGAATCTGTCGGATATTAAAGAGGTGAAATCCTGAAAGATTTATTTGAGGGATACCCTCAACCCACTCAGCCAAAAGAATTTCTTTCCTCTTTAACCTAAAAAGGAAACACATACATGAGTAATTACCTGACATTCTCGACAAACGGGGCTAGCGAAAGCGCGACCAAGTTTGTGGCAAATTCACGAACATTCAGTTTCATCGTTGATGAACCACCAACGCTGGGGGGAACTGATCATGGCGCAAATCCTGTAGAGTATTTATTGGCAGGCTTTGCCGGGTGCTTAAATGTTGTCGCGCATTTAGTGGCCAAAGAACAGGGTATTAATCTTAAATCCCTGAAAATCAGTGTTGATGGAGATATTAATCCTGCAAGACTACTCGGATTGTCCACTGACGACCGCGCAGGCTTTCAGAGTCTGCGGGTTCACTTGATTCCCGATACTGATGCTACACCTGTTGCGCTTAAAAAGTGGCTTGAAACGGTGGAGGATAGATGCCCGGTAAGAGATAACCTTGCAAACCATACTCCATTGCATCTAGGGGTACATCTTGTTCCCGCGTAACCTGAAATCCATAATCGAATTACGGGATATAAAATGCCGTATAAGAGGTATTTCGAAACCGGCTATTATTGATGACTTTTAATTGTGAAAAAAATTGCTCTATGATCTCCATATAACTAAACAGTATGAGCTATGGCACAAAGTAAAGTCAAATGGTTCAACGATAAAAAAGGCTATGGTTTTATCGTCAATCCCGAAGGGGGAGAGGACATTTTTGTTCATTATTCCAACATTGATTCACACCATCGTTTCAAGCTTCTCAAGCAGGACGCCGAGGTGCATTTTGAACTGGACAACAAGGGGCAACGATTGCAGGCAAAAAAAGTTCGTGAACTCTATCAAGAAAAAGAAGCCATTTCCCATGGCTGAAAAATCATCACACTTCGGGTTCTGTATTTGCGTTTTAATTGGCGGCCACCTGGCCAAAGCGCATATTTCTAAGTGTTCAACTCAAATACAGTCCCGGACTCTGTGAGCACTCTAAACCTCTCAAGCTTGCAGTCAAGCGCGGTTTCCTTTTTTTGAATTGAAACGACTTTTGCTCGATCCGGGCCTTTTATTGCACACCTGAAGAGTTCGTCCAGCGCATAATTCTGACCTTGTGCACTGATTTCAACGGTGCCATCATCAAGATTTCTCACCCAACCCCTGAGATCAAGTTCCTTCGCTCTCCGCTCTATAAACTTTCTGAACCCCACACCCTGAACAACACCAGACACAATCAGGTGTTCTCTTTTTAACATATACATTCGATTTAGCTTTTTCTATACCCACAACTCCTTTAATATCAATATTATATAAGCCGCATTGCAACCTTATACCATAAAAATACCTGCTATATGGTACAAGCATCTTTATCAGAATTACTAATATTTGGGGTATTTTAAATGTATTTTGTTGATATACCATATTTACGGTATATCAACGGTGTTCGCTTGTAAATGTTAAAACTAATGACCTTTTTCCGATTAATGCCGTCATTAGTTTACTCCATCTAAGGGCTGGGAATAATGTTTTGAGCTCCTTGAAACGACAAAGAATGCCAAGAAAGTATATATATCCGGACAAATCCGATGTCATTGCCCGTACACCAGATATTTCGATAAAGGAGATGCTAGTGCACATGGAGGATTTAGGCATCGAAACGGTATTCGATCGTTTTGATGCCCAGAAGCCTCATTGCGGTTTTGGTATAGAAGGAACCTGCTGTAAAAACTGTCACATGGGTCCATGCAGGATTACCGCAAAAAGCCCCAGAGGGGTTTGCGGCGCTGATGAACACCTTATTGTCGCTCGAAATATCCTGCGTTGGACTGCTGCCGGGGTTGCGGCTCACGGTGCAAGAGGCCGGGAGGTGATGCTGGCACTTAAAAAAGCCGCAGAAGGATCTATTGGCCTTCCAATTCTTGGCCCCGAAAAAGTGTTAGCAACGGCGCGTGCTTTCGGTATTTACAATCAGGAAAAGAGTATTGAGGAACTTGCGGGTGAAATTGCAATGATTTTGCTTGAAGATCTCTGCCGGACAATACCAGGTCCATACAAAACACTGGAAGCGCTTGCACCGCCCGAAAGACTTGCTGTATGGAAAGAACTCGACATCCTGCCCATAGGCGCGTATCACGAGGTGTTTGAAGCGTTTCATCGTACATCCGTAGGAACCGACGGTGACTGGGAGAATGTAACCCAGCAGATGCTTCGGTGCGGACTTGCATTTGCATGGAGCAGTGTTGTTGGCTCCTCTATAGCCATGGACTGCCTTTTTGGATTACCTCGACGAAGCCGAATAACAACCAATCTTGGAAGCATACGGGAAGATACGGTCAATATAGCAGTTCACGGACACTCCCCGGTGCTGGTAGCCTCTATTGTCAAGGCAGCCCGCAGTAAACAACTGATTGCTGAAGCAGAGCTTTCGGGAGGTGCAGGAATCCGCCTCTATGGTATCTGCTGCTCCGGTCATTCGGCACTAGCCAAGTTCGGCGATATTCACCCGCTGACCAATGCCGCCGGAGCAGAACTGGCTTTGGCGACCGGAGCTCTTGATCTATGGGTTGCAGACGTTCAGGATGTATTTCCCGGTATCATGGATGTCGCAGCCTGCTTCCATACAAGAGTTGTCACCACCAGTGATTCTGCTCGCCTTCCGGGGGCAGAACATATAGCTTTTGACCACCACCACTCTAACCTTGATCAGGCTGAGAGTATGGCCGAACTCATTATCCGCCGTGCCATTCATGCGTTCAGTGAACGGCAACTGGGCAAGGTGTTTATTCCTCAGGCACGAATGGATGCCGAAGTCGGCTTTTCAGTGGAAAACATATCAGAGACCTTTGGTGGCATTGAGCACCTCCTTGATGACTTAAGATCAGGCAGAATCCGTGGAATCGTCAATCTGGTTGGCTGTAATAACCCTAAAGTTGTCTATGAAGAGGCTATCGTCAAGGTTGCTGATGAACTGATTGCCCATGATGTTTTAGCACTGACTAATGGCTGCGCCGCGTATGCTCTTCTTAAACTTGGTTTTTGTCTTCCAGAAGGGTTGGTCGGGGCTGGCCCCGGCTTGAACAAAGCCCTTCAACCTCTTCAGCTTCCACCGGTCTGGCATATGGGGGAATGCCTCGATAACGCTCGTGCATCTGCTTTGTTCAGAGCTATTTCAACAGCATCAGGACTGCCGCTGACGAAACTCCCTATAGCTTTTTCAAGCCCGGAATGGTCGAATGAAAAAGGTATAGGAGCCGCATTGGGATTCAGACTGCTTGGATTGAACTCCTATCACTGTATATCGCCTCCCATTGAAGGATCAGAAAAAGTCGCGCGCTTTTTTTATGAAGATACATCTGAATTGCTGGGGGCGGTAATGGTTGTTGAGCCCGATCCGGTTACCCTTGCACAAAAAATAATCTTTGATTTTGACGCCCGCCGAGCCGCAATCCGATGGAATATCGCTGAAAAAGCAACAGAGAAAAGACTCTCTGCGGAGCTGCAACCCGCCATACCCAAACATTCACATCCTCATCATCATAACCATACCCATACCCAACAAGGAGAACATCATCATGAATAGACGCAGTTTTCTGGTTAAAACCGGTGCAGCTCTTCTTGCTGCTCAAATACCCGGAATACTCTCCGGCAATCTCAGCACTGCCATTGCCGGTAGCGCTAAAGTCACGCTTAAAATTGGATACCTTCCAATCACAGACCATCTCTTGCTTATCGCGGCATTAAGGGAAAAGTTTAAAAATCTGGTCATTCAGCCGGTAAAATTCTCATCCTGGCCTGAAAATGCTGAAGCACTTAAAGCCGGAGCTATTGACGGTTCATTTCTCCTGACGCCCATGAGCCTCACTCTTCGTGAAAAAGGTGCGCCTATCAGAGTTGTTTTGCTTGGGCACCGCAATGGTAGCTCCCTGACGGTAAAAAACAGTGGAGAAATTAACAGCATTAAGGATCTGAAAGGCAAAATCATTGCCGTTCCAAGTCCATTTTCAACTCATAATATTCTCCTTCGCAAGATATTGGCAGAGCACGGAGTTGATGCTGCCCATGACCTGAAAATCATTGATATGCCTCCACCGGAAATGGTTGTTGCTCTGGCAACAGGAAGAATTCACGGCTACATCGTTGCAGAACCTTTCGGTGTTCAGGCGGAAAGCCAGAAAATCGGCAAGGTGCTGATGCTCTCGAAGGACATTTGGCACGATCATATCTGCTGTGTCTTGAATCTCAGGGAAAATATTATCAATAAATATCCTGAAATAGTTCAGGAGCTGGTTTCGGGACTGACTCGAACAGCAAGCTTTATTGAAGCAAACCCTCTTCAGGCGGCAAAAGAATCTGTCAGTTTACTCGGACAGAAACAGGAGATTATTGAAAAAGTACTTACCACGCCGCCTGACCGGTTGACATTCAACAATCTAGTACCAGAACTTGCTGATTTCAGTGCTACCCAAAAGTACATGAAGAGCTTTGGCCTGCCCGGAACCACTGTTGATCTGAACGCATATTTAGACAATACCTTTGCAAAAAGAGTAGCGCACCATGCGTGATAAGATTGAAAAACTGCTCCTGCCTGCGCTTGCACTCGGTGCATTCATTCTCATTTGGCAATACGCCGCGTCGCACTATCCGCCTGAACAGTTCCCAACCCCTTTGGGTGTTGTTCAGGCTATTTCGGAACTTGTTCAGCAGGGAGGCTTATGGAAAGATATCAGCATAAGTATGGTTCGACTTTGTGCCGCATATCTCTCAGCAGTTCTCTGCGCTATTCCACTTGGACTCTTCCTCGGAAGGTGCCGCCCATGCTTGCGGGCAATTGATCCAGTCGTGCAGTTGTTGCGCCCTATATCACCTATCGCATGGTTTCCTCTCGCTGTACTCTGGTTTGGCATCGGCAACACCCCGGCTATTTTCATTATTTTTATGGCGGCATTTTTTCCGATTCTCCTTTCAACAGTCAATGCTGTCCGGGCCATTCCTGATATCTACTATAAAGTATCAAGAAACTTCGGAGCTCGGCCGGCACTTGTTTTTCTGAGAATTTTAATTCCTGCGGCTTTTCCCGGTATCATGAACGGGCTGCATATTGCGCTGGGCACCGCATGGATACATCTTGTTGCCGGAGAGATGCTTGGAGCTGATTCAGGACTTGGATATCTGATCATCAACGCAAGAAATTACCTCCGGACAGATTTGATCATGGCGGGAATGTTTTTGGTCGGTTTACTTGGTCTCTTACTGAACCGTCTTATCACAGCAGGCGAACGGCTTATCAACAAGCAATGGGGAATAACCACCCAGGAGCAATAAAGAGAAATCAGCAGACGAACATCAAGAAGAGGTTTAGAGACTATGAATAATGGACGAATACCAAAAATCAGCTTTCGAAATGCTGAAAAAACGTTTTACTCATCATCCGGCGAATCGCATACTGCTCTCACTGCTGGCAACCTCGATGTTTATAAGGGAGAATTTCTCTGTCTTGTAGGTCCAAGCGGATGCGGAAAATCAACAGCTATAAACCTTATGGCTGGCTTTGAACAGCCTACAGGAGGCTCTGTCCTGATTGACGGGGAGCCTGTTCTCGAACCCCATCCTGACAGAATTATGATATTCCAGGACTACGGGTTGTTTCCATGGAAGACAGCACTCGATAACGTGATGTTCGGTCTGAGATGCAGGGGAATCAAGGAAGTAGACGCAAAAAAAACGGCATTGGCTGCTCTTGAAAGTGTCAACCTCACTGCAGAAGCTAAACGCCATCCCCATGAACTCTCAGGGGGCATGAAGCAACGTGTTGCTCTTGCCAGAGCCCTTGCAGTGGAACCAGGCGTCCTCTTTATGGATGAACCTTTTGCAGCTCTTGATGCATTCACAAGATTGCGCCTGCAAGACGAACTCCTCGACATCCGAAAGAAAAGGCAAATAACTGTTATTTTTGTTACGCACGACCTTGATGAAGCTATCTACCTTGGTGATAGAGTTGTGGTCATGGCCGCAAATCCCGGCAGGTTTGAAGATATTATTACGGTAGACCTCCCCTATCCAAGAGACCGGACAGAACAAAGTTTCGACCATTACCGGAAAAAACTGTTTCATGCATTCAATCTAGTTCATAACTCCGAAAGAAAACACAGTAACACCCAGCAGGTAACCGCCTCGTTATAAAATAACATCACACAAAAAAGATATAGGCTCAGTTATACCGTATACGCGGTATATTTATGGTATTTTAGTTTGGGCCCAGTGAATATTTAGCGTTATTACCTTTGTATGTAATGCAATGAAGCGGTTCCAGACTTTTATTAAAGACAAATACAGTCCTTTTTTATAATCACTGAACAGGTAATCAGATGTGTAAAAAAACATTACTAAGAGGAATTCATTCTGACATGACAACACAACACGTTGAAATAACTAACATTCTAATCAGGAGTCAATAATGACTATCGCAGCAGCAATTCGACCTAAAAATACATCAGTAACCTTCACCCTCAATTCCTCCGGTACAGGAGCATCTCAAACGATAATTGCCGAAGGGTCACCGCACATCATTAATGTTGATGCAACACGCAGGTTTGGTGGAAAAGATGAATATCCCAGTCCTATCTCCTATGCGCTAAGTTCACTGATATCATGCTCGCAAGTCACTGCCCAGCTTGTGGCCAATGATTTGGGAATAAAGCTCAACAGCTTCGAATTTGATCTCAAAGCAAATCTTGATACCACCATTCTCTTCGAAGGCGCAGAAGAAGGGAATCCAAATTTTCAGAATATCATCATTAAAGCAAGAATTGAAACCAACACTTCTGATGAACTTTTTGAAAAACTGAAAATTGAAACAGAAAGGAGATGCCCGGTTTACCAGTTGTTTTCTCGTAGCGGGGTACATATCAGGAGTCAGTGGGTACGCCAGGCTTCATAAATCGACACCAATAATATTTTTTTGAAAGAGATGTTATGCAGCGGGGTTCTATTCATTGTATAGTGAATGTTCCCCCCGGCATACATCTGCTTCTATGGGAGAGTCTATGTACCTGAATTTACACCTTTATAATGCTCTCTCCAGGGCATACGTCAACACATGCTGGTTGATCATGATGGCCGACACAGTCGACACAGAGCGTTTCATTGATGATGTAGCTATCCTCTCCTGGAGAAATAGCGTTTACGGGGCATTCTGGTTCACAGGCTCCACAAAAAATACAGGTATCGGTAATGCGATGTGCCATAACTATCTGATTCTTGTAATAAGTATTAATACAAAGGGCTGAAGTAAAAAAAAACGTCATGCATGGTACTTATCAGTATGGCATTTCCTCTTACTGGTTTTATTAACCGGATTCATAATCGGTATCGATTAATATAAGAGAACACAAACCAATATCCGCCTCGCCGTTGTCCAACGTCAGAATTAGCCATAGCCTCAGCATGCTTGATCTCCTCTTCAGTACAAGTATACCCCTCACTATTGATGAATTCTATCCGCTCATGGATGTCCTCGAGTGACGTGACGTGTACCTTGAACGCTATATCAGATTTCATTCTCTGAATAAACGATTGCGCATGCTCCCGTGTCATATCATAACAATTGTATCAATTTTCATAGATATGGAGAGATAATAAAATTGAACGGATACGGATATACTCTGTTAGGCATATAACAAAAAGGGCCATCCCCTGAAGAATGGCCCTTTCACTTATGATAACAACACGGTAACTTAATTGTTAACATATTTCTCAGCGTCAAACCAGTCATCCTTATCTGACCAGAGATTTTTTCCTTTCTCTTCCCACAGATAGTATGCGACAAGTCTGATCTGTTCTTCTTGCAATTCCGGTGTTACGGCTGAGTCTGCTGTTTTTTTTGACATGGCTATTCCTATTAAGAATTATTAAGAGGATAATTTTTATAGACCTACTTTTACAACAAAATAAAATCAACAATTTACAGAAGAATGAAAATCCCATATAAACGGCATATTGCAATCTTATGATGAGGTAGCTTCGGTCTATACCAAAAGAGCCATCCCTTTTATTGAGATGGCTCCTTTGTTGGTCCTGGGTCTGCAATCTTGTCTTATTATCGTCTCTGGATATGATTGATCACTTCAGCCAGCCGGTCGATCTCATCCTTGGTATTGTAGAAAGCCAGCGACGGGCGTATGGTTCCTTCAACGCCGAACCTCCGTAACGATGGCTGTGAGCAGTGGTGGCCAGTCCTGACAGCAATGCCCTCGCGGTCAAGCAGCTTGCCCACCTCTTCATTGGGGAGATTGTTGAGCACAAAGGAGACCACCCCAACCTTGTTACGTGCTGTTCCTATAATGCGCAGTCCCGGAATCCTGATCAGTTTCTCCGTAGCATACTCCGTAAGCTCATGCTCGTAACGGGCAATGTTGTCAAGCCCG
>CAIVSG010000174.1 GCA_903908555.1 uncultured Chlorobiaceae bacterium | reverse complement strand
GGTGATTTCAAGAAGTATTGGTTTTTTTTCTTGTACAAGGCGACGGTTAGCGAGGTGACTCAAGCCCGGTTCACTGGCAACCTGACCAAGAATCCGATTGCAAATATCCAGACGTTTTTCCGGGTCTTTCTCTTCTCGCAATGCCTGCTCGATTACCTTGGCCACAAATGATGCATAGATGGCTGGCTGCTCTTCTTGATCGATTTTGCCAAAGACACTTCGTAACTCTGGATGCTGATCTAAAGCCTCTTGGAGAAGCTCATCGAGGAGTGCTTCATATATACCAAAAGCAAGTTGACTCATGAGGCATCTACCCTATTTTCTACAAGATATGATTCTATTACCGGGACATCGGCCTCAGCCCAGTCGAGAGAATGGAGGTTTTGAGGTGCTAACCAAGTTATGGCAGCATGTTCATTGAGAACTATTTCACCCGCTTCAATTGAACAGATAAAAGGATGAAGGGTGACAGTGAAAGTCGGATATTGATACGTGCTAACAGGAAGAGATTTTCCTACACTTACCTGAATACTCAGCTCTTCAAATAACTCACGCCTCAAGCACTCTTCGGTTGATTCACCATGATTGATCTTACCTCCCGGAAATTCCCACTTAAGCGGCAAACTCATAACTGCACTCCGCTGTGCAGCAAGAACAAGTCCATCTCGTTCGATAATAGCGCAAGTTACTTGAATATGATCCATGTAGCCCTTCTCTTCATTATCTGGAATCTCACATGTAACCGAAAAATAATAGCGATTCGGAATAACCAGCTTTTATTTACCAAATAAACCCGCCAAATGAAAAATATAAAGCCAGTTACAGCTTGATTTGAAGAATACTTGCTCAACCAAAACATGATGTGGGCAGAAGGGGGGATTCTGAGTTTGATGTTAAACTGATGCGGTTCTATGGCCCGCAGGGGTTTTTTTGAATAAAGCTATTCTATCTGCCCGACGCCGCCTCCAGGAGCGCGGACATCAGAATCAGGAATAAAGTGAGGGTTCCGTTCAGTGCTGGATTTTCTTGTAGAGGGTTTCCGGAACTATGTCAGCCCCATTCAACCATGAAATTGTTCCCCCGTCTATAGATGCCTGCAAAAAAAAACTTTTATCCTTTAACGGCTCAAAGATTCTCCCTTTTGAAGGCTATTCAGAATAATCAACATCTTCCCTTGCCCCGTCATCAAAGATGATATGAAATGCATATCCCTCTTTGTATGAAGAAATGGCATGATGAACTGAGCGACTACCCGTAGAAGAATTGGAAAAGGAATGAGCAAAAATATTGAACAGTTATTGAGCACTTATCGAACAGTTATTGAACAGTTATTGAATAACTATTGAACATTGCATCAAAAACTGTCTGATATCTTTTTTCGTGTTCCAGTGAGTAGCGACGCCCGCGCTTTTCACCAAACGGAATCTCTATCATTTTAACGAGAGCGCGCCTCTATACTTCTGTTGCGAAACTTTGCGTGAGAGCATTAAGACTCTCATTACAGCCTCTCCAGGCAGATCAGCAAATGCCGGACTTGTGCGGTGACTTGTGCGGTGACTTGTGCGCTTCATTCCATAAGGATTGTTTCGCCTGTTTTCTTCCAAATTGTCAGAACGAAAATCCCCCATCTATCCTGATTTCGGGTTAGGCTGATAGCGCGTTAAGACCCTCATTCCACTCACTGAGCATGGCCTCGCCGACCAGCTTAAAGTCTGAATAATCTGATATGTGCCGCCTCACACCCGATACAGTTTCAGCAACTGCATTGCCGACCTCTTCAAGAATGAGTTTTGCTCGTGCGGGCTGAAGATTACAGTGCATGTGTGCAAATGCAATAAGGCGC
>CAIVSG010000173.1 GCA_903908555.1 uncultured Chlorobiaceae bacterium | reverse complement strand
CATAATACTTTGGTATATTAGGGCATATTATCACGCTATTATGACCATTAATTGGTAATACCGGACATATAAAACAGGGTAAAACAATAAGCCCATGAAAGCAGAGCTGCAGCGCATAATAAACCATATCGAGGCCGGAGAGTATACAGCAGCAAGCGATGCACTGGAAGCGATGCCGGAAGTGGATACCTTGAAGGTGAACGCGGTTATATTTGACACCCACCATGCACAGGAAGGCTCAGGCGCTCCCTTTAAGGGCTTTTACGCAAAGAGTGCAGTATGGAGACTTAAAGGGCTATTAGGGCAGCCGGGCGCGGCGGAGGGATTACAGTCATTGCACGCAATAGCAGACCTGGCTATAAAAGCGCATTCCAGTAGTAAGAACTGACGATTTTCAGGCATCATCAGCCTTGATGAGATGAGAATTCTTTTTAAGGAAGATTCTTTGGTTGGATTGATTGCCGAGAACATGGTTAAAAAAGATTTACCGGTATTGAATGACACAACAAAACTTGACGAGGCACTGAAGCTTTTTGAGATTACCGATTTCAATATGCTGCCGGTTCTTGATGACAAAAACAATATGTTACTCGGTGTTGTCCACCAAGAAGAGGCTTTTGCCTATTACCGCAAGCAGCTCAATCTTTACGGTTCGGATCAATATGAGAGCAAGAAATTGTGAATAACTCAAGACACGGTTACTTCCCAAAAGCTCATCGGCCAGAATTTGCCAATGCTTTGTGCATCTGTATTGCATAACAAATGAGCCCGCCTTCTTTTCATCCCACATACATAGAGCGGGAAGGGCTGTTTGCTGCGGCTGCGAGCGTTCTTCGGGGCAAGAAGCCTCTGCAATTGGGCCCTTTGCACGACTTCATGATTGGTTCATACAAGTTTTCGTTACGGCGCCATGTAGATATTTATTTCAAAGCTGGGCATTTTCGCATATCCATTCCAGCTGTTCTTGAATGTGATTATAGCTCCATCAAAACAATCCAGAACATTATGATACTACACGGATTGCTTCAGCCGGAAGGCTGCCAGAATGCCACCGATGGCCATGAGACCTATGGTTGGTGGTTCAGGAACTGGTGAGGTATCCATGCCTTTAAGATAAATGTCCCACGTATTCCACTCGGTAGTGAAGTCAGACACTGCCAATTGATAGCTTCCAAGCATAAGGGGTTCTGATAGAACTCTTGTGCTATTATAGTATATGTATCGGCCAGTCAATTGCCCAGATGCATTGGTGGTGTATAGTTCTGTATGCAGAGTTGTCCAAGAATATAAATCATTCCAAACCACAGAATTCTCCCCAAAACTGTCGACTATAACACCTGTTTTTGGATTAGTAAGTTCTAGTCCAATACTACCGCTGCCCCAACTTCGGAACGCTCCTACGATTCCAATATCAATTCCCCAAGCTCCAGATGCCAGTTGTGTAACACTAGAATGCAGGCCATCGAAAGGGCCACTAGTCCAATAAAATGCTGAATTGGACGAAACCACAGGAATACCACTGGATACGTCAATGTAGATAGAGTCTGCTTGAAGAGGTCTGGTCAGAAAAACCATGACTAGGAATACCCACAACAAAATAACTTTTACCATGATTCGTAACATTTGGCAATACATTGATAGTAATACTCTAAGAGAAATATTTGTATATCTATGGTGCAGGTGTAGACGAAAATGAAAAGTTCAGTAATTTTATTAACTAGCAATATCCTAAGCAATGGGCTTAAATTATGTCATTTAATAATGATTTCCCAATATTTATTGTAACGGTCATTGCTATTTTCTGAGGTTGACAACTTTATCAGCCGGTTGTTTTTGATCAAAAAAAATATGGTGTGCGAGCCGATAGCACTTCCCCATAAGTTTGATGACAATGCTTTTATAGAACAGCCTATTAAGCATCACTGTTGCAAGGATCCCATCGTCAAAGCATTTCCGTCCACTTTTACGGTTGAATGCTCACACAGTTACAGGCTGTTGCGAGTGCTTTGGCGGCTGGCGTTGAGAGTGATGCGGCATGTTGCGCAAATGGAGCCTGGAGGGCGGAATGCAGCGCTGTGCTTGCGCATGAGCTGGCAAAAACAGGCAATCGATGCAGCTGGCTGCGAATGCTGGCCACTGGGAATGGTACAGCCGTGCGCGAATGCGGAATGCTGCGGGTGCTCTGGTGGCTGGCGTTGCGAGTGATGCGACATGTTGTGCAAATGGAGCCCGCAGGGCGGAATGCAGTTCTGAATGATCGCATAAGCTGGCTACGGATGCAGACTTGCTGCACGTGGCGCGGCTGGATGCGAATGCGGACTGCTGCAGGTGCTCTGGCGGCTGGCGATGCGGCATGTTGCGTAAATGAAGCCTGCCAAGGCGGAATGCAACGCTTTGCTTTTGCGCATGGCTGGCATTACGGTTTAACGCACCGCCCGTCAGACGCAAAAATGCCTTTGGTGCACCATAAAAAAGCTGGTGGTTACGCCGAAAAGTTGACTGGATTTAAAAAAAATAGGGGTTTTCTGTCAGACACTATATAGCGTTGGATTCAACGCTTTGATAGAAAAATTGATAGGAATACAACAAATAATACATTAATTTTTTTGTTGTAAAAAGTGTTCATTGAGAAGCGAAAAAGTAAAGTATACATTTTTATCTAACTATTTACAGGAGGCTGGTTATGAAAAGGCTGTCTTTCTCAGATAATAAAATAGCAGCAAAATACGCTGCTTTTGTATTGTTTTTACTATTGTTAACATCAATTGTCAGTGGCAGTTTACCAGATGTCGCTAAAGCTGGATTATCCCGTTGCTCAAAGTGCAATTGTAAAGCATATGAAGGACATACTAATACCTGCGAAAATTGCGGACATAGCTATAGGTCACACTATTAATAATTACTTCACAAGAAATGAATCCATAATAAAACGGGCCAAAATACAGGCCGCTTCAAGTGCTCTTGCGTATAGAGATGCGCCATGTTGCGCAAATGTGGCTCGCAGGGCGGAATGCAGCGCTGATGGACAGCATAAGCAGGCAACAACGGCTGGTGTTTCGAAACTTAATCTCACAGGGTTGAATCTCTACGGGTCATATTCCCCGCCGCTTGCGGCGGGGAGGTTCATTTTCTGAGATGACCAAAAGCAGAATTGTATGAAATATTGTTTGTAATTTACTCGGCGGAGTGAGTATATTTGAAAGGAGGGAATACACAAGTATTGTATCTTATTAGCTGACTTTAAGTACCACCTGAATTGAGCGATTCATCAGCAATTAGTTTGAGCATTACAGAACTTAAGTGTTTATTATTCTGATGGTTATATGTTGTATTGTCTGCAACGGTACTCTTAACCCATTGGGTGCAGCTGTTTTGAAAGATCAAATTGATGTTTACTTATTTTAAAATAATGCTTTATAAATATCAGATGAAGTGCTTTTTCATTTACTCATCGCTCAATTTAGGTACCAGTAATATGAAGAAATGTGTTATTTTTGCACTTCCTTTTTTTGACCTTTTGATGAAATTAAAGTTTACCGTCCGTTGACGGTATTAATGTTCAGTTTTTTATCAAGGTTCGGCAGCTTCTAAGTGCCTAATAGAAAGTCATTCCTTAATGACTTTCAGAAATACTTGTAGTTGCTCGCTTACAGTAATGATTATTTCACTTATAGATACATCCGGATACCACAGAAGTATTTTTACATTTTTATTATAATATTTCAAATACAATAAAGATATGAAAAGGAAATTAAATGTTTTGGCATACATCACATTAATATCGGCAATATCACTTAATGTTTATGCTGATGATTTAGACAACATAAGGCGTGAATTAAAAAAGCCATTGCCTATACCCTTTTTGTACGGTGATATTGAGCACATGGAAGAAGATGAAAGGAGTATTTGTCAATGGAAAGCAGATAATGTTGCTTTACAGACAGGCAGCAGAGCGGAGGGGCAAAAAGTATATAACGAGTGTATGCGGCAATGGGAAATAAATAAAGCAAAGGGAAGAGCGCTGACGGCACCTTACCAATGAACCACACCAAAAATTCATGCCTAATTTTTATGCTGAAAGTGAGGCATTTGCCAATATCTTTTCCGGTATAAAAAAAATTAGACCTCAAGACCACATTTCATTTAAACAATATTATTGCCTTAGAGAGCTATTTCTGTGCGTTTGTTATACGTTATTTATGGAACCTAAGTTGAGCGATAAGTAATAATCCGGACAGTTCAGAGTGCCACAAAATGCAATAATATGTTAGCGATAGCTGAAGCGATCAGAAATCATCATCTGTACATTGAGAAATGCAGGTTTTCTGCCTGAATCATCTGGCATGTATACGAACGACACTGTATTAACACTCTTTTTGCTCTTACTGAGCGTACCTACCCCATGATAAATGAAGCTCTCTCTCCCGTCAAGGCTGGTTTTTTAACCGGTCATTGCTGGCGCATTCTGACAGGCTGCAAACAAACGATCGAGCTGTAATCGTTCAAAAGTAGCTCTTGGTACTTTCATAATCAGTTTTCCTGCATGGCGGACAATCTTGCCTGCCGTATCAATGAGTTGACGACGGATGGTGTCAGCGTAAACGCTCACTGAAATGACCGGCTCACTGACATCTTCCTTGAACGCCTCGAACAGGTTATGGCTCACACACATCATATAATACCAGGCAGTGTTAGCGGCAAAACGCTTGAATGGTAACTGCTCATGCCCAAAGTTTTTCAGCGCTCTGTTGGCCAGTTCATCAGCGCCACGTTGATGATACTCGGCAAGAATATTATGAGCTGACAAGAGATGCTCTTGGCCAGCCTTACGGATCTGTTCGTCAAGTTGTCCACCCATTCCGAGATTCGTGATGATGATGCTATCCTTGACCAGGCCCGGCAAAGCCAACTGCCTGCCATGCTGGATCAAGCGGCTATAGATTGTTCGGCGGGCTTTGTGCCATCCACCTTGTCTTGTTTTAAATTCAGTATACTCCCAGATCTCTCTTTTATCCTTGGAAGAAAAAGTCTGCCAGTCTGTGGCCCAACCTGCGGCATTCATGACATTGTTATAGTGCTTGCCACCACAGTAGTAGCCGACCTTGAGGTACTCCATGATTTCAAACAACTCATGATCATAAAAGCCAGCATCCATTCGTACTATAATCGGTACATCGGGACGATACTCTTTGCGGATTTTCTCAACGATATAAACCAGCATGCTATCGGCGGTATCACTATGATTGGAATGCTTTTTGCCTCCCCGGAATACTGCGTCAACAAAGTATCGTCCCCAATTCAGCTGCAGGGGATGAAAACCTTTGACCTTCTTGTAAGTCGGTTGTACACCGTGCCGTTTCAGAGCATCATCATTGTCGAGCACCATGGTATCCATGCCGAGCATAATGACCTTCGGCTTCGTAATCTTGAGTCGCCAGATGAAGAGGTGCTGCAGCAGTCGCCGAAACAGGTATCCACGCACAAATGAAAACTTGCTGAACAATCGTTTGATCGTATGAGACGAAGCCAGATTGCTGCTTCCAATTACTCCGGCATAACCCTCATCTGCTTTTAGATGATCAAACCAAGTGATATGGCGACTTGTGCCGTCTATGAAAAAACAGAACAACTGAACAAACAACTCTGTGATGGCAAGACCTTTGTTGTTTTTGCGCATCGAGCCAAACCATCGATCAATCAGAGGCAGAATCTGGATGCTGCGAATATATGCCTCAAACAGGGCTAATCCAGCTCTACCGGTCATGCGTTCATCAGTTTGCTGAATTGCACTGATTTTCTGTTCCTTTTTAACCTGAAACCGTGTATCTTTTGCCATAAAGCTCTTTACCTATTGGGTTGTGTAATATTGGGTGGTAATTTCGACGTTACCCATTTCAATATAACACTTTAACCTATAAGTTGAGAGCTTTTTTTATTCCTAATCGATCAGGTTAGGTGGAACAAGCCTTTTATATATGCGAAAGTTGCCTGTAAAGGGGGGGAAGTAAATTTTGAGCGTATCTGTTCAGCGGGCTTCTCAGCCGCTAATAAAATAGCGCAGTTCCGGCGGGACTGTTAGACAAAAGAATGCTCGATCACCAGTTCCAGAATCACTATTTGAAACTTTTTTTTATCGTATCAACAACTTCACCAATAACACCACCGGTAGATACACCTAAAAAGAGACCTATAGCTCCTGGCACGATTCCACCTGAAGCAATTCCCAAACCACCGACAACAAGCGCAGTAAAAATTGCTGTTGCAGGATGTTTCTCTGCAGTTTTAAAACCATGTTCTAAAACGCGCTGAACCACATGTGTAAAAGGATGACTCATTTTTCTTTGGTATTTTGTTTAAATTGCTCATCAAAATCACAACAAAATCCTGTAAGATAAAAATAATTTAAACAAATGGTATTTCAACAGTTAAACTATAATCACTCTACAATAAGTCATACTGTAAACCTTTCCGAAATGATTCAATATGTGGTCAATATCTTTTGCAATGGTTTAGGGATTTATATAAATATACATGTGTACCCTTTTTGTACCTATCCTTTTCTATTACGGAATCAATTTCTGTGAAGCGCATAAATCGCTATTATATCAGTCTATTAATTTTATTAAGATATACTAAGACATAGCGAAAATACCCTACATGCACATTCTGATATAACAATTACATACCTGATTCAAGTTTTGATTTTTTCATTTCCAGATCCCTTTTCTGCTTTTCATATGTTTCCAAAAGGCTACGAGCAGAGTTTTGTAGCATAAGGTTTGTCGCACCGGGCTTTTTATCCCCCCATTTTGCATATTCACTACAATTGCGTTCTTGATCTTGAATTTTACGATTCAAACTTTGAATTTGAACTTCAAGTATTTGGATTTCTGCTCTTTTCTGAGGAGCAGAAATACTTTGATATTTAGGCGATATAGATTGTATGGATGAGGTATTTTTATTATTCAGATTTCGATTTCCTTGATTTAAATATGCAGAGATTTCATACGATGGGCCAACTCCAGCTGCTAAAAAGCGAATAAAATGGTTGCGCACATCCCATACACCTATAATTGAAACCGGCGGGCCTGTTAGGATTAAATGAACGAACTGATCAGGATCAAATACTCTGACACCATTCACAGTTTGAATTATATCACCAGGCTCCAATGACATATATCGCCTGCTTGAAGTATCATACACTCTTGTTGCAGGCGAACCATTGGCAACTTTCCAAATGATAATGCCATTTTGATGAGATTCAACTTGTACCCCAAGGTATCGGTTATTAGAACCAAACACGATCCCACTTTGCATTAACAAAGTTATCAGAATAGAAATCGAGAATATTTTGAGTTTATTCAGAATTATCAGGCGATGCAACATCTGATTGTGCGTTCAGTGTTAAATCATGGTTCGATCCAATTTGAACCATATGGCATAAAAGAACCGTTAATAATTATACTAAAAATATATTTAATTTCAATAAACTGGGAAGTGTTTTTGGAGCGAATGGCAGGCTGGAGCGGCTGGCTTATTGCGGGCGGGCGGCTGAGTTGCGCAAAAGGAGCGTTCAGGTGGAGTGCGGCGCTTTGTGGTCGCAAAAGCTTGAGGCTGCTTGTTGGTTTTATTTATTTATTGTATAATTCTTTTGCGGGTGACGGGGGATCGGGTAATGCTGACCCTGTTGTGGGAAAGGCTACGGTCTTCCCTGCCCCGCTTTTTTTATTGCAAGCAGTTGGCGAACCCTGATTAGGTTCACTTACTTCCGCCCTTCAGCAGAACATTCCCCCTTCATAATTCTTTTGCGGGTGAACGAGTGCAGGTAATGCTGGCCAGTTCGTGGGAAAGGCTGCGGTCTTCCCTGACCCGCTTATTTATTGCAGAAAGTTGCGATTACCCCCACTAACCTCTTCCTATGTGATACGTTTTTTTGTATTCTTGATATCACTGAAAAAACCAATAACAAAAGAATATGACATAAAAAAATACAAGCACAGAGGGGCTCATGGATAGTTACCCTCCTGATGTTGTTTATAGCATCTACCGTTCATACTGTAACT
>CAIVSG010000172.1 GCA_903908555.1 uncultured Chlorobiaceae bacterium | reverse complement strand
TTCAGCGACAGGTTTGACATGAATGGGAAGGGGTGGCCCGTATCGAATGCCAGCGGCGTAAGCACCGGATAGATTTCCTTCCGGAAAAAATGGCTCAACGCCCGCTGCTTCGTTGCTGAAAGTTCCTCTACCTTAAGAAGTTCAATACCCTCCTTTTTCAAGGCAGGCAAAAGGTCGTGATAAAAACACTCATAACGCTGGGTTAGCTGCCGCAAAACCATCGTGCGGATCTTTTCGAGCTGTTCAGCAGGAGTAAGTCCGTCGATTGTTCGATCCTGAATGCCTGCCTCATACTGATCCTCAATACCCGCAACCCGGATCATAAAGTATTCATCCAGGTTTGAGCTGAAAATCGAGATAAACTTCACCCGTTCCAGGAGCGGATGCGCTTCAGGATTGAGTGCTTCCTCAAGCACCCTCTGGTTGAAATCAATCCAGCTCAACTCCCTGTTGACATACAAGGAAGTATCTAAAAAATTTAACTCCGGAGCCGGTGCCGATATTTTCCGGTTTTTTTCTATCAATGTCAGCATAAGCAATTACAAATATTCAGGTAAACCGAATGATTCCGTGTTCATGAGCAACTGCGTCAAGAGCTTCATCCCATTGGTCGGCTGGAACACGATCAACCATCTGCCGGCTGAATGCAAGACCGATACGGCAAACCCTCCTTCCCTGCGCTGAAAGGTGCTGCAAAAACGAGTCATACAACCCTTTGCCATATCCAAGACGACATCCCGTTCCATCAAAAGCAAGAAGAGGTATCAGTACAACTTCGATCAGCGATTCATCGACAACCGACACATCCTCAGGTTCTGGCTGGCCAAATTGTGCAGGCAGAACAGGATCACCTTTTTGAAAAGCAGCTGCAACGAGATTACCATCCATGACAACCGGAACCGCCAGCTCTTTACCCATAGTTGAAAGCCTGTCAATAATGGCTGTGGTATCCACTTCAGCAGAAGAGCGAATTGCAAGGTAGAGATGAATATGGTGAGCATCAATAATTTCAGGTAATCCACTGACATGACCAGCTATAGCCCTGCTCATGTCAATGCGCAGACTTTCCGGAATCGAACGCCTCAACGCCAGCATCCTGGCCCTGAGAGCAGCTTTTTTATCAGCAACACCTGCATCCCTCATCACTGCACCCGACTTGGGTTTACCCTCTGCGTCCCTCATCATCCTTGTAAATTGCCCCTCAAAGAATATTGAACAGATACACTGCATTACCATGACCTGCTTTACCGTAAAATACTAAAATACAACGCGGAAACCCCTCTGAACGCAGAACTATTGCACCAGAAGTCATTTCTTGTGTCGATAAGTGACTGAGGTCTGCTTTGTCTTTTTGACGGCTTTCATTGCCCGTAACAGATACCCAATAAGCAAACAGTACCGGGGTAACTTGGAAAAAATGCTGGAAAGAAACGGTGAGAGTAACAACCTCATCACACGCCAACCGATCTAGCGATTCAACTGAGATCGTATCAGTGCAAGAAGCTCATTTTTCTTGACCGGCTTGGATATGAATCCATCACAGCCAGCTTCTCCGGCTTTGTTCCGTTCATCTGCCGAGGCGAAAGCTGTCTGAAAAATAACTGGCAATTCCGGACGAATCTGCTTGATCAGAATAGTCGCATCATAGCCGTTCATGACCGGCATTTTGATGTCCATAAATACGATATCTATTTCCGGATGCTGCTCTACCATTTCGACAGCTTCCTTTCCGTTGCCCACAGAGAGGAGCGTGAGGTTATCCGTTTTAAGGAATATTTTCAGGAGGATGCAGCTTATCTCATCATCTTCAGCTATCAGGATTGTCAACCCGGGCTCCGATACTGGAGATTCCGGTATCGCAGGATCAGCATCAGGCTGGAGCTTTTTGTCCGATCCAGAAGAATTATATGGAAGCGTAAACATGAATCTGGCTCCCCCGCCATGCGCCGATTCAACCCATATCCTGCCTCCGAGAAGTTCAACAAATCCCTTCGAAATGCTCAGACCGAGGCCTGCCCCTTCATGGTTACGGGAAAGAGAGCTGTTAACCTGCCTGAAACGGTCGAAAACACTCTCTTTCATTTCCGGCGGAATACCGATACCAGAATCTGATACAAAAAATTCCAGCATACCGTCCTTTCTCTCATAGCCGATATTGATACCCCCTTGGTCGGTGAATTTCAGTGCATTGTGGATAAGGTTTGTCAGTATCTGTTCGAGTTTTTTTCCGTCAGTTTCAATGATGCTTTCGCTGTCAGGAAGTCCATCGCTGTAGTTCAGGCGCAACCCTTTTATTTCAGCCGCGGGTTTGAAAAAAGCATAAAGATCATACATAAGTCTGTTGACAGCTATCTCGGATATATGCAGCGCAATTTCCTTGGCATCAATACGGGAAATATCGATGAGATC
>CAIVSG010000171.1 GCA_903908555.1 uncultured Chlorobiaceae bacterium | reverse complement strand
GGAGTTCTTGCCTACTGGACCGGGTATCTCAAAGCCCACTACACGATTGAGTTTGTGACAGCCGTTCTCAATAGTGAAATAGGTGATACAGAACGAATGAAACACTTGACCGATGAGGCCAAAAGTTTCGGCATAGCAACCTTGCCGCCATCGATCAATAAAAGTGATGCTCTCTTTTCAGTTGAAGATCTTGATGGACGCTCCTACATCCGGGTTGGACTCAGCGCTATCAAGCAGGTTGGGGGAGCGGCGCGGGCAGTGGTCACCTCCAGGCTCCGCCGGAAGCGTGACTTTACAAACATTTTTGATCTTGCCGTCTCGGTTGATCTGAGAGTCATGAATCGCAAGGCACTCGAGTGCCTCATACTTTCAGGAGCCTTTGATGAACTCGACAAGCATCGGGCCCGCCTTATTGCCAATGTCGACAAGGCAATCAAATTCGGGCAGATGCAGAACCGCTCCGTCACGCTCGGCCAATGCGGTTTTTTCTCAGCCGAAGAAGGGGCTCAGCTTGAGGCCGAGCACTACCCCGATATGGAGCCTGCCGAAATGATGCCCGAGCCTGAAAAGCTTCTGCACGAAAAAAAACTGGTTGGTTTCTATCTGAGCCACCATCCGCTCACTCCATACCGGCGGGATTGGCAGGCATTTGCAACACTGCAGCTTCAGTCGAAAGAGGTTGTCAAGGCAAAACAATATAAAGTCATAGGGGTTATCGTCTCAGTAAAGCCTTATCAGGACCGTAAAGGCAAGCAGATGCTGTTCGGCTCCATCGAAGACTTTACCGGCAAAGCTGACTTCACCGTATTTGCAAGTCTCTACGAACAGTACGGGCATCTTATCAAACCCGAAGAGGTGCTGATGCTTGTTGCAGAAGGGGAGGTGAGTGGTGGTATGCTCAAACTGCTTGTCAGAGAGATTGTGCCGATAAAAAAGGTAAGAGAAGGCCTTGTCAAAAAAATTATTCTTAAAATAGATGCCGACGATCAGCAGCAGCTCGAAAAGCTTGTAGCAGTAAAAAGGATTTTCGATGCAAACAGGGGAGGGACGCAAGTCGATTTTGAAGTCAAAGCACAGTCGGGTGAAAATATTGAAACGCTTACACTTTTTGCCCGCACTATTCCAATCGACCCTGCCGAAAGTACTATTGAACAGCTTGAGGAAGTTCTTGGTCCCGATAATGTGCGGATTTCAGGGTAGTCGGGGTATAAATAATAAATTATTTTTATTACTTTCTTCACTGTTCGATTGTATGGATAGTCAGCTTTAAACCTTCACTAATTCAAATAGGTAGATAAAAAATGAGCGGAAAATATTTAGTAGCAACCGACCAGAATTTCCAGAAAGAGATCCTTGAATCAGATAAAGTTGCCTTGGTAGACTTCTGGGCGGCATGGTGTGGCCCGTGTATGATGCTCGGTCCGGTTATCGAAGAGCTTGCTGGTGATTACGAAGGAAAAGCTGTCATTGCAAAGCTGAATGTCGATGAAAATCCTGCTACAGCTGCACAGTACGGCATCAGAAGCATCCCCTCCCTTCTTGTGTTCAAAAACGGTCAGGTCGTTGATCAGATGCTTGGTGCTCTGCCGAAAAACCAGATCGCAAAAAAAATCGACGAGCACATCGCCTGAACCGCCCAATACCCCACACCCGCCCCATATCCCGGTTCCCGCGCCGGGATAACAGGCCCCTCTCGATCCACCGCACCCTCACCCAGCACCCCCCACCGCCAACTGCCAACTGCCAACTGCCCACTGCCCACTTTCTTTCCTCACTCAGCACTCAGCACCCAGCACTCAGCCTATAACTCCCATTGGTCCTATAGGTCATATTCCCTAGCCTTTCTCTTTTTAAGAAATTTTTAAGCTTAGCTTTAGAGCTTTTAAAGGTATGCACCGATATATTTGTAACAGTAAGATTGCTATGATCTATATTTACTTTTACTAATTTAACGGGATGCAATTACTATGAGTGGAAAATATCTTGCAGCAACCGATGTGAATTTCAAATCAGAGATTCTGGATTCAGATAAAGTTGCCTTGGTCGATTTCTGGGCAACCTGGTGCGGTCCTTGCATGATGCTCGGACCTGTTATTGAAGAACTTGCAGGTGATTATGAAGGAAAGGCAGTCATTGCAAAGCTCAATGTTGATGAAAACCCTGCCATCGCAGCACAGTTCGGCATCAGAAGTATTCCTGCTCTTCTTCTTTTTAAAAATGGTAAGGTTGTTGATCAAATGCTCGGAGCTTTGCCGAAAAACCAGATTTCAAAAAAAATTGACGAGCATCTCAACTGAATGATCATTATAAAAAGTTACCCGTCATCCGCCGTGTAGCGTCGGGATAGATGGAATATCCTCCCTGTAACTCTCTCAAAAAAAATAAGTATGGACTCTGAAGTACGCGATATAATCATCATGGGAACGGGACCTGCCGGATATTCGGCGGCCATCTATACAGGTCGGGCAAACCTCAAGCCGCTTGTCATCGATGGATATCAGCCGGGTGGCCAGCTCATGATCACCACAGAGATTGAGAACTTCCCCGGCTTTCCTGAAGGCATTCGCGGTCCTGAACTCATGGGGAAAATGCGCGATCAGGCAACAAAGTTTGGCGCTGAGTTTGTCAGTGGGAGTGTGACTGAAGTAGACCTTTCAAGAAGCCCTTTCTGTCTTACGCTTGAGGATGGTCGCGAATACTTTACCCGTTCACTTATTATCGCCACTGGAGCAAATGCCAAATGGCTCGGCATAGAGTCTGAAAGCCGTTATCGAGGCAAAGGCGTATCGGCCTGTGCTACCTGTGATGGATTTTTCTTCCGTGATTGCAATATCGTTGTTGTTGGTGGGGGAGATACAGCAATGGAAGAAGCCCTCTATCTGACCAAATTCGCCTCTCATGTTACACTTATTCATCGTCGCGAAGAGTTCAGAGCCTCCAAAATAATGACGCTCCGTACTCGTAAAAATGCGAAAATCAGCACGATGGTCAATCAGGTTATTGACGAAATCCTCGGAGATGGTCTAAAAGTCACCGGCATTCGCCTGAAAAATGTGCAGACCGGTGAACTCACAATTCACCCATGTGATGGAGTCTTTTTAGCAATTGGTCACGAGCCGAATTCCAAGCTCTTCAACGGGCAGATCGATACCGATGACTACGGCTATATCCTAACCAAAAAATCATCCACCGAAACCAATGTCCCCGGCGTATTTGCCTGTGGAGACGTTCAGGACTTCACCTATCGCCAGGCCGTCACAGCAGTAGGAACCGGATGCATGGCAGCCGTAGACGCCGAACGCTTCCTCGAATCAATGCGCTGAAAAAGTAGCAGTAGGCAGTAGGCAGTAGGCAGTAGGCAGTAGGCAGTTGGCAGTAAGCAGTGGGCAGTAAGCAGTAAGCAGTAGGCAAGCATTCACAGTAAACCCTAAACTGCCCACTGCATTCACTTTCTTCCCTCAGCACTCAGCACTCAGCACTCAGCACTTTCCACTGCCCACTGCCAACTGCCAACTGCCAACTGTCTTCCTTAACTCCCCATTCCAAGGTTCCTCGAATGCGCCTCTCCCGAATACATTCCGGCCCCGTGCTGGACTTCTATACCCCGGACTACACAACCGAGCTCAAGCTTCCGTTTGCCGGCTCTCCAGTCTCTGCCGGATTTCCTTCGCCTGCTGAAGACTATATCGAGATGGCCCTTGATCTCAATAAAGAGCTTATCAAGCACCCTGAAGCCACCTTCTACGCCAGAGTGAAAGGGCACTCCATGATTGATGCAGGTATAGCAGATGGCGACCTGCTTGTTATCGACAAGGCGCTTGAGCCGAAAGACGGTGATATTGCAGTCTGCTTCATAGACGGCGAGTTTACCCTGAAGCGCCTGGCCATGAAGGCGGATGGCATCTACCTCATGCCTGCCAACGCCGAGTTCAAGCCTATCAGGATCACTGAAGAAAATGATTTTCTCGTCTGGGGAATGCTTGCCTATATTATCCACAAGCCGAGATAACAGCGCCGGGAGACCACCAACCATGTTTGCACTTGTTGACTGCAATAATTTCTACGCCTCATGCGAGCGCACCTTCAGGCCCGAGCTGCGTCTGCAGCCTGTTGTTGTGCTTTCAAACAACGACGGATGCATCATTGCCCGTTCTGAAGAAGCCAAAGCAATCGGCATCAAAATGGGCGCGCCTGAATTCAAGTGCCGTGACCTGCTCAAGAAGCATGATGTTTCAGTCTTCTCTTCGAACTATGCCCTTTACGGCGATATGTCCTCCCGTGTAATGCGACTTTTGGGCAAACTTGCGCCTGAAATCGAAGTCTATTCCATCGATGAGGCCTTTCTCGATATGTCGAGCTTCACGCGCTTCGACTTAAAGGACTACGCCCGGCACATACGACAAACAATCCGGCAGCATACCGGCATTCCGGTCTGCGTCGGCATTGCGCCTACAAAAACACTTGCCAAGATTGCCAACCGCCTGGCAAAAAAGAACCCGGAGTATCAGGGAGTCTGTGTACTTAAAACCCATGAGGAGATTTACTCTGCCCTTGAACGTACAACAGTCGAGGATATCTGGGGAATCGGGCGGCAATGGAGCAAGCTGCTTCAGGCAAAGAGGATTGCGACTGCCGCTGATCTTGCAACAGCCTCCGCTCCCTGGGTACGCAGGCACCTGCACATAGTCGGTGCCAGAATTCAGGCCGAGTTGCAGGGCACATCCTGCCTTGAGATGGAGATGGTAAGGCCCGCAAAACAAAGCATCTGCACCTCGCGATCATTTGGCCGCAGCGTAACCACGCTTGCGGAGCTGCAGCAGGCAGTGGCAACATTCGCCGGCAAATGCGCCGTCAAGCTGCGCAAGGAGAACGCACTCGCCTCCATGCTGACAGTCTTCATCGCTACCAACCCCTTCGATGAATCCGCCAACCGCTACTGGGGAACCCGCACAGCAGCCCTGCCGTATCCAACCCATGATTCCATAAAAATTCTCAGCGCAGCAGAGACTATCCTTGCCGGTATATTTCAAGATGGAAAAATCTATAAAAAAGCAGGCGTTATTGTGAGCGCAATGGTACCAAAAGCCTCATACAGCACAACGCT
This sequence comes from uncultured Chlorobiaceae bacterium, assembly GCA_903908555.1. GTDB lineage: Bacteria > Bacteroidota > Chlorobiia > Chlorobiales > Chlorobiaceae > Chlorobium. The sequence continues at coordinate 42,585 of CAIVSG010000171.1, read as the reverse complement.
TTCACTCTTCCCTGAAGAAGAGCCTGATGAGCCGAACCAGCGTGATACCACCCTCATGCAAGCCATGGACGCCATCAACCAGCGCTACGGCCGAGGCACACTCCACCTCGCCTCCGAAAACACCGAAAGCTGGAAGCCCACCCAGGACCACCTCTCCCCAAGCCGCACCACCAACTGGAACGACATCCTCGAAGTAAAAGTCTGAAGCGTCAAAGTCAGCAGTTGGCAGTCAGCAGTTGGCAATTATCCCGAACTCGTGCATTTTGTCATCCCGCACACGCAGTGAGGGATCTATCTTTCTTTTACTGCCAACTGCCAACTGCCAACTGCCAACTGCCCACTGCCCACTGCTTTCATTTCAAGCTCTCAAAAAACTCCACCACCACCTCATGAAACCCATAAGCAAGTTCAGTATTCACCGCCTCTTCCCGCGAAAACCATCGCAGCATCTGCCCCTCATGCAGCACCATGCTTTCCACATCAAACTCCGCACTCATGCTAAACACGTGCTCAGTCCTGTCCGAAAATTCATAAACCCTGAAAAGCCCGCAACCCTCCACATTCACCTCAATCTCCTCCATCATCTCCCGAACAATGCACTCCTCCGGTGTTTCCTCATTTTCAACATGCCCTCCCGGCAGATCCCACATATTCGGGCAAACAATAGTAGGCACATCATCCCTAAGCACCAGCAAAACCTCATGCCGCCCATTAAAAAAAATAATACTCGCCCCAACATGTCTCATAACCAAACCATATTATTGAATGATGCCCACTGCCCACTGCCAACTGCCAACTGATTTCACTCAGCACTCAGCACTGCCCACTTTCTTTCAAACCCCGATATTCCCGTGCTCATCAAGCGCAGGATAAGAAGTGCCATTCACCCTCAACTCATGGCTCAGGCGCGGATAGGTAGCTTCAAAAAGCAACCGTTCAAACAGCTCAGGGTCAAGCTGCTGAGTAGCGTACATTCCCTTGTTCTCCCTCTGGCGCTGAGCTTCAAAAAGAATAACGCCTGTCGCTACAGAAACATTCAGCGACTCAACCATCCCCAGCATCGGTACCGAAATAGTATGATCAGCGCCATTGACAGCCTCATTCGAAATCCCGTCCCATTCAGCCCCAACCACCACTGCAGTCGGAACCGTATAATCCACATCTCTGAAATCAACACATCCTTCCCTGTTCGTTGCCACAAGGATCTGCATGCCCTCCCCGGCCAATTTTTCATAGACCGTTGCAATGTCATGAAAGAGATGCAGCTTTGTCCATTTACTTGACCCGGCAGCAGCATTATTCTGTCTGGCATGAATGTATTTTCGGTACGAAACTGCCTGGACATGACCGATGCCTACAACATCACAGCTACGCAGAATCGCCGACAGATTGTGAGCCTTATTCACATTATCCATAACAACCGTTAGATCAGGCTGCCGGTGAAGAAGCATCTCACGGATTTTTCTGAATCGCAGGGGAGTAATCAAAATCTTGATAGAATATTAATAAATCAATACAAACTAAGAGAGAGTTCATAAGAAAGCTATTTTTTCTCTTTTTCCTTAATCTCCAGGGCTGGCTCAGCTGGATTCAATATTGCGAGGGTAAATTATTTTAGGTATATCATAATAACCCTTCATTCTGGAACACAATTATACACTGGGAGGGAGACCAGGCTGTAGTAACATTATGAGTCTAAGTACAAAAAAACATCCCCAGCTTGAACTACTGCTTCAGAAAGCGAAGGCGGTTACTCTCGGTCAATCCTCAAAAGTCCTTATTCTCAGCGACCTGCACATGGGCAATGGCGGCAGGCGTGATGATTTTCGCCGCAACGCCGAACTGGTCAAAGCCATGCTCGGAAGTTACTATCTGCCCGAAAAATACAGTCTCGTCCTTAATGGCGATATAGAGGAACTGTTCAAATTTCCTCTTGATAGCATTGTCGATACTTGGGGAGATATGTATGATCTGTTTCTCAAATTCGAGCATAACGGTTTTTTTTGGAAAACCTATGGCAACCATGATGCTGAATTGCTGGAAGAAAAGGCCTACCCTCTTGCCTCTTCGATGGTCAAATCCCTGAAATTTCTCTACGGCGATGAAACCATACTTGTTCTTCACGGCCATCAGGCATCGGTACTGTTGTGGGAGACATACCCCATAGTCAGTCGCTCCGTTGTTTTTTTTCTCCGTTACATAGCAAAGCCGGTAGGCATACGAAACTTTTCAACAGCCTACAACAGCCGTCGCAGGTTCGCAATCGAAAAATCAATTTATGAGTTTTCAAACCAGGCAAAAATTGTTTCCATCATAGGTCACACCCATCGCCCTTTGTTTGAATCCCTCTCCAAAGTGGATTTTCTCAACTTCCGCATCGAGGAACTCTGCAGGGCGTATCCAACAGCCGACGCAGAAAAACGCGCCGCAATAGAGAAGAAAATTTCAGCAATGAAAATCGAACTCGCCACATGCTACAAACGCGGTAAAAAAATCGGTCTCCGCAGTGGCCTCTATAACAGTCTTACCATTCCAAGTGTTTTCAACTCCGGCTGTGCCATAGGTAAACGAGGTATCACAGCCCTTGAAATTGAAGGAAATAAAATACGCCTTGTCTACTGGTATAACGGCAAACAGAGCCGTAAATTTACCAGTGATCGTGATAACCGCCCCACAGAACTGGACTCAACAGGCTTTTCAAGGATTGTGCTCAACGAAGACTCTCTCGACTATGTTTTTTCCCGTCTACACCTTCTTGCTTGAAATGAGCAAGAAAAGAAAGTCAAAGAACGAGGTCGGAAATTAGTCGGTAAACCGCCCAACCACTCGACCTCAGCCAAAATCCGACACTACAGTTCATTACGTAAGCTGACGCCGGAAGAATTTCAGGCTAAGCAAACGAATATTTTTCAGATGCTGGTGGTATGGTAAACGGGAGGACGTCCTTCACAATTATATAAAACCTTGCTTGGCATCGGTAACAATGAAATTCACCTCTGGTGCGCCAGAGTTCCTGTGTTATCGGGAAATACAGTAGAATCATATCGTTCACTTTTATCAGATACTGAATCTGATCGATACGAAAAGTTACGTTTTGAGCGCGACAGGCATGAATACTTGCTTACTCGTGTTTTAGTTCGTACGACACTATCTCATTATCTACCTGTCAAGCATGAAGAGTGGTATTTTACCTATGGTCCGTTCGGTAAACCCCAAATTGAACCATCATATAAACTTCAATTCAACCTCACCAACACACCTTGGTTAGTAGCATGTCTCATAAGTCGTTGTGGCGAGGTTGGAGTAGATGCAGAACCTTGGCGCAGAGCTAAAGATATTTTAGAGATTGCAAAGGATATTTTTTCTCCGTTCGAACTGAGGCAATTATATTCCTTACCTCTTGCTTTATGGGAGGATAGGGCACTGTCTCTTTGGACTCTGGAAGAGTCCTACGTAAAGGCTCGTGGTGTAGGGATTAATTTCCCTCTAAAAAAGTTCAGTTTTTTGTTTGATTTTTCTGGAATTAGTCTAAAGTTTGATGACAAACTTAATAACGAAGCAAAATGCTGGCAATTTGAAGTTTTTGATTATGAACGACATAAAATTGCCATGATGGTAGAGTCTTCTTCAACTGTTGGTATAAGAAAATTCTACCCTGATCTTCAGATTATTCAAAACTAAGCTTGATTCTGATTTCGTTGGAGTTTTCAAAAGAAATGCACTATCTGGATTACTACACTGTTCTAATTGGTTTTATAGGAGGGTTATGAGACTACCCCCAGCAGAGAGAAAAAAACTTTTGAATGATTGGAACGCCACGACATCACCCCCGTCGAAGGATACTTTTGTTCATAAACTGTTCGAAGCGCAGGTGTTCGAGTCACCGAATGCTACTGCGGTAGTTTTTGAGGACGAGATGCTCACCTATGCTGAACTTAATGCTCGTGCTAATCAACTGGCGTACACGCTCATAACATTTGGTGTAAAAGCTGATGAGCCGGTTGCCGTTGCTCTTGAGCGGTCACCTGCGGCTGTTATAGCGTTACTTGCTATTTTTAAGTCTGGCGGGGTTTACGTACCATTCGATCCTGATTATCCAGCTGATCGCCTTCGGTTCATGCTTGAGGATTCTGGAGCCCGGATACTGCTTACCACAGAAACTTTGCGTGAACGCTTACTGCTCAAGGCGGAGCATACCATCTGTCTCGATACTAATCAGGAGTCTATTGCTGCCAATCCTCATAGTAATCCAAATCTTGTTATAGCGCCGGAGCACCTTGCCTACATCATCTATACCTCGGGTTCTACTGGAAGACCAAAGGGAGTGGCGGTGGAACACCGTCCAATTGCACTGCATTGCCAGGCGATTAAAGCGTGTTTTAAACTGACACCACAAGACCGTGTATTACAGTTCGCCTCACTCAGTTTTGATGCTTCTCTGGCACAGATACTTCCTCCACTCTCTTCAGGTGCCGCTATAGTACTGCCAATACCCAGACTCAATTCTCCTGAAATTCTGGACGCCTGTCTACGTAAACAGAAGGTGACAGTAATGCATCTCACTCCAGCATTCTTTTTCCCCTGGTCATTATCATGTCAAGGTAATCTACCTTCCTCGTTGCGTCTGATTAATTCTGGTGGTGATGTGTTGCCGCCCGATTCGCTTAAAGTTCGTGAATCATGGTCCAGGCCAGACGTTCATATTGTGAATACGTATGGTCCTACAGAAGCCACGATAACGGCTACGATGTATGATATTCCCAAGGAACTGACAGGTTCCTATGTTCCGATTGGCCGGCCATTGCCGCATCGGACCATGTATGTTCTTGACAAAGAGATGCAGCCAACCCCTATCGGCATTCCTGGTGAACTGCATATTGGAGGACCGTGTCTTGCCCGAGGCTATTTGAATCGCCCGGACCTAACCGCAGAGAAATTCATTTCTGATCCTTTTAGCAGCGACCTAGGTGCTCGGCTCTATAAGACTGGCGATCTTGTGCGCTATCGTTCTGATGGCAATCTTGAATTTCTCGGTCGCCTCGATCATCAAGTCAAAATCCGGGGGTATCGCATTGAACTTGGTGAAATTGAAGCCGCACTTGTCGCTCACCCAGACATTCACGAAGCGGTTGTTATCGCCCGTACAGAACAAAATGACGACAAACGCCTCGTAGCGTATATTGTCACAGCCCAGAATTCGGAAAAAATAAAAAAAGAACTCACAACTAAAGAACTCCGTGTTTTCCTTCAAGCGACGCTTCCTGACTACATGCTTCCATCAGCATTTGTTTTTCTTGAAGCATTACCGCTTACCCCAAACAGAAAGGTCGATCGAAAAGTACTTGTTGAAAAAGAAATTGCAGTCACGAGTAATGCAGTCGACACAAACGATGAACTCGAAGAGATTCTTGTCGTCCTGTGGGGTAAGGTGCTTCATCGGGGTAACCTAAGTATTCACGATAACTTTTTTGAGCTTGGTGGTCACTCTTTGATTGCGATCCAGTTAGTATCTCGTCTGCATGTCACTTTGGGAATAAGTATTCCTGTTGAGTGGATTTTTGAATTCCCTACAGTCTTTGAACTTGCTGCGCGTATCCGCATCCATACACAAAGTGAAGAATCTTCTATTCCAATTCCAGAGAACCGGATTCTGCCAGAAACAACAATGATTTCTCCCGATCTTCTGTCTATGATCACCCTTTCACAAGCAGAGATCGAACAAGTAGCAAGTACAGTTGATAGCGGCATGAGAAACATACAGGATATTTATCCACTTGCACCGCTGCAAGAAGGCATCTTTTTTCACCATTTATCACAAGGTGTTGGAGATGTCTACCTTCTTTATCATTTATTCCGTTTAGATACTTTTGCCAGATGTGAAGCGTTTATTTCCGCCTTCCAATCGGTTATCGATCGTCACGACATAATGCGAACTGCCATTGTCTGGGAAAAGTTGTCCGAACCAGTGCAGGTTGTTTTGCGTCACGCAGTGCTTCCTGTCGAAATCCAGCATTTTGATCCCAGTGCGGGTTTAGTTGCTGATCAATTGTTTAAAGCCTATAACCCTCGATATACAAGACTTGATCTTACAAAGGCACCATTACTGCGTATAATTTTGGCAGAGGACGGCGATCGATGGGTAATGTTATTGCTTTCGCACCATCTGATCATGGATCACAGAACACTGGAGGTCATTTTAGAAGAGATTGCAACTCTTATGGAAGGAAAAGCAGAACGCCTTCTGCCCCCTCTTCCTTTTCGCAACTTTGTTTTCATGGCACGTGGAGGGATTACTACCAAACTGCATGAATCTTTTTTCCGTGATATGCTCGGTGACATCGAACAGCCAACCACTCCATTTGGCTTGATTAATGTTCATGGTGATGGTTCAGCACTTGTCGAGGCGCACCGTAATCTGCCTACGGAACTTGCCTTTCGGCTTCGATTAGCATCGCGCTTTCTTGGTGCTACACCAGCTGCATTGTTTCATCTTGCTTGGGCACTTGTTCTTTCGCGCTTTTGCCTTCAGACAGAAGTTGTATTCGGCACAGTGTTCTTTGGGCGTATGCAGGGAGGAGAGGGAATAGAACATGCGCTTGGCCTTTTTATGAATACACTTCCATTTCGCATCACTTGTGATGCACGTCAAGTTGCTGATGTAGTGAAGGATACTCAGCAGCGTTTGCGTGCGCTGATGCCTCACGAACAAGCATCACTCAGTCTCATGCAGCGCTGTAGTGCGATTCCTGCCTCAGTACCGCTTTTTTCGTCATTTCTTAATTATCGACATAGTTCAGGATTAGGCAATATAGCTTATCAACAGGAAGGGATTGAACTCATTACGATTGAAGAACAAAGCAATTATCCCTTGAGTTTGTCGGTCGATGATTTAAGCGACGGATTTAGCTTGACGGTCCAAGTTGAAACCCCTGTCGAACCTGAGCGGATCTGTGCTTTTATGCAATGCGCCATAGAGGCACTTGTTAATGCACTGGAAAAGGCACCGCATACTCAATTGTGTGAATTGGACATTCTGCCCTTAGCAGAAAAAAAACAACTTTTGATTGACTGGAACGCCACGACATTCTCGCTACCAAATGATACTTGTGTTCATCTACTGTTCGAAGAGCAGGTCTCCAAAGCACCTGATGCTGAGGCTGTCATCTTTGAAGACGTAATTCTCACCTATGCTGAACTTAATGCCCGCGCTAATCAACTGGCGCATGCATTGATAGTCTTAGGAGTAAAATCCGAAGAACCGGTTGCTGTTGCGCTTGAGCGTTCACCTGAGGTTATAATAGCGTTACTTGCCATCCTTAAGGCAGGCTGTGTTTACGTTCCATTTGATCCAGACTATCCTGCCGCTCGCTTGACGTTCATGCTTCAGGATTCCGGTGCTCGCATACTGATCACAAGGGAAGTTTTGCTGGATCGTTTACCGCTCAAAGCAGAGCATACCATCTATCTTGACAGGGATCAGGAATATATTACAACCCATTCAGAGAGTAACCCAAATCTTCCCATAACTTTCGAGTCTCTTGCATACATTATTTATACCTCAGGTTCGACTGGAAGCCCAAAAGGGGTAGCGGTGGAACACCGATCAATTGCCCTACACTGCCAAACGATACCAGCTTGTTTTGAACTGACCACTCAAGACCGCTTTTTGCAGTTTGCATCGATCAGTTTTGATGCTTCGCTTGAGCAGATACTCCCCACGCTCTCTTTTGGTGCGGCAATAGTATTGCCAACACCTGGTCTGCTTTCTGATGAAATGTTGAATGAATGCATGCTAAAGCAGGGCGTAACAGTACTGGAACTTCCTCCGGCATTCTTTCAACTCTGGTCTTTGTCTTGCAAAGGTACTCTATTCCCGTTGCTTCGTCTTATTATTCTCGCTGGCGATGTGGTGGTACCTAAGTTACTCAACATTCGAGAAAATTGGCTCAAACCGTGGCCTCGTATTTTGAATGTTTATGGTCCTACTGAGGCTACGATTTCAACTACGTTGTACGACATTCCTGAAGGTCCGACAGGGCTGTATGTACCGATTGGTAACCCTTTGCCTCATCGTACCGTATACGTTCTTGATAAAGAGATGCATCCGACCCCAATAGGTGTTCCGGGTGAACTGCACATTGGCGGATTGTGTCTCGCCCGGGGATATCTGAACCGTCCGGAACTCACCGCCGAGAAATTCATTCCCGATCCTTTTAGCAGTGAGCCAGGAGCCCGCCTCTATAAGAGTGGCGATCTTGTGCGCTATCGTTCTGATGGCAATCTTGAATTTCTCGGTCGTCTTGACCATCAAGTCAAAATCCGGGGGTATCGCATTGAACTTGGTGAAATTGAAGCGGTTTTGAGAAGTCATTCAACTATTGGCGAAACAGTCGTGATCCGTCGGGAAGACGAACCTGGTTCAGAAAAATTAGTGGCATATGTTGTTGCTAAAAAAGAGGTAAAGGTGAAGCAAGATGATCTTCGTGCTTTCATGCGCGAAGCTCTACCAGCCTATATGATACCGTCAGCTTTTGTTTTTCTTGAAAAAATTCCACTGACACCTAATAGAAAGATAGACCGAAATGCTCTTCCCCCTCCTGATAGAATAATTGAAAAAAAAATAACCTATGTTGCTCCAAGAGATGAAATCGAAACACAACTGGTTGAACTATGGGAAAATGTTCTTGGAGTTCATCCCATAGGTATTCATGATAACTTTTTCGACATTGGAGGCCATTCACTTTTATCTTTACGGTTACTGTTACAAATCCAAAAAAAAATCAATAGTAAAATTACGTTATCGGATTTTTATCAGGCATTGACTATAGCTGGGCTTGCTGAGATGTTAAGAAAGGATGAATGGTCGAACAACAATTTTTCTATGGTATGCCTTCAGAAAGGCACATCTAACAAAGCCCTTCCTCCATTATATTTTATCCACGTACTTGGCACTGGCTTGAAGTTTTGCAAGCCTATGATAAAATACCTTGGTTCAGATCTTCCCGTGTATGGACTGTCCATTCAACTTCTTGATCAACAGCCTCATGTTGAAAATCGAATAGAAGACTGGGCCCGATTCTATATTCTACAGGTAAAGCAGATTCAACCTTCAGGCCCTTATCTGTTTGTTGGCTTTTCAAATGGTGGTATTATAGCTTTTGAAATGGCTAAGCAAATGAGAGAAAGTGGAGAAGATGTTCGTTTGGTTGCGATATTAGATACTATTTTACCAAAGACGTTTACAAAAATCGGCCTTGCAAGAAGTGTAAAAGAACGGTATAAAAAATGGAGGAGGCAAGGCTCATACTATTTTATAAGACAAGTCCTTCAAAGAACATACTATGTATGGCGAGAAAAAATTACCCATTGGTACTTTCGCAGAATTCTATGGTATTATAAGGTAACAGGACGCAGTGGTGAAATGACAATTGATCTGAAGGAATATGTTACATGGAGCGAAAACCATGAAGCCTCAAAACGTTATAATCCCGCACCGTATGCAGGGAAAGTAATTCTTTTCAAAAGCGATCACACTTTACACGAAGTTGACAACATAAAGGATCCTCAGCTAGGATGGGGAGAAGTTTCGTTAGGTGGTGTTGAGATTATTCATTGTCCTGGCAATCATCTTGGTATGCTTGTTGACCCCCATGTGGAAACACTGGCAAAAAAACTTAGACAATCTATTGACAGAGCTTTACATATTGAAATAGGGACGTAACTTCATTTCACTATAGGGTTTAAATTTTAAAAATGTTAATAAAATTAAAACCACAAGTAATTTATTGCGGTGGTCCTGGAGACATTGCAGGCACGATGCGCAGCTGGATTTCTGGCAAACATGACGCAAAAGAGGTCTCTGACACGTATTCGGGACAGTTTTTTGACCAGATTAAAGCACGAGGACTTTCCGCGTTGGTTATTTCGACGCATGCGCGCAAGGAATTATTGGTTGAAGGCCTTATCACAATAGAGCACCGCCCAAATAAGGCTACTGGTAAAACAGGTCTTGCTTATAAACTGACCTACATGTCTCATTGGCTTGGTATTATTGGCACTATACTGCGATTTCGTCCACGAGTAGTTTTGATAGCAGATCTAGAGCATTGGTGGTTATTAGCAATTCCTGCCATCTTTGGTATTAAGGTAATCACCGATTTACAGTGCACCTTTTGGCCTCGTGGTTATCGTTCTAATGCTCTTTATGAGCGTATTCTGCAGGGCTTAAATGGATTGTTTTGGAGGAAAATTCCAGTTGCCACGATTTGTATTTCACCGGAGTGCGAACGGCAGGTGAGAGAGATGAGCTATGGTCAGGTCAAAGGACGTCTGCTCCAGGCACGTAGTTCTTATCAGCGCGCTGATTTTTCAGAGATCATCCCCCAAAATTGGGATGCTGATTCATTCAGGTTAATGTTCGCAGGACGCGTAGAACGCAATAAGGGCGTTTTTGATTTGCTGGATGTGATGGCAAGTTTACTAGCCGACAACCATCGCAAAGTATTGCTTGATATTTGTGGAGGAGGTACAGCGCTAAGTGAGATCAAGGCAGAGGTGGACCGACGGGGATTGCAAAGTTGTATTAATGTCCTCGGCCAGTTGAATAGCTCAGATATGCGTGCAGCCTATGAGCGCTGTCACGTGGTTGTTGTACCGACAACCGCTTATTTTCCTGAAGGGTTGAACCGTGTGGTGGTTGAAGGAGTGTTAGCTGGGCGACCGGTAGTTGCAACCACCGTCTGTAATGCAATTGATGTCTTTCCACGTTCAGTAATTACCGTTAACTGTGGTGACCAGCTGGCGATGGTTACTGCCATTAAGCGTCTTGCAAGTGATAATAATTATTATGAGTCTATTCGCGAAAGCTGTGCGGCTGAGGCTGAGCAGTTTTATGATCGCGAGCAGAGTTGGGGTGCGGCTCTTGGTCGAGCCCTGGATTTAGCGTTGAAATAAGTGACTCAGGTGTTCAACCGATCACAGTTCTGTGATGAGTGCTGGGCGAATGGCATAGAGGAACATCGGGTGAGTCTTCACGTAGAACCCTTGCTTTTTGAGAGTGTCAACCAGTAGCTCCTGAGAGCGACCTCCAGCGTCTTCATGTGTTTCCATCACGATCCGATCGATTCCGCCCCAGACTTTCGGTGGAGTTGCCTCGAAGATTGGGAATTCAGCACCTACAATATCCATCTTCATGAGGTCACATCGTTCCATTTTTCCCGCTGCAAGGATTTCCGCCAAAGTTATCCTACGGACATTCTCGGTCAATGTGGGGGGGCTCATCAATACTTTTTGCTCGCCGGATGCTGTGAACCAGGATGTTATGGCAACGCTTTCCGTCGGCATTCCAACAGCCTCTACATGCAATGCAATTCCATGCTCGATATGGTTGCGTACAAGGTTCTCCTTCAGCTTTTTGTAGTCTTGTAGCTCGGCTGATATTAATCGGACACTACTGAGAAGAAATATTGAGTCACTTTTTCGATCTTTTTATAGCATTTTTCAGCCTCCGAATTCTGGAGGTCAAAGGATTTAGAATTGCCCAACTGTCCCAAAACGAAAGTGAATGTAAATCAGTACGGGAGCTCCTTTGATAACCGAGACTGGGAATAATCGCAAAGGTCTTGATATCACGATTTTGCATTCGGAATGTTGATAACGCACCGTCATAGTGCATGGGGCCTCCATCAGGATGTCCCGGTGGACGCTCAAGCACTTGTTCTAAAAACTCCAGTAACCGGTCAAAAATGGTACTGTTTACAGCATAAAAGTGGGCAAAAAGTAATGGCTCTGTTATTTTTTCAAGCCGGGTACTTCCAGAAGTGTCTGATGTGTGATCATGACCGAGATATAAAAACCCCCAGTTTGTCTGATCGAGTGCTTGTAGTGCATCAGCAGCGATTTTATCAATATCAGATATAAATGCTATATCGTCTTCCATAATCAAAACATTGGCAAGATTGTCATGTTTTGCTGTTTTTATGACGTTCATATGGCTTAAAAAACAACCTCTTACGCCTTGGTTTGGAAATCCGGCAGGTGTTTCAGGTCGAAGAGCAGTAAAAAAATCTACTTTTGCATTTTCTATAGGCCAGCCGATTCGTCTGAATTCATCTCTTGTTTCAGCTCTTCTGTCCGCTCGTTCCGGAAGATTGATAATGGCGGTTCTGTCGAAGTAATCAATGATGGTCATGATCAGTCTGTTAAATCTCGTTACACGTAACGAAAGTTGGTTCAACCTGCAAATTGGTTAAGGCAAGAACAAAGTGCTAAAAAGTTGATAATGCATTACAGGTTCTAAGGATAGTATGGAGAGTGATTACTCTTGTTATACGAAACCTATTGATACTCTGAAGTTGTAGCTCATCTGTTTTGCTGACCTGTTGATTCACGTTCAGTTCTAACCCATGCAGTACTCCTTTTTTTTAGTATCATCGCCGCATACAGTGGGATTTTCCAAAGAATATAGAGCGGAGCGGTTGCAAGATAAAGCCAGGTTGAAAGGGGTGCACGGCGCTGAATTTGCCCGGATATGACGTAAAATACAAGAATCAGCCAGAAGGATGCTGCAAGTATAAGCCATGTTCCATTGAGGAGTAACAGCGTACCTGCAGAAGCGATACTGAAAAGCATCACAAGCAATGAGAGAGGGGGAGTAGCCAATTCGGCGAGAGCAAAAAGATAACGGGGATGTCCTGTTTTTGCAAAAAGTTTGAGAAGAGGCAGTGTCATTTTATTTACGAGCATAAATCGTCCACCTTCCCAGCGGTTCCTTTGACTTGTGGCGCTTTTCCCTGAGGTTACCATTTCGCTGCGGATAACCGCATCAGGATTATAGTTCACAGATATTCCATCCTCAAGGAGGCGAAGAGTGAACTCCATATCCTCGACCACTGAGTGGCATGGCCATCCATACTGCTTGAGAAGATCGGTTTTGAAGGCCATACCGTTGCCTTTCAGCACCGCAGTTCCTGACAGCTTTATTGAACCGGCCATGCGCAAATGGCAGAATATGTTAAAGGCTGCATCGCTGAGTGCTGGTCGCCATCCTGCATCCGGGTTACTGACACTGTTAAATGCTTGGACAACCTGAATTCTCGGATTACTAAGGGATGCACTGATTTCGCGAAGGTAGTTTTTGTCGGGAGAGACATCAGCGTCGATAATGGTGATGACATTTGTATGACGATAGCTTTCTACAAAGTTTATCAGAAACCAGTCGAGAGCTTGACCCTTACCTCTGTTGATGCTGTCAACGCGTTCAAAAACGAGAGCGCCTGTATTGCGGGCTTCCGTAGCGGTATTGTCTGTACAGTTGTCAGCAATAACATAGATATTAAGCAGGTTGGTCGGGTAATCGCATGCAAGGACGCCCTCAATGGTATGGGCAATTCCTTCTTCTTCATTATGAGCGGATATGAGTACTCCGATATTGAGAAACTTGTTTTTTGTAGCGATTTCTTTTCGGAAAAGGTAGGCTCCAATGGTACACAGGAGCAGATATCCAGCAGGGAAGGCCAGCACAATGAGCAGGCCTTGAACAATGAGTTGAAAAATGATCATGACGTTTGGCATTCCTCATTGAAAAGATTGACCATCTGTTGGTTGTTGATATGCTGGTTATAGAGTGAAATGACTTTTTCTCGTCCAGCCTGGCCGTATTTACGTCGCAATGCAGAATCGAAAAGCAGTTTTCGTATCTGATTGGCAAGATCCTCAGCATCCCCGGGAGTAGCAAGCAGTCCGTCATGTTCGTGATCAATCAATTCAGGGATCCCCGTTATTCTTGTTGATATGACAGGGATCTCTTTAGCCATGGCTTCCATCAGCACAACAGGAACTCCTTCAGCAAAACTTGCCAGTACAAAAATATCAGCTTTGTCATAGTAGTCACGGACGGTATTCTGTCCGAGGACTCCGGTGAACGTAACGATATCGTTCAGGTCGTTACTTGATGAAAACTGTTCAAGCGACTTACCGTCAGGGCCTTCCCCAATGATGATGACCTTAAATCGAAGACCTTCTTGTTTAAGCAATCGACACGCTTCGAGCAGGATATGCTGCCCTTTAGCAGGCACCAGCCTGCCGACGCAAAGAATATTTGGTAAGGCGTTGTGGGGTTCTTTTCTTATGGAGTAAAGGTCGGGATTGACCCCGCAGCGGACGATGTGCAGTTTATTCCAAGCATTTGGTTCGCTGATGCGCATGATCTGGCTCAGGCAGTAGTGGCTGATGCAGCGGATAAAGGCAGCTTCTTCAACTTTCTCCGCAAGCATGGCGGAGTCGACACGATAAAAGATATCAGGCCCATGTACCGAGAGGCTGTAGCTTATTCCTCCATAAATTTTCATGAGCATGGCGACAATAGCGGTAGGGTTTGCAAAGTGCTCATGAATATGGGTGATGCCGAGCCGGTGCAGCCATTGCAAAAGAATACCTGCTTCTGCAAAGTAAGCAATTGCTTTAACCGGGCTTTTTGGTCCTGTTGTCAACAGTTTAAGTGCTCCGACTGCCATACGCAGGTAGCCATTCGGGTTTGTATGCATACAGTGCCAATGTGCGCCTATAATCGATGGTATTGGTTGTGAGAGTACCATCAGGGTTGTTTCTGCCTCCAGCTGTTCTGCAGTTGTCATTACAGAGAGGTTAGATGGCTTGTGAATCGATGCGGTATAGACATTCATTCCCGCTTTACGGAGTGACTCAATTTCCCGGTAGATAAAGGTATGGGAAATTGCCGGGTACTCGCTGCAGAGATAAGCTATAGATTTTGATGTCATGAGCCGGGGGTTGAAAGTCCTGTTTTAAGAGTGCTTCGCTTGTTTTTCAGTGGCTTGTTGAATAATTGACCGGAATAAAAGCGGAGAATTCCGAAGAGTTGAGGTATAACCACCAATGAACAGTGCCATGCGTATTTTTTTGCTTCCTTTTTATTCAGGTTGTTTTCGCGCATGAATTTCTCGGTTCTGAACAGCCGGGGTGAAAATAGCATGGTACTTCCCGCTATGATACTCAGCACAGAACAGGCAATTCCGAGGTAGCTCTGCTGAAGTATAAGCAGGATTATTCCTGCAAACAAAAAGATGAAAAATCCTCCTCCTTTAAGCATAATCCTGCGCAGATCGGCTTTCCAGAAAGTGCTTCCAGTACCGGCAACCCTGCTTTGAACCGCAACAAAACCATATCCTGAACGGAAAGAGCGTTTCAAGTACTGGCTTATTTTAAGCATAGCGAGGTCATGGCTGGTCATGAGTGCATCAAGCATGAGAATTTTCCAGCCATTCTGGCTTATGCGCCAGCTCAGTTCTGGGTCTTCCCCTCCAACAAGTTCTTCATCATAGCCCCCGGTTGTTTCAAGTGCAGAACGACGGATCAGGACATCACCACCAAAGCTGTCGCATTCGCCGGGTTTTGTGTTCCACTCCATATTGCCGATCCAGTTAAAAAAGGAACGTTCCGGATGAAGTTCTTTTCGGTAACCTCTGACAGCCCCGATAGCAGGGTTCTTCAGTGCATCTATTGCGGTATTCATCCACTCTGGGTCAAGGATAGTATCTGAATCAAGAAACTGGACATAAGTTGATCGGCCTGCCTTCCAGCCAGCATTTCTTCCAAGACCAGGAGTGGGGTATTCTGGGTACAGTTCGATCACATCTACCTGACTGAATTTATGGGCAATGGCAACACTCCGGTCTGATGAGCCTCCATCCGAATAGATAATATGCATCTGGTGCTCAGGGTAGTTTGCTGAAAGTACTGATCTGATGCAGCGTTCAAGCGTTTTTTCGCAGTTGACGCCGATAATGATGCAGTCTATGTCCGGCAGCTCTGTTTGTGTTATAATGTCAGATAGTTCCTCTTTCATCTACAGGTTTATTTCTTGTTTTTCGTGGGAGTAGTGACATTTGAGACGCACAACAAAGCCTGTTGCAATTCCGGCAAGAACTCCAATATTGTTGGCAAGAACATTGATGGCATTGAAATTTTCCTCAGTCACCAATATGTGCATAGTTTCAAAAAGGTAGCCAATCGGCGTCATAGCCAGAGAGAGAATAAACGCGTTTTTGCGGCTTTTGAAAAGAATCATCGGAATAAACGAGAGTATGCTGTAAAGAATCATGTGCAGCAAGGTATCAATCAGGAAAAAATGGTGAACAATTGCTGACAGAGGTATGAAACTTCCTATAAAGAGCAGAACAAGTAACAGTATCCAGTAGACCAGGAGTGATCGGTTAGTATTCCATTCTGGTTTTAGAAGAGTGATTTTTTGAATCATGTTGAGCATGCAAGTAAAGGCTAAAAATTTTTTTATCAGATAAATCTCGACGGTTTCATGCTTGGTGCTGGAATAAAACGGGTTCCAACTATTTTCCGCTTTGTTTCAACTTCAAGAAGGTCTGTATCACTATTGACAGAAACTATCTTTGATGAGTTGAGAAGTGCTCCGATAAGTGAACCGCTGCAAAGCATGTAAACCGGATTGATCATAGAGTTAAGTAAATTATCAATCATAAAAATACCGAGAAAGATGGCCATGACCGAAGATGAACCCCATCGTGTTGTTTTCCATAGCTCTGGCTTGACACGCAAAAGAAAGAGCACGGTCGGCCATTGAATGGCGACAACCATAGCGATAAGCCCGTAGATTCCGTTTGCACCAAAGGTGATAACCCACAATCCGTCAGTAACACTGATATCTTTACCTGTTTCATCGTAAACTCTTGAGCGGCCGTATCCTCCCCACCCGAAAAAACTGCCCTGCAGTGCTTTTTCTACCAGAATTGTTTCATTGTCAAATCGGAACTGCAGCGATCCCGAGCGATCACTACTATATTTTTCAGATATAGCGTTAGACAAATTTCGCCCATCCCAGATGCCGGTTGTTCTGGTGAACATATAGAGATGAGGAACAAAAAGAAGGATCAGAACCAGAAAGGTTGTTTTCGTTGTATTTGAAAGATAAACAACGAGGAGAGCGATGATAAGAAGTGAAATAGCTCCCATCGAACGCATCATGATGTTGGTGACAATAAGCAGTATAAGAAGGTAGATGGATGGTATGTGCATGATGTTTTTCGGAAGCATGCCAGTGAGGAACATCCAGATTCCAAAAAACACACCGAGTACCATCCACATTGCTGTCATGAGTCCGTGTTCCATATAGACCATTGGTCTGAACCCACCCCCTTGTCTGAGTGTCTGAATGAAGTCGCTTTGATGAAAACCGTAGGTAAGTCTGTGCAACTGTGGGCTCATGATCAATTCGTACCAGCAGAACGGGACATAAACAAGTGTTCCGATAAAAATGATATAAGCGAGAATTTTTATGCTCTCTTCATCGCTGAAATAAATTCTTGCAATGTAGTAGGGCATTCCCCATCGTTCTGTTTGGGACAAAACTGACGCAAGGCCGTCATAAGCACCAAGATCATTGGCAATCGAGGAAAAAAAAGGGGCAGTGCACCATAAGAGCATCGGGATATCAGCAGCGTTGAACTGGAATGTCGAGAGTCTTTTCTTGTCAAATTGATAAGCACCTCCCAAAATACTGAGACATATAATAGCTGTTTTGGTATTGTGGAGGAGAAAGATATCGTAGTTGGCAACCGGTAAAAACATCCAGCCAAAAACAAAGGCTATTGCTATTGCCTTACGAGGGTCAAGCTTTTTAAAAAGAGCCACGACCAAAAGAGGAAAGGCCAGGAAAGCGATTGGTACTAAAATATTTCCGGGAGCGCCACCCATTGTTACCAGTCCTTTTTTTTGTTTATCGTCATTCCTATTGCCTCACGACTGCCGGTATGCCTACCGCAGTTGCATTGGAAGGGATATCATTTATGACAACAGCGTTTGCTCCTATCCGTGCATGGGCTCCAATACGGACGCCACCAAGAATTTTTGCTCCGGCACCAATATCGACATGACCCTCGATAACCGGAAGGCCGGGTTGAGGGCCTGTACCTATGGTGACCTGCTGAAAAATAAGGCAGTTCGGGCCTATTTGAGCATCAGGATGGATGACAATACCATTTGGATGGGGGATCAGGAGACCTCCACCGATTTTTGAGTTTAGTGGGATATCAGCACCGCTTATGGCGCTCCAGAACCGATAACGAAGTACAACAATTGATTTGATAACTCCTGATAATAATCCATCATTATTAATCAGAAGCTGATAACGGCGTATCGCACTAAGAAGTTTTTTTCCTGGTTCGTAACTTCCTCGTAACGAATACTCCCGTTTCCAGTCTGCTTCAGTTGCTGATATCATTGCTGTATGGTTTTGTTCCAGAGTGACGGATAGCGTTGTTCTAACAACGCTGCACGTTGTGCGGCAACTCGCTTCCATGTGAACTCCTGTGCTCTTTCCCGGGCACATTGACCCAGCTCACTCCTTTTTACGGGGTTTTCCGCCATCAACGTCATGGCTTGAGCCCAATCATCGATGTTTGTGTCGGAGAGAATCATGCCATTAAGATTGTTTTGAACAATAGCTCCACCACCCATAGCGGTTACAATCGGGGGGATTCCGTGTGCCATTGCTTCATAGGTTACCATCGGTCCTCCCTCTTCAAGGCTTGGAAAAACAAAAACATCTGTATTACGATAAAGTTGTCCAATATCCTTGGTGTAATCAACATGGGTGATGTTTTTTCCGTTATGCAGAAGCGGGCAATGATCTTGGATTTCAGGAGATATGCTTCCGCATAGTACCATCTCGGCATTCAAATTTGCTCGACGCCAGGCCTCGAGCAAGAGTGGCACACCTTTTCGCAGGCAAAGATTGCCAGCAAAAAGAAAGACAGGTCGCGGCTTCACTGTTGGAGGATAATTTGCTTCAGGAAATCGCTCAGGTGACCAGCCATAGCTTGTAGAGAGGAGTTTAGTTTCAGTTACCCCGTTTTCAGTCATCGATCGCCACACCATCGGGCTTGGACAGAACACAGAGTCCGCAAGGGCAAGTTTGCGCTCTTCCTCAGCGATTGCCTGTTCGGTTATAGAGTTTTCAATCGGAATATTCCATTGTGTTGAGGCGTTCTGAAGAATATTTTGAGAGGTGCGACGGTGGCAGTTGATACGTTCAATAATAATTTTAGAACCTCGCCGGTGAAAAGCTTCAAATATTTCCAGGGAAAGAGCCGCCCATAGATAGACATATGGTGCGTCGCCTTCGTTTTTTAAAAAGAGCTGTTCAGTGATGTTTCGAGGTTGTTGACTGCTCCCAAACCTGTAGATAAGTGTTTTTTTTATACCGCTCACGACAGGCTTCAGCCAAGGATAGTGTATAGATCTGTCAGCGCTTGGAACGGTAAGCCTTACCGCTCTTCCACTTTCATGCCAGTACCTGCAAAGTGAAAGCGGAACATGACTATTCCCAAGGTTTGAAGCATGATAGCCGAACAGAACCGGTAGTAAACTCATCCTTGGTTCTCCGCTTTCGATGTTATTTTCTTTTTTGTCAGTGTTGTATCGACAATTGTTTTGATTTTTCTTCCCAACTCCTTGGCATCAGGAATATTCTGAATAAATTCTTCAATCTTTTTGGTGTTGATTTTATCAAGAATTTCTGGTTGTTTTTCCAGGAGTTTGTCAATGCTCATGCTGCGTTTGAGACCACCCCAATTAAGCAGAGGTGCAATTGCGGGAACTTTAAGGTGTACGAGGAGTTCAGCAGCTTTTCTCAAATCGTTGAAGTAAGTGCTTTCGCCAACTGATATCAGAACTATAATGTCAGCATAAAGAGCAAGGTGTTCTGTCAGGTCGCTTTGCAGAACTGGTGCGCAGTCGATGCATATATAGTCATACTCTCTTTTTGCTGAATCAAAAAGCTCCTTGATGCGATGTTGCGAAATGTTTCCGACCATGGTGCTTCCTGCATGCATGATACTGCTGTTGTACGTTGGGCTACTGACGATGAAGTTTTTCCAGAGTTCTGTTGAGTTGAGAAAGTCAGAGAACCCTTTAGACTCCGAAGATAGACCGGTAATTTTGCAAACAGCAGGGTTAGCAATGTTCCCTTCAATCAGAAGCACCTTTGGTGAAAGAGCAGCCAGTGCCTCTGCAGTGTTCAAGGCAATCGAGGTGCATCCTGATTCGTTGTCGACACCTGTAAAGAGGATAATCGCTGCCTTGGATTCAGTTTTTTCAAGGCTTAACTGGACAGCAAAACTTTTAATGGCTTTCGCCGCATCATTGTTTGCAGCTAAAGAAATCAGTTGATGAAATGGAATGTTGTCTCTGGATTTTTGAACAATACATGCCGGAGAATAACCGAGTGCCTGTTGTATATCTTTGGTGCGACGGATGCGGTTGTCGAAGTAGTCATAAGCAAAAAATACACATCCCACACTCCCGAATGATAGGCTGAAAAAGATCATAAACAATTTATTAACGTTTGATCCTTCCGCATGATCGGGTTTACGGGCAGCAGATTCGATCGAGAGACGAAGGGGTGCTTTGCCTTCAACCTCAAGCTCTTGAATTCTTGTATCAATATGGTCAAGCAACTCTCGTTTGTGTTTAAGTTCTGCCTCAAGAGACTCACCAAGATGAATTCCAACAGAAGTTTTTATTGCATCTGTGCTGCTTTTTGTTAGTTCTTCTTTGATCTTTTCTTCAACGGTATTAGTCCTATCGAAGTCATTTTTTGCTGTGATCAGCTCTTTATTCAGTCCGAAATCACGTATTCCATACAGAATTTTATGAGCATTTTTATTGAGTTCATTCTTCTGTTTTTTTTCATAGTCACGCATTGCAGCCATCCGTTCTTCAATATATATCCGGTCTGGATTGTTTTTAGTCAATCCATCAGTAGAACTTCTCATCTGTTGTTGTTGCTGATAGGTCCATGAACTTGTCAAATTAAGTGAAGCGTCTTTCATAACCATTTCTTCAACCATCGGCTCAAGGGAAAGACTTTTGATCTGGTTATTTAATTGTACTTTTTCATCTAATTGAGTTTTAGCCGCAATTTGTTCACCAAGTGCTTTGATATAAAGTGATTGCATTTGCTCAGTTTTTTTTCCGGCAATATTAAAACTTTCAGAAAAAGTGGCGGTTTTAATATCTTTTGTGAGACTGATCAATTTATTCTCAATGGTGCTGATGTCCCTTGTTAACTCTTTTTGTTTATTTCTTAGGAATACCAGTCGATCATTGTCCTGTGTTTCTGAGTTTTTGTGGACTTTTTCAAGAAACACTGCCATAAATTTGTTGACCAGTGGGGCAAGGCCTTCCTTTTTGAGACTTGATGCGGTTATTTCAATAAGGTGCGTTCCGATCAAGGGGTTAGTTTTTATGTTAAAAGAGAGCAATGTCGCGCAATTATCTATAGGCATCCCTTTTGGAAATATTGATGTTTTTTCTTCTAGTGTTAGTTTTTCAACTGTTTTTTTTAGGACATCAAAAGACATCATTCGTTGAGCCTGTGTTCTGGCATAGTCCTGGTAGTAGTTGATGATCTGAGGGTCATCGCTCGAAGTGATCAGTGAAGGCATAACAGGATCTACGCGCATGATCGCTTTAACGGCATAATTTGGTTTGCTGATCAAAAGAACAATGGGAACGGATATGGTGAATAGAAAAGAGCCTATTACAAGAATAAAGAGGCCATACCGTTTGGCAAAACCTACCAGATCAAGTGATTTCGATTTTTTTCCATAAGGAAGAGGCTCCCTTATCACATTCTCATTTATCATAAATCAAACTGCAAAGTTACAAAAAGTACTTGCTATTGGTTGAAAGTTATAATTTTTTTTATTTGCATTTTTACAGCTTTTGGAACCAAACTCTTTAAAATATTCTTGGGTTGTAGTTCTGTTGGTAAAGAAAATCTATAGGGAGTCATCCATAAATATTTCCAGTACAAATATTTATATGGATGTATATTTTTTAACTGCCATGGTTTTGATCCTCCAGTGTAATGAATAATTATCGGATTGATTTTAGCTTCTCTTAATTCTTCCTTACTGAAGCAGGGAAATTCATGTTCATAATTATTATCAAGAATCATTGTTAGATTGTATTTTAACGGCAATCTCTTCCAGTTTCCATACATGAGTGCATTTAAGGCATCCTGATCAGGAAAGTGTAAGATTTTAAAATTTTTCTCAACAAAATTAATAACTTTTTTTTGAAGGCCAGTGTTTTTCCATTTCGTTACATTTATAAGCATTACGCCCGAATTAAAATATCTGAATTTTTTGTCGATATTCAACTGTGAATATCGATCAAAATATGGATCTTCAACCGCACAAACATAATAATCTTCAATATTTTGATTATAAAGTTCTTTTATCGATCCATTAATTATAATATCCGCATCTAAATAAAGTACTTTTTTTTCATCAATAAGTTCAGGGATTAAAAGGCGATAATAAATTTCTTTAGAGTAGTGGTGCGTTAATACTAGTTCTTTAAAAAAATCGTCTGATATAACTATATTTTCGAGTTGACAATTATAGGGTCTTGCAACAGTAAGTATATTGGAGTATATTTTTGGCGATATGCCGCTGTTAATAATATATATCTTAAAGGATAAGTCTTTGTTGTTTTCTAACAAAGATTTTAAAGCAGCACATAGGTGCTGTATATACTGCTGATTTGTTGCAAAAACAATAGTAACGCAATTTTTCATTTTTTCAGTCAAATGTTCTAAATGGAAAGTACAGTACTTATCTTTTTTGAAAGCGAAATAATATCATTACTTTCACGTTCTTTAGAATATAAATCTGCTAATTGATCAATCGCTTTCTCATTAACAAATAACTCTTTATTCGTGTCCATTTTGTGTATTGTGGAAATTATCTCCTTCACAAAACCTTTTATATCACCCATCATAATTTCCGAAAAAATTGGTGGTTTCCAATACTCTTTCCCTCCCTCTCCAGTATATCCAATTACCTTGTTGCCTGTCAGCCCGGCCTCTATTGGAGGCAGTCCCCATCCCTCAAGTTCACTGAAGGACAAAAATATTTTTGATAGTTTAAACTTTTCAATAACCTCTTTTTCTGTCATATTATGTATTGGAATAACTTTCCAGTCTGAAGGAAGATATTGTTCTAAAAAGAAGAGTACTAATTTTGAGTGCCGAGGTAGTTTTCTTGGCATATAAGTAATTATAGTATCTTTTTGTTGGTTGGGTGTAAATATTGTTGAATCAACAAAGAAATGCATGCGCATTATTTTTGAAGATAATGTGGGAAAAGCCAGTTTACAGCAATCAGCAGTATCGTCAGATATAGTCATGATTACTTCTGCATTTTGATATGCAGATAAGGTTGAAGCTGCATTTTCATTCCCGAATAAATATCCGCCTTGAACAAAAATACCATATTTTATATTATTCAATATACATTGAGGAGCATAACGTTCAGCCCAGAAATCTGGAATAATTACAAATTCATTATTAATATTAAAATATAAATTCCGCTTAAATTCGGTTGAATATTCAAACCAATTACAAACAAAATTTATTTCTTCTGGATGTACAACAGCTGATTTAAAATGAGGAGAAAGAAGTTT
Source organism: uncultured Chlorobiaceae bacterium (assembly GCA_903908555.1). GTDB lineage: Bacteria > Bacteroidota > Chlorobiia > Chlorobiales > Chlorobiaceae > Chlorobium. The sequence continues at coordinate 19,065 of CAIVSG010000171.1, read as the reverse complement.
ATTGATTTCTTCCGATTGTTTATAAATCACCTTTACCCCTCCACTTGGGCCATCTTTCTTAGGATCCGATACTGGACACAGGTAGGTGATTTTTATGCCTTGATAAATAGAATTATCTATTCCAAATTTTGGAGGGGGTTTGACTTTATATCTATTCGAAAATAAGTTCATGGCACTGTGCGTTAATAAAGAATTTTATCTGGTGTCCCATATGATGTTATTTCGCCGTTTTCAAGACGATAAAGTCGATCACAGTGTTCGATGGTGCTAAGCCGGTGTGCAACAATAATAATGGTTTTAGAGCCCTGCAGTTCTCGCACTGCCTCCATAACTCCTTTTTCTGTTGCTGTGTCCAAAGCACTTGTAGCTTCGTCAAGTACAAGCACAGACGGATCGTGATAGAGTGCCCGTGCGATACCGATTCTTTGACGTTGTCCCCCTGACAGACGAACACCTCGTTCTCCTACAACAGTACTCAGTCCTTCCGGCAGACTTTGAATAAAATCATCAAGATGAGCAGCTCGAATTGCATTTAAAACAGATTCCAGGTTAATCTGTTCGCTGGAAAGTCCAAATGCTATATTGCGAAGCAGACTGTCATCAGTGAGATAAATTGATTGAGGTACATAACCGATTTGATTCTGCCAATCTCGGAGATTCTGCTGAATATCTTTCCCGTCGACAAATACTACGCCATGATCTGGAGGCAGCAGGCCAAGCAGTATATCAACTAATGTACTCTTTCCTGCACCGCTGGTACCAATAAAACCTACTGATTCCCCACACTTTATACTAAGTGAGATATCTTTAAGCGATGGTATGGACACTCCTGGATAGGTATAGGTAATATGCTGCAGCTCAATGGAGTTATGAAAAGATGATTGTATGAATTTCTCTTCAACAGTATCAGGTGCAAAAAGGATGAGATCTTTTTCAAGGATATCTATAACCGGCAAACAGTACTTAAGTGATTGCATAACATTCAGCAAGCGGCTGACTGAGGGCATTAACCGAAATGTTACAACAGCAAAAAGTCCAAGTTTTGGAATGATAGTCTCAAGTGCGCCTCCTTGTGCAAGCATAACAAGCACGAGGGCTACAAGTCCGCAGACTGAGAGCAGCTCAAGCCAGATTCGGGGAAGTTGTTGAATGGTATTATTTAAACGTCCAACTTTTGTACTCTCTCTATTATGTATGTTGAATTGCTTTAAAAATTCATTTTCACGGCCAAGCAATTTGACATCTTTAGCCCCGGCAAGGCCTTGTTGTAGGTGCTGCAGACGCAACCCATCGTGATGTTGACGATCTTTTCCCCAGCGAGTAATTTTTCCTGCTGTAAAATGAAAGAAACTCCAGCTTGAAATACCAAGAACGCATACAATGGAAATTGTTCCAATCGGTTCAGCCAAAAGCAGCATAAGGCAAAGGCCTGCGACAACCAATGATTCAGAAAACAATTGCATGAGGGGAGTTAACACACTGCCGGTGAAAATCCCTACTTCATTGCTGACATTTCGAATTAACTGTGCGGAGTTACGCTGTAAATGAAAGACATAGGGTTGACGAAGGTAAATGGTAAACAAGCGTAAAGATAGTCTTGCTCCGATACCGTAAGTAAATCGATTTTGTTTCCAGACAAGAAATACCAGAAAAACAGCTTTTACAAAATAGACGCCAAGTAGGAGTAATAACCCCCCAACGACCAGGCTGTGTTGGTCTGGATTACCAAAAAAATTAAGTAAAGGTTGAAGGGTTGGATATTTGGCAGCAAAATTTTTTTGTGTAAAGAGAGAGAGAGCGGGTATGACAAGACCGACACCTAAGGTTTCAAGACCAACGCCGATAAGCATTAAAAAGAACAGAATAATAGAATTATGCCGTTCTCCTGGCAACAGAAGACTCCAGATTTTACTAATATTGGAAAGGGGTGGTATCTTCTTCATGGTAAGTTTACTAGTCACATATTGATGTATGGTCTTTTGTCAATCCCTGATACTATTTCGAGAAAGTGGGGGAGACAACCGTAGTACTTCCCTTACCCCAGATTTGCTGCTCGATGGTTGTGCCGAGAGAAAGAACATTAAGCGTTGGGAGCAGCTTTTCAAGCGCATAGTTGAATTTTGACATTCCACTAGGACTGATATAGACAATGTCATTCGGTAAAAGCGCAAAGTTCTGGCTGAAGTCACCGCGTTCAAGCAGGTTTTTCAGATCGATCTGGACAACATCGCCTCTAAGACTCTGTTGCCTGATGACGAATACCTTTTCCGGATTAGCCTGTTTGTTCATTCCTCCTGCCAGCATGATAGCTTTGAGGACATTCATCCCGCCTCTCATTTGAATGGCACCCGGTGTAACGACCTCACCCATAACATAAACCAGGTCATCAGTAGCTTCAGGAATATAGATCACATCATTGTTTCTGATCGGAGAGTTCAATGCCATATTGCCGTTTTTGAGTAAATCCTGCAAGTCGATCCAGATAACGGTGTCATTGCCCCGGATAATGGCGCATTTGGTTAGCGCGCTCTCTTTAGCTTGATCTGTTGGAAGGCCGCCAGCAAGAGCAAGTGCTTCCAGAAGCGTTCCTTTTCCAGGAAAATTGATGACACCAGGTTTACTGACACGGCCGAGAACAAAAGCCTTATTGTTGTGAAATTCATTAACTCTGACGGTAACTTCAGGTTTTATATAGAGATTTTCAAGTTTTGATGATATCATACTTTGTGTTTCTTCTTGAGTATGGTTCATAACGTTGAGACTTCCGATTCTGGGAATTGCAATGATTCCGTCGGGGGAGACGACGATGTTTTCCAGTGAAAGCTCCGGCCTGTGCCACACTTGAATACTGACTAAATCTCCGGGTCCAAGTCGGTATAGGTAGTTGTCATGAGGGGATAGTGCATAAATTTTCTGGGCGGTAGCAAATTCCTGTGTTTTTATTGGGAGTTCCGTCTTAAAATCTTTTTCTGGTGTCGTGGGGACTCGTGAAGACTTTGGAGAAATGCTGCTGCAGGATGCCAGCAACACAAAACAAGATGCAATTAAAAACATTACCGTGGCTTTAACCACGCGGTCATAGTGAAAAATCGGATTACAGGTAATGTATTCAGTAAATTTGTACATGGTATCCGGCACGTTGATTAAGCAGATCTTTTTGTAATGATTTTAGCCGGAATCCCAACAGCAATGGAGTTATCCGGTACTGGCTTCAGGACTACAGCATTGGCTCCGATATCAACATTATTGCCGATTGAGATGTTGCCAAGGATTTTTGCTCCAGCTCCAATGCTGATATTGTTCCCGAAACACGGTGCGGCTTTTTCACAAATATTTTTTAATCCTACGGTGACGCCGTTTCGGATAATGCAGTTATCACCGAAACTTGCATATCCGCTGATAATGATATCCCCGAAATGGTCAATTCTGAAATTTCTGCCAACTGGAACTTCACAAGGAAGTTCGATACCTGTAAGTATCTGAACAATCTTGTAAAGTAGTTTGTAGAGCAGGGAAAAAGGTTTACGAACTAAACTGCTCTTGATAGTGTAGCGCCACCTTCCAAAACGATAGACTATCATGACCCAGAATCCTTGGCTGCCCCATTTTCCTTCATAAGTCGCTAGATCAGCGCGTAAGTTTTGGAAAAGATTCATGATGCTTTACCATGGTATTGGAGGTGAAAAGCTACCGAATTTTGTGTCCTGAAGTGAAGTCACTATTTGTTTGATGATCGAAACAGCTGCTGAACGTTTATTTCCGGCATCACCAAATGGGAAGAGAAGGTTTTTGGTGAACCGGGCTGCATACCAGAGTAATTCAACTCCAGCACTGGAAAGAAGCCCGGCCCCCCCCTTGTTTTTACGGTAATAAAGCCATTCACTGCGCATCCTGAAGATAAGCACTTGAGCAGCTTTATTGTCAAATGATTTGTCTTTTCGTGTTTTGCTGCTGGCACCGCCGATGTGCGTAACTTCAGCATCCGGAATGAAATAGATTGTCCATCCAGCCTTTTTTGCTCTCATACAGAGATCGGTCTCTTCGTAATAGATATAAAACCTTTCATCGAAAGGACCTATTTCATCAAGCATCTCTTTGCGAACGATGGTGAAGGTGCCCGGCACCCAGTCCACCTCCAGAGGTTTGGTATAAGCAAACCCACCAAATTCATAGTAATTTAAAAGTCGGGACTGCGGAAATTTTCCACGCAATCCCGAAAGAGCTAGAAATTTGGAAAGAGCTGTCGGAAAGCGTCTTGCTGATGGTTCAATAGTACCAGCAGGCGAAATGATTTTTCCTCCGCAAAGTCCACATTTCGGTGTCTCGTCCATGAATTTGATGCAGTTCTGAATGGATAGCGGTCTGATATAGGCGTCTGGATTGAGGAGGATTATATAATTCCCTTTGGCGAGAACAAAAGCCTGATTGTTTGCTGCGGCAAACCCAAGATTCTGATTGTTTGCAATCACAAAAACAGAAGGGAAGTCGGTTTTTACCATATCCGCAGAACCATCATGGGAATTGTTGTCCACGACAAAAACCTCCATTTCAACTCCACCGCCGTGTTCAAACAGTGCATCCAGACAGTTACGAAGAATGTCACGTGTATTGTAACTTACAATAACAACAGATACCATAAGATGCCCCAGGAAGTTAATGAGGGTTTACCGAACACATTTGAAAAGCACATAAAACCTGAGCCGATTCAAACCCGATGTATTAATTGTTTATTGTAAATACGAACAATTGCTTCAGCTTTGGCACTCCAAGTAAACTCTTTTACCCGCTGAATAGCTTTAATTGACATAGTCTTGCGCAACAATGGATTAGTGACTAGTTTCTCTATACACACCGTTAATTCCCGAACAACAAATTCCCTGGACTCCGGATTAATTCTAAAGCCGGTTTCTTCAGTAACATACTCACCAATGCCGCCGTTATTAACCACAATACAAGGAAGGCCATTGGCCATCGCCTCTAAAACTACAGCTCCGCCAAATTCACGGATAGAAGGAAAGCAGAAAATATTGGAATTGCTATAGTATTGGAGCGTATCCTTCTGATCAACCCAACCTGTAAAAGCAATTATTGCAGTAAGCTTATGCTTTTCAACCAGTTGTTCTAGAGCTTTTCGTTCCGATCCATCACCAACGATCGTAAGAACAATTTTCTTCCGGGTGGAGAGTTCCAGCCTGCTTATTGCCTCAATCAGCATGTCTGTTCCTTTATAAGGGACCAGCCGCCCGACAAAGAGAAGGTTAATCACTCCACTCTCTTTTGTTATACTCTCGGAAACGCTCTCTTCTGTCTTCAAAAATGAACTTCCGATTCCGTTCTCGTAAAATAACTCAATCTTCTCATTTTTAATATCAAAGAGCTCTTTAACCAGATTCATGGTATACGTAGAGCCGGCAAGAATGTAGTCAGCTTTTGTATAGGTTTCCCGATAGCCGGGAATAATAAATCGACCGATTGATCGAAGAAAGTTAAAATCAGAGAATTCCTGTCGAGCCACTTTTTGAAAACCTTTTGGAAAAGGAACCCCTCCATTTACCGGTCCAAGAATAAATGGCGTAGATGTACATGCCTTTATCGCCTTTACAGGATATCGAGGCATCATTGGTGTCATCGCGTGAACAATATCATAATGGCCTTCAAGAATAGATTCCTTAAACCTGGAGTATACCTGACGATTAAACTCCCCATAAACGGGGTATGTCAGCATATGGTATAAAGGCCAGATGACTCTATCCTTCAGCTTACTTAACTTTTCAGCAAGAGCATAGTATTTCTTGATAAAAGCACTTTCACAAATGTAGGTAATATCTCTATTCGGGTGAGTTTTTTCCAGGGCAGCCCGGTTTCTTTCATGCGTGACAAGAGTCGTCTCAGCGAGTTGGCTGATATAGTCATAAAAGCAATAGCCTACCAATGGTACCGACGCCCATTCAGGATTACACTGCTCAATAATCAACAGCACCTTTAACTTTTTATTCTTCATTATGTTATAGGCTCTGATTATGTGCGCTGTCAGTTTGTTTGGTCAAAGAAATCCTGTTTGTGCCATTATCCCTTGTATAGGTCACACTATCCATAAGTTGACGAATCAGTAAAAGTCCAAAACCTCTTTCCGGATAACTGGATATATCCACGGGTGTGGGGTCAGGGTTAAAAGGAGGGTTACTGTCACTGATACTTGCTGTAAGCTTATTGTTATCCGAACTGAAGCTCAGCGTGATCATGGTATCCTCTCCCGATGGAACAGCATAACGGACTGAGTTCGTGAATGCCTCACTGACGGAAAGCTCAAACGCATGGCAGAAACCTTCGTCACTCTGTTTTGTATTGAGTGAGTCCGAAAATACCTCCGCAACCTTCAATGCCGTAAGCGAAGCAAGCCTGACGAAACGTATCTCTGCAGGCAGAGTGATCATGGCGATCATAAGCGGGTTTGTTTTTTTTCAGCGTTTATAGTTGCGGCCTCAACATCGTCATAGATATCAAACAGCCTGTATACCTGTGTGATCTCAAATACTTTTCTGACTTTGTTGTTCATGCATGCTAAAGTTACCTCTCCGCCCTGTTCTCTTTTTTCTCTGGTAAGTCCAACAAGAGCGCCAAGACCGCTGCTGTCAAGAAAATCAACGTCCGACATATTGATCACAACAGGGTCGGCCGGTGCAGCCGCAGATTTGAAATTTCTCAACGTCGGAGCTGTCGTAGCATCAAGGGTGCCCCAAAGGTTGATGGTCGTGATGTTGTTACAGACATTTTCCTTGATAATCATGGTGTATGTATTTCGTGAATCAGGTTGAAAAATGCTTTTATCGTCATGGCAATATCAAGCAGGGGATTACCGTGAACTGCAAAATAACGTTCAACTATTGCCCTCTCATCTCCATTTGCCGGCCACTCCTCAGCTTCAGCGTAACTGAACACACCCGCCTTGTACCATGAACCCATTTCCAGGAGAGGAACACTGTTATCAGTTTTTGCCGCTATGGGAGTGCTGCCGATAATGGCAAGCTGCCCGCTGAGAACATTGAAAAGCAAGCCGAAACGGTCGAGAGAGAGTGCTGCCGCAATTGAGCCAGGAAGACTCTGACGATTAATGGATGTTGTCGTCAATGCCAGGGTTTTTCCTGCATCATTTATATAATAGCTGCCGGTACTCTTTTTCCATTTTCGCTGAAACTTCAGAATTGGTGACAGAAGAAGAAAAGGGATAAGGAGCACGGTTATCAAAAACAAGGCGAAGAGACGGTGAACAACCGACTGAAACAGTATTTCTGCCGACCCTGATTTTTTTATGCCGGTTAACAGATGAGGGTCATCCATGGCAATGGAAATTCCACTTTCCGGTTCAATCAGAATATTTCCGGCAGCAATCCTGTTTTGCACTTCAAGCTGTTCTCCGATATAGGTTTTTTCTAAAACTATACTATCAGTCACGGTGCTTGCCTTGTCAATAATGACATTGCTGCCGATAACTGCCAGTGGCCCTATGATTGAGTCCGCCATGATCTGTACATTATTACCGATAATGACAGGCTTTCTTATTTCAGCACTTTTGCTTATGACCACATTTCGTCCAATATGGCAGTAAGCCTCGTTGCTATAGCCGGGTATGACGTATGGCGATTCACCGAAGCTCAGAATTTCCATCGAGAGACGGTAATAAACCTCAAGAGAGTCAAGTTCCACAAGCGATAAAGGGAGTGCTCCTGCAACTTTTGGTCTCTCGCCGGGAGTTCCTCTCAAACTGAGGCTGCCTTTATTGCAGCCGAGGATCTCGCCATCAGGGAGCTCAGCAAACAGCGCTGTATAGTTATGCTGTTTGTCATACTCGATAAATACAAAGCCGTTCATCAAGAGGACTCTCTCACCGGCGCAGTACCGATGGTTTTTTTCCATGATCAACAGAGTCTCGTCGCTGCTCTTAATACTCCCATAGCTTATCGCAATACCCCAGCGGCTCCCGTTATCGCAGTATTCTTCAACATCGCTGAGCGGCCCGTCGCTCAAAATCCGTAAGGCATCGCTTCCAGCAAGGATTGCAAAATCGATAAGAAACTCTATGAAAGGTTTATTGCATATAGGAACCAGCAAAGGATGAATACCCGTAAAAATCGGTCGCAGCCATGCATAGTCCTTCTCTTTGATGATAATGAGCGTTTTCATGGAGCAGTGTTTAATTCCAGTCAACTGTTTCAGAATGATTGTATCGCACTGCCGGTATCCGGAAAAATTGAAAAAAGTTTTTTCGCCTTTGTAAGTTCAAATACCATAGAAACTTTCTGATTCAGAGCGGCCAGTTTCAACTCCCCGTTTTTTTCAAGCGCTTTGCGCAGGCAGGCTACTATAGCACCCAGTCCGCTGCTATCGATCATGTCAAGCCTGGTGCAGTTAAAAACAAACATATTGGCTTGCTGCTGCCACACTGCAAAAGATTTCAAAAGCTCACTGCTGTTTGCCGCATCCAGCCTTCCGCTTAAATCAACAATGCCAAGTGTTTTACCGGTTGACGCGTCTACATGAAAGATCATAATGTTCTGTTTAATAAGCTCCTCTGCCAGTCAGAACGGCAGGAATGGTTTTTAAAAGCAGAATAACGTCATTTAGAAAACTTGCACTTTGTATATACTGCATGTCGAGTCGTACCTGATCGGTGAAGGGAATATCACTTCTGCCGCTAACCTGCCACAGGCAGGTTATGCCCGGGATAATATGCAGCCGCTTACGTTCATCCAGAGTGTACTCCGCAACTTCGCCGGGCAGAGGCGGTCTTGGCCCGACAAGGCTCATATCCCCCTTAAGCACATTGATCAGTTGAGGCAGTTCATCAATACTGAATTTACGGATGATTTTCCCCACCCGTGTAATCCTCGGATCTTGTTTCATTTTAAAAATCACTCCAGCACCCGACTCATTAAAAGCCACAAGTTCCTGTTTGATTTTCTCTGCATTCATAACCATGGACCGGAATTTATAAAACCTGAAATGTTTGCCATTCAGGCCCACACGCATTTGAACATAAAACACTGGCCCAGGGTTTTCGATCCATATAGCAAGAGCGGTAAAAATAAAAAGAGGAAGCAGCATAACGAGGGCAAGTAACGACACAGCCGAATCAAGCACTCTTTTCAGCAGATAGGAAAACATGATTGTAGTTTCCCATGCCTGCACTTTCATGCGCCGTCGGTATCGGAATCGGGGATTGATTGAGCTGCTTATGGTCCGTATCAGCTCTTTTCGCACCGTCGGATCAAGTTCCATTTTGCTCCTTATTACGTCTCTTTGTGAATCTTAAGAATTAAAAATCTCTTTCAATGCCAAAGGGAGAAACCGGCTGTCCTGCACCAGATAACGCCTCCAGAGCCGCCCCGGTTCGCTTCCTAGTCGCCATGCCCATTCAAAACCAAGACGCTGAATCCATAAAGGAGCACGTTTTATTTTCCCCGCGGCAAAATCAAAAGAAGCGCCAACGCACAAAATAGGCCCAACCTTAAGACGATCAATATGCGCATCTGCCCATTTCTCCTGTTTAGGCGCGCCGACCCCTACAAACAGAATATCGACACTCCGGGAGTTTATATCGTTTATGATCCGCTCGTTTTCATCTCGATCATTTTCAAACCCGAAAGGAGGACACCAGGTTCCCACTATCTTCAATCCGGCAAATTGGTTACGCAATTTCTCAGCAGCCTGTTCGGCAATACCGGGATTTCCACCAAGAAAATAGATATTCAGACCGGTTCCGGCAGCTTCTTTACAGAGAGCTATAAGCAGGTCAGAACCCGCCACCCGTTCCGGAAGGGGGTTCTTCTTGATTCTGCTGAGCCACACAAGAGGCATTCCATCGGCATACCGAAAAAGAGCCTCCCCGTAGATTCTCCGCATAGCAGCATCGTCCTGAAGCATAACGATATGGTCAACATTGGGAGTAACGATGATCCCTTTCTGCCCTCGCCTCGCAGCATCCAGGATCTGCGCCACAGCTGTAGCCATCGTTGCATGTTCAAAAGCGACACCAAGGAGTTCTGCTTTCATAAAGCGCTTTCCCCTGAATTAATATTTCGTTCCGGTATGGCCTATACGGATGACAATACAGGAGAGATCGTCATCATAAGTCTCTTTTCCGGAAAAAAGAGCAAGAGCTTCTTTAATTTTTTCTATTATCGCCGGTGGGGGCAATGCATGATGCTTTTCAATAATATCCAACACTTGCTGATCGCCGAACATCGTCTTGTCCGGTGCCGTGCACTCTGTAATTCCATCCGAAAAGAGCACAAGAATATCATTCTCACCGATCGAATAGGAGTTTGCGCGATACTCCTGATGTTCAATCAAGCCAATAGGCAGGTTCTCCCCCTTGAGCATCGAGCAGGTTCCTGTGCGGGCATGAAAATGAATCACAGGTGGATGGCCGCAATCGACAACTGAAATAACTCCTGCTTCAAGATCCAGCCGCATAAAAAGCAGTGTCGCAAAGGTGCTGAGCCCTATAAGTTCATTAATACAGCGCTCATGTACTCCGCTAACGATCTCCTCCACTGCGGGAAGTGCACTGTACGGGTACTTAGTCTGTGCCAGCACTTTCAGAAAGAGTGATTTTATGCCGGCACCAACCAGGGCAGATTGAATACCATGACCCATGACATCGCCGATAAGAATGTCGGCGTGATGACTGTCAAAAATAATAAAATCGGCAAAATCCCCGTCAAGATGGCCGGAAGGCACCATCATCCGCGCGATCGACGCTCCCTCCAGAGTATCGGGTACAGGACTTTGAAGCATTTTTTTTTCAATCTCCGATTCAAACTCCTTCTGCATCACTTCAAAGCGCACCCTGCTCCGTTCCGCTGCAACCCTTGAGGAGATATCGCGGGCGATCATAACAGTGTGCGGTATCTCATTAATCAGAACACACCCTTTAGAAATCTCAAGAGGGATAGATCTGCCATCTTTACTCATGCCTGCAATCTGGTGGACCATTTTCTCATCAATACTGGGGATATCTCCCGAAGATATCTGGCATATCCCATGAATATCAAACGTGGCTGAATCTCTGGAGATAAGGTCAACAAAATTCTGTTTGTCGTATTGCTCCCGGCTGAATCCAAACATATTTTCAGCTGCACTGTTACGATAGATGATACACCCAGCATCATTAAGCATAAAAACCGCATCATGCGCAGCATCGGTCATTGAGCGCAACTCCTGCTCGCTACGCTGCAATTTTTTTGCCATAACGAGGAGCTCATTATTTGCACTGGTCAGCTCCTCATTTTTTATTGACAGCTCATTAAAAAGCTTTTCCCGTTCAGTTCTCAAACAATAGTACTCAATTGCATCATTCAGAATTTCTTTGAAAGCCGGTGGGTCAACAGGTTTTGGAATAAAGCGGAACACTTCTCCGGTATTGATGGATTCAATAATCGGGTCGATATCCTGAGAACCGCTCAGTATAAGACGAAGTATGTCTGGATTTTGCTTTTTCACTGCACTGATCAGTTCCAGACCGTTCATTTCCGGCATTCGAAGATCAGAAACAACAAGAGAGACATTATTTTGTCTGATAAGCTCAAGCGCATCCATGCCGTTTTCGGCAAAGAGTTTCTTATACGGCTCTTTACGGAGAAACCTGTTTATTGAACTGAGAATAAAGGATTCATCATCAACAAAGAGAATAGTAATCTCACTAAAGTTGGTCATGGTCAGTGTTCTTTATTGATCCTTAAGGGAAGCGTGATCGTAAAAACGGTTCCCCCCGCATGAGGACAATCAACGGTAAGTGTTCCGTGATGCTTATGCACAATAATGTCATAGGAGATGCTGAGCCCCAATCCTGTTCCGATTCCAGGTTTTTTTGTGGTAAAAAAAGGCTCAAAAATGTGTTTTTGAACTTCAAGCGCAATACCCGGCCCATCATCAGCAATAGAGCAATAGACTGAAGTACTGTCTATCCATGTCGCAATTTTTATTTTTCCATTCGTTGCTCGTTGTTGAGATGCGATAGCGTGTGCGCCGTTGATAATCAGGTTGAGAAAAACCTGATTCATCTGCTCCGGGTTACAAGGCACGGGCGGCAACTCTTTAAGGTCGGTTACAATATCCGCACAATACCGGTACTCATTACGGGAAATGATAAGCGTGTCGCGGATTCCTTTGTTTATATCAAAAAGAACCTTCTCATCCTGAGCGTGCTTGTAAGAAAAGTTCCGCATGCTGTTGATAATGGTTGTAATTCGTTCAAACCCTCCCTGTGACTCGGCAAAGATTTGAGGAATATCAGCAAGCAGCGTATCAAGCTCCATGTCGTGCTCTATTGATCGTAACTTCTGCAACTCGGAAGAAAACAAGGTGTTGGTCTCAATTTTTTTTGTGAACGCGCGATACTCATTCAGGATAGAGAGAATGTCAGCGATGTTTCCCTGCTGGGTTACAAAATTTATCTTGATAAAATTAAGGGGATTATTGATCTCGTGTGCAATCCCTGCAGCGAGTTGACCGATGGATGCAAGCTTTTCCTGCTGGATAACTTGTTGCTGGCTTTGAACAAGATCCCGGGTGCGCTCCTCAACCCTTTGTTCCAGCGTCCTGTTGAGTTGCTGCAGCTGTTTTTCAGCCTCTTTGCGTTCGCTGATGTCAAGCACAATCCCCCTGATGCCCACAAGCGTTTCGTTTTCGATAATCCTTGAAGTATAAACAAGTATCGGAAACAAGGTTCCATCTTTTTTTCTACCGGTGTATTCATGATTGTCAAAAGGAAGGTCCGCCAAGCGTTTTTTCATGTTTAACCCGACTTTTTCGTACTCTTCCGGTGCAAAGAGCATCAAGGCTTGCACACCGTTTTCAAAATCCTCCTTAGTATACCCGAACGTCTCAAAACCCATACGATTAGTGTAGATGATCCGACCTTCAATGTTCATTTCAAAAATCGTCTGAGGAAGCAGATTAGCCATATCATGAAACCTCATTTCGCTCAAAGCAAGCTCAACCTGTTTCTTTTTCTGCTCAGAAATATCCTGCTTGATACCTATGAAGTGAGAGATTTTGGAGTTGTTGCCAGTGATCGGGCTTATAGTCGCCAGCTCAAAGAATAGCTCACCATTTTTCTTTTTATTTATGATTTCGCCACTCCAGGTTTTTCCTGACGTAATGGTCTCCCAAAGATCTTTATAAAACGCCCGCGAATGTTTTCCGGATCTCAGTGTATTCATATTCCGGCCAAGTACCTCTTGTTGGCTATATCCTGAAATAGTGGTAAACGCCTCATTGGTATACTGAATAATTCCCTTTGTGTCAGTTATGATAATAGACAGCGGATTTTGGGAGATAGCCGACGAAAAGAGTTTAAGGTTTTTGCGGAGCTCCGATTCTGCGAGGGCGTTTTTTACCGTGACGTTAAGCTTGTCTGGATTAACCGGTTTTAGTAAAAAGTCATAAGCTCCCATTTTCAGAGCCTTGACCGCCTCTTCAATATCCGCAGAACCCGAAATCATGATGACCGGGATATTCAAATGATGTTCACGAAGATACGAGAGCACTTCAATACCGGTTTTTCCCGGCATATGAACATCGAGAAGCAGAAGATCTATCTGATGGGTCTTTATGATCTCAATGCAGCTGTTGCCATCATCGGCCATCATGGTCGTATGGCCGGACTTCTTGACGATACTGGATACGAGGGCACGTATAGTTGTACTGTCATCAACCACAAGGACTGTAGCTTGCGCTTCAGGTTTCTGCATGTGAGTAGATTAAGGGTTACCCCAATATAATTATATTTCTATTCGCATTAACCCCGTTTTATGTATATGCCGATAACCAAGTGAGCGTTTTTTAGTTCACAGCTTTTCTTCTCACCCCTTTTCCCCGTCATCCCGAACTCCCGTGATGGTTCTCTCTTTCATCACCCGCAAGCCCTATAAGTCCCATCCGACCCATACGACCTATTCTTCCCTTCACTGCCAACTGCCAACTGCCAACTCTCTTTCTCCCCTCAGCACTTTCCTCCCTATTTATTTTACCGGCAGTGAGAGTGTAAAAACAGTTCCACCGCTCTTTGGACACTCACAGGAGAGCGTTCCGTCATGTTTGTGCACAATGATGTCGTAAGAAATACTCAACCCGAGTCCGGTGCCTTTCCCCGGTACCTTGGTTGTGAAAAAGGGTTCAAAAATATGTTCTTTGATCTCCTCAGGCACTCCCTCACCGTCATCGGACACAGAGCAATAGACATGTTTCCCGGTAGCCCATGTTTTAATCATTATGCTGCCCGGAGAGTTTCTGTTTTGTGCCTTTATAGCATGCACACTGTTAATGATCAGGTTCAGTAAGACCTGATTGATCTGCGATATATTGCCGTTTACTTGCGGGACATTTTCAAGCGTTGTTTCAATAGTAGCTATGTAGAGGCACTCACTCTTTGTGATGGTCAGGCTATCCTGAACAGCCTTATTGATATCAAGCGGGCGTAGGGCATTCTGAGTGTTTTTGTGAGAGAAGTTCCGCATGCTTTGGGTGATGTTTTTGATGCGCTCAACTCCATTTTTTGAGGCTTCAAGAGTTTTCGGAATCTCCTTGAGTAACTCATCAATGTCTATACTCTTCTCTTTTTCATGGAGTTGCACTATCTCTTCAGAAACAGCGGCAATACCTTCAACTTTGGCAACTATCCGGCGATAATAATCCAGGATTTCATGAAGATCCTTAAAATCTTCAATGAGGTTATATTCATTGAGCGTAATAAAATTGAGGGGATTGTTTATTTCATGAGCAATTCCAGCAGCAAGCTGTCCGATCGCCTCCATTTTTGTTGAGTGCTGTAAGTGTGCGGCAAGTTTTTTCTTCTCTTCCTCAGCGATCTTTTTGGCCACGATATCCCACACTTGATTGGCTAATATCTCTACCCACTCAATATCGTTATCCTCATAATCCGTAAGCTTGTTTCCCACCCCCATAATTGCAACTAATTTTTCATCACGGGTTACAGGAATAACCAGTTCGCGCTTTATTTCAGCATAGTCCTCAAACACTCCTTTGCAATCTTCCAACGGGATATAATCATTATGGATAACCGCTTTTCGCTCCCGTACCGCATCAGCCCATACACCGGCCTTGTCCAGCGTATAGTGATGGCCCGTTCCTTCACTCTGCCACTTATGTTCAAGGGTATTGGTTGATACGGCCTGAAGCACCAGGCTCTTTTGATCTTCCGCTACAAAAAAAACACAACCGATTGAACTTCCCGTTAATCTTTCCGCCTCATCAAGCGTTGCCGTCAGCAGTTCATCTATCGCAGAGCTCTCTGCCAACTGGAGTATCCGAAGCCTGAACGCATTGAGCTGTTCATACCGATGTCTTTCAGTAACATCATGAATAATGCTGTAAAGCAGGTCTTTGCCTGCAATTTCAATTTTGCTGCTTGATACCTCAACATCACGGGTTGAACCATTTGCTCTCCGATGGCTGAAGGTAAACCGGGTTTGCTTCGAAGATCTGCATTTTGCCATTTCATCGATAACTCTATCAGGAGCAAGCGTATTGATATCCTGTATCTGCATCAACCGGAGTGTTTCAATCGGCCACCCGTAAAAATTCGCAGCAGCTTGATTCACGTCAATAATATTACCACTATTCGGGTCGATAAGCATCAAGGTTGCCGAATGGTTTTCAAACAGTTTTCTAAACCGCTCCTCGCTTTGTTTAAGCAATCTTTCAGCCTCCTCTCGCGCCACACGACTTCGCAACGTCTTGATCCCATACGCCAGATTGTCCCCGAGCGCCTTAAGCAGTACCCTCTCCTTTGCATTGAAGGCACCGGGAATATCCGCGTACATGGTTAATGCGCCCAGCACCCTCTCATCCACTCTCAAGGGTACACTGTAAATAGACGCATACCCGCGCCCTATCGCTTCATCACGCCACAGTTCAAACTGCGGGTCTTCCTGGATATTAAGAGTGGAGCATGCCTCCCCGGTGCGAATTGCACTTCCTGCAGGTCCGTGGCCATACTGGTCATCTGCCCAGGATATCAAAAGTGCTTCAAGGTACCCGTCCTCAAAACCTGCCTGAGCGACCGGACGTATGCTTTTTCCCTTGTCCTCCTCAGCATAACCGACCCATGCCATCCGGTACCCACCGGTTTCAACGATGATGCTGCAGATCTTTTGCAGCAGTTCCATCTCCGTTTCGGTATCAATCAATGCCTGATTGCAACTGTTGGTTGCCAGAAGGGCACGATTCAACCGCTGCAGCTCCTCCTCAGCCAGCTTGCATTCACCGTTGCCGCTATTGAACAAAATAAAAGAATCACTCTCATGCTCTACATCTGCAGAGCCACTATATGATTTCATTGGGGTATCGGGCTATTAAGTTCCAAAAGCACAAGAGACCGCAGCAGCATTCCATCCGGAAGATTTCGCCTCTCATTCTCGCAATATAATCAACAGACAGACAGTATTTGCTTATAATTTACATCAACTACCATGCCAGATATAAGACCAAAAAAAACCATTATCAATAACTCTCTATAATAAATCAACTTAACCACCTACTATTATTCTTGCCAACACCAGCGCACAAAAAAAAGCCATACATTTACCCAAATCCATACAAAAAAATGTCCCAACAATAAACACCACTGTCTCACCCCGTCCTGAAGTAGTAGGCAGTCTTTGAAGTGCTGAGTGCTGAGTGCTGAGTGCTGAGTGCTGAGTGCTGAGTCAGGGAGGGGTGGAAGTAAGGAAGTCTGCACACTGCCCACTTCAAACTGCAAACTCTCTTTATTTCTTCACTCAGCACTCAGCACTCAGCACTTTCTTTCCTCCGCACTTTCTTTCCCCTTTTTTTATGTGTCCGATTTGTCCGGTTTTGAAGGTTTATTGAAGTAATCAAAAAATCTCCTCAAGGTCTGAACCCAGCAAATATCTTTCTTCCCCTGCCAACTGCCAACTGCCAACTGCCAACTGCCAACTGCCAACTGCCAACTGCCAACTGCCAACTGCCCACTGCCCCCTGCCAACTGTTTTCACTTTCTTCCCCCACTTTTTTCAATTATCCCCATAATCTCCTCCGGACTCTTCACCAACGCCTTCGCCCCGAACTCCACTAGTTCACTCTCCGGCCTGAACCCCCAAAGCACACCCAAAGGATACATTCCCGCCCGTGAAGCGGTCAACATGTCAACGCCGCTATCTCCCACATAAAGAATTGCCCCGGGATCAACCCCAAGCATACCGGCAACCAAGAGAGCCCCCTCCGGGTCAGGCTTCGGCGCAATACCCGTCTGCTGACCCATCACCACTTCAAACCGCCACTCCCCAAGCAGACTCTCAGCGCACAGACGGGTAAAATGATCAGCCTTATTCGAAAGGATCGCCATTTTAATCTTCCGCTCCCGAATGCAGTCAAGCAGCGTCGCAATGCCCGGATATGGCCGGGAATTGACCTTCCAGTTATCAGCATACTCGTCCATCAAATCCTTAAGCAGAAGGTCAATCGTCTCCTCATTTCGTGCCACTTCCGGAACCCCTTTCCGAACCAGCTCTCTCATCCCATGCCCCACAAGAAACCGGCACTCATCAAGAGTATGAATAGGGTAGCCATGCCGGGCAAGCACAGAATTAAGCGTATTGAAAAGATCCTGCAGGGTATCAAGCAGCGTACCGTCAAGATCAAAAATAACAGCTTTAAAGGTCATGATGGTTATTTCAGGGTTTTCAAAAAGAATAGTCGCGAAAGTGCCGATAAGAACCCGGCAGCAAATCTGACGCTTAAGAGTATAGGTAACTCATCAGATTTCAAAGTTACAATGCATGTTATTATCTTACACGATGAACAGATTGAATCGTATAGAGGTTTAATAACTGAATCGAAAGTATATAACTGCTGCCATGATGAAAAAATTACTCTTACTCGTTGCCCTCTCCGTTTTTGCCGCTCTCGGATCAGCTGAAGCCGCAACAAACGCCATTGTCCTCGATGGTTCAACCACTGTTGGCCCCCTCGCAAAATCCTTCGCATCATATTTCACCAAAAAATACGGAGTCCGTGTTACCGTCAGTGAGTCCGGAAGCGGCAACGGAGCAAAAAGCCTCATTAACGGCTCATGCACCATTGCAGCAATGTCCCGCGCAATGAAGCCCGAAGAGATAGCCGCAGCAAAGCAGAAAGGCGTCAATCCCGTCGCTCATGTTGCAGCACTCGACGGTCTTTCCATGGTTGTTCATCCCGGCAACCCTGTAACCTCACTCACCAAAGCCCAGATCAGCAGCATCTATCGCGGCGCCATCACCAACTGGAAAGAGGTCGGAGGCCCGAATTCCCGTATTGTCATCATCCAGCGCGAATCCAACAGCGGCACCCAGGAGTCCTTCAAGGATCTCGTCGTAGGCAAAGGCGTCCAGATAACAGGCACAGCCGAAACCCAGTCAAGTAACGGTTCGGTAAAAAACAGGGTAAGTTCAACCCCATCCTCAATAGGCTTTCTCGGCCTTGGCTTTGTCGACCGTTCAGTAAAAGTCATCGCAGTCAACGGCGTTATGCCAACCGTAAAAACGGTAAAGAACGGCACCTATCAGGTTTCAAGGCCCCTCTACTTTTATACCAACGGCCAACCCTCAGGTTCAGTAAAGCAGTTTATAAGCATCCCTCAAACCGCTGATGGTAAAGGGATAATCACCGAACTTGGTTTTATCAACCGCTAACCCCCTATCTACGCTTGGGGTGATTGGTAGATAACTATCGAGAGTTGTTCCTCCTTAGGTTAGCGTGATTCCTGAACCCCAACTCTCCTGTTTTCACTCAGCACAGTATATTCATTACTTCGAAAACTGCCCACTGCCAACTTTTCTTTCTTCGCTCAGCACCCAGCACTCAGCACTCGTCCCTCAGCACTCAGCACTTTCCCCACTGCCTACTGCCAATTGCCAACTTTTTTGTTTTCTACAGTGAAAGCCAGTAGATTGGTACATCAAAAAAAGCGATCTTGTAAACTAACTACTGGACTCTATGGCTGACGAGAGTGTCGGAGGACCCAACCGTACCAACGCATTTGTC
>CAIVSG010000170.1 GCA_903908555.1 uncultured Chlorobiaceae bacterium | reverse complement strand
CTGGGGTGTATCAACCTTCACGCCATTTGTCATCATGGGAGCGGTTACCATAAAAATAATCAGCAGCACAAGCATGACATCAACGAAGGGTGTTACATTGATGTCACTCATCAACCTGCCTTTACCTGAAGTTATCATATCCCGGGTGGCACCTATGGTTCGTTAATGAATGCGGCTACAAATTCCGGAGAGAACTCCTCAAGATCGCGCTCAATAATGCTGATCTGATGGGTAAAATAGTTATAGGCCATAACTGCGGGTATAGCCGCAGCAAGACCTGCAGCGGTAGCGATCAAAGCCTCTGAAATACCCGGAGCTACAGCAGCAAGGGAGGCCGATTGGGCCTTTCCAATGTTGTGAAATGAGGTCATGATACCCCATACGGTTCCAAAAAGACCAATGAACGGAGCTGTATTGCCTACTGTTGCAAGAAAAGGAACCAGTGAGGAGAGCCTTTTGCTTTCGGCATTGGCTTCACGTTTAACTGCACGGGCAATGCGTAGCCTGAGCTGGCGAATATCGACCTTATCGCCAAGAGCATGGTACTCGACATACCCCGAACGGAAAACCCTTGGAAGAGAGCCTTTTCTGTATTTTTCACTTTCGACAAATGCTTTGTCAACATTGTAGATTTCGAAAAAATAGTCGAGGAACGCTCTGGATTCACTCAAGGATTTTCTGACATAGGTGAATTTGTATGCAATGATAGCCCATGATATAATAGAGAATGAGAGGAGTACAGAAAGTACAAATAACACTACAGGTCCGGCATCCGAAAGCAGGCCAAAAATTCCAAAATAAGAATCAACCATATCAATAGAAACAATTAAAGTTCAGTGAAACAAATGCACATTCTCAATCACCATATACGCCAAGGCAGAACCGGAAAGTGCACACAGCGTATTGACGAGGTCGTTATTAACCAAGGGCGTTCCTTTTATAAGCCGGTTTTCAACAAGTGAGCCATCCTCTGCTATGCTATGGGTCCTTTCGGTTACTTTTTCGCGGATAGGGTCGAAATACTGAGCCTGAACGGTTGCTCCGAAAAAGCTGTCAACCAGACTGGCCAGAAGACCGGAAAAGCCAATAAGAAGAAAAGATTGGAGTATGCCAAAATCAGAGAGCCATTTTACATTGACAATCATGGCACTTGCGCATATAAAAAGCGAACCAAGGAATGCTCCTGAAGTACCTGGCACTGAAACACCTCCGGATGTTCCGACAGGCACCTCCTTGAAGGTGGTAACCAGCCAGGCTTTTGGATTTGGCCACATGGTGCCGATCTCTGTAGCCCAGGTATCGGCCTGCACTGCAGCAAGTGTTCCAAGATAGGCAAAAAAAACAGCCGGGTTATTGGTGAGCGAAAAAATAACCATTAAAATCCATGCTATACCGCCATTGGCGTAAACCTGACCGGCATCTCGCTGGGAGCCTTTTTCAAAAACAAGATCAAATTTCGCCTTACGTTTTTTGCCGAGCTTCGACAAGACTGAGGACAAGAGATAAAAGGTCAAAAGCGGTACCGTCCAGGCCATCCCGCCAATACCAAAAATAGTGGTGCCGAGCAAAAATGTAGCCGTTGCGCCACTGTTATTGAGGAACTTGACCTTGATGGAAAAAACTGCAAGAAGAAAAGCAAAAAGTCCTCCGATAAGAAAGCGCTCCAGAAGAATGGTGTGGTTCATTTCAAGCACATAGAGCGCATAAGCGATAGACAGGGGAATAAAAAAATTGTCGAGACCGTGCGATAAAAGAGCTTCGACAGCAGTTGAGACAACAGCAAGAAGAAGTGCAAGAGCTAAAAGCATCAATAACGACTTGCCGGCCAAGCCTCCCGTGAAGTCTTTACTGAAGAGCATGAGTGTAGCGCTGAGCAGAATAACGCTGCTAAAAAACATGGTCAATGACCCCTCAACAGTTTTCGGGTTTTTCGTCAGATGCTCAATATGTTTTTTACCGACCGAACTCCCCACTAAAGCAGCAAGAGAGTCACTGACGCCCATAACAAGCATGGAGGTCTGCAGTATCCACTTATGGGACTCCCACAGAAAAAGAATCTGAAGCAGAAAAATAAGCGGGAAAAAAAGTGAGCCGTAACTTTTTACTGCCGGTGACTGAACATTATTGTCTTCGGGAAGAGCAAGCAAAGAGCCAAACCATTTGAACCGGATATTAAGGCTGTTGAAAAGCAAAAAAACAAGTGCTGTAAGTGCAGGATAAAAGCTTGATTGGAAATAGGATGGCACAAAGAAAATAACGACACCCATACAGAGATGAATAATTTTTCTGACCACCAGACTGCTGATGCTGAATTTTCTGGTAAGTAATTCAGCAAGGAGAACAAACAGCAGAACAAGACACAATGTCAAAAAAAAGGCTGGTAAATCCTGTGGCAATGGAGCTTGGATGTTCAGCATGGTTGTGGTTCTTTTTTGATGGTTTAGTCCAAAAAAATCAGCACTTACCTGAGCACTGAATGCTTCAAAAAATATAACTGTAACTCAACAGAATAAACAGTAAAAATCCATTGGATTTTAACTTTTTTAACGCTTGCTTTAATAAAACATTAAATGTAATTTATTACGAATTTCAGTTTATTACCGATAGAAACTTGTTCGCTTCAATGTCTGCATTCAATTTATATACCTGCAGTACCTACACTGCGGCGACTGAGTCAGCCGATTTCGGCTCTAATGAAAAGCATCTGCTTAACACCCTCCATTCCATGATCGGGTTTTTTGTCACTGTGGTGATTTCATCACTGAGCATTGCTGTGCTCTGAACCCAAAGCCGACCCCAAGTCCATTTTTTTCTCTTTCAGACTTTTTATCACTGCGGCTTCGGGAACAATGGTCTCGGGGGTTTCTCTATAATTGTCCAAAAAAATAATTGAACTGCAATGAGATCTGATACTATCAAAACAGGGTTTGAGAAAGCGCCTCACCGCAGTCTTCTAAAAGCCACAGGCTCAATTGTCTCAAACGATGACTTCAGAAAGCCCTTTATAGGTATATGCAACTCTTATAATGAACTTATCCCAGGGCACGCCCATCTTCAGGAGCTGGGAAAAATCGCAAAAGAAGAGGTTCGCAAAGCTGGTGGTGTACCCTTTGAATTCAATACTATCGGGGTTTGTGATGGTATTGCCATGGGACATATCGGCATGCGCTACTCTCTGGCAAGCCGTGAACTTATTGCTGACAGTGTAGAGACCGTTGCTGAAGCACACCGCCTCGATGGACTTGTTTGTATACCAAACTGTGACAAGATCACCCCCGGCATGATGATGGCTGCACTTCGAATCAACATCCCGGTTATTTTCGTTTCGGGAGGGCCAATGAAGGCCGGCCATACCCCTTCAGGGAAAACCATTGACCTGATTTCGGTCTTTGAGGCAGTAGGTCAGTACAGCAGTGGAAAAATCAACGACAGTGAACTGGAATCCATAGAAGATAATGCCTGCCCCGGTTGCGGCTCGTGTTCCGGAATGTTTACAGCCAATTCGATGAACTGCCTTAGTGAAGCCCTTGGTTTTGCTCTGCCAGGCAACGGGACAATACTTGCAATTGACCCTCGTCGTAATGAACTTGTAGAGGAAGCTTCACGCCGGATCATTGACTTGGTAAAGAGGAATATCAGACCGAGAGATATCCTGACCCGCAAAGCACTGCTGAATGCTTTTGCTCTTGACTTTGCGATGGGAGGCAGCACCAACACCATCCTTCATACGCTTGCCCTTGCAAATGAAGCGGAACTGGATTTTGATTTCTCTGAACTTAATGCCCTCTCTGCCAAAACACCCTATATCTGCAAGGTGAGTCCGGCAACAATGGCTGTTCATATAGAGGATGTTGACCGGGCCGGCGGAGTATCAGCGATCTTGCATGAACTCAGTAAGGTTGAGGGGCTTCTTGATCTTTCGGCACTGACGGTAACAGGGAAAACACTTGGTGAAAATATCAGTGATGCTGAGATCATGGATGGATCTGTCATAAGAAGTGTTGAAGACCCCTACTCATTTTCAGGCGGTCTGGCGGTTCTGTATGGTAATATTGCCCCACTGGGTGCTGTTGTCAAAACCGGAGCCGTTGCTGCGCAAATGATGAAACACACCGGCCCAGCAAAGGTGTATGACTGCCAGGATGATGCCATTAAAGGTATTATGGAAGATGATGTTAAAGCCGGTGACGTGGTGGTCATTCGCTATGAGGGACCAAAAGGCGGCCCTGGAATGCCGGAAATGCTCTCCCCCACCAGCGCAATTATGGGTCGTGGGCTTGGAGAATCAGTTGCGCTTATTACTGATGGACGGTTTTCCGGAGGTTCGAGAGGTGCCTGTATCGGACACATCTCGCCCGAAGCTGCAGAGAAAGGTCCGATTGCCGCACTTGAAAATGGCGATATAATAACCGTTGATATTCCAAACAGGAGCATCTCTGTGGCTTTGACTGATGATATTATAGCTGAACGTCTGGCGTTGCTCAAGCCGTTTGTGCCGAAAATAACAAAAGGTTATCTGGCGAGGTATGCTCAACTGGTTACATCAGCTAATACCGGGGCAATACTGAAAAGCACTGTTACCTGTGAACCTAAATAAACACACTATGCATTCTTCAGGCCAAACTCTCAATGGCTCAGAAATTTTTTTCGAATGTCTACGACGAGAAAACGTTGAATATATTTTCGGGTATCCGGGCGGATCGCTCTTAAAAGTTTATGAGACTCTTTACGATGTTAAGGATATCAAGCACATTCTTGTTCGTCATGAGCAGGGTGCTACGCATATGGCTGAGGGGTATGCCCGCGCGACAGGAAAACCTGGAGTTGTTCTTGTCACATCGGGACCCGGTGCGACAAACACCGTTACCGGCATTGCCAATGCCTATATGGACTCATCACCAATGGTGGTCTTTACCGGACAGGTTCCAAGCTCACTCATCGGCAATGACGCCTTTCAGGAAGCCGATATTGTAGGCATCACGAGACCCATAACAAAACATAATTTTCTTGTCAAGGATGTCAAAGAGCTTGCCATAACAATCCGCAAGGCATTTTTTCTTGCTACAACCGGCAGGCCTGGACCTGTGCTGATTGATATGCCGAAAGATATTCTGAATTCATCATGCGCATTCCATTGGCCTGAAACGGTGGAAATCCGTGGATTCAAACCAACGATCACATGCCACATTAACCAGGTCGAGAAAGCCGCGCATAAAATTGCCAAAGCAAAACGCCCCCTTCTGTACGTTGGCGGCGGAGTCATCAGTGCTGAAGCATCGGAAGAGCTTCGGGCTTTTGCGATACAGCAGAATATACCGGTCACTATGACACTGCAGGGACTTGGAGCTTTCGCCGGCAACCATCCACTCAGTATGGGCATGCTTGGCATGCACGGTACATACTGGTCGAATCAGGCGGTCAATGCGTGTGACGTGCTTATTGCTGTCGGTGCGCGATTTGATGACAGGGTCACGGGAAAAATTGAAACATTCGCTCCAGATGCCTACATCATTCACAATGACATTGATCCTACGAATGTTGATAAAAACATCAAGGTGGACTTGCCGATTGTTGGTGATGCCAAAGACTTTCTGGCTAAGCTCCTTGAACAGACACCGAAAACGGTCGAAAATCGTGACGGCTGGCTTGCAGAGATCCAATCATGGCGTGAACAGTGCCCTTTAACCTATAACAAGGAAGATGGGGCTCTGAGAACCGAATTTGTTATTGATGAGGTGTCGAAACAAACTGAAGGGAATGCTGTCGTGGTAACCGATGTCGGCCAGCACCAGATGTGGACATCGCAATATTATTCGTTCCGCAATCCGCGTTCCATCATCACCAGCGGAGGACTCGGCACCATGGGCTTCGGCCTTCCTGCTGCTATCGGTGCAGCTTTCGGCATCACTGATCGTCCGGTTGTCCTGTTCTGTGGAGATGGCGGGATTATGATGAATATTCAGGAACTTGTCACTGCGGTTCACTATAAAACACCGATCAAAATATTCCTGATCAATAACAGCTTTCTTGGCATGGTCCGTCAATGGCAGGAGCTGTTCCATAAGGAAAAATACTCATTTACCGATCTCGGTGACAGCAATCCTGACTTTGTAAAGGTTGCCGAAGCGTTCAACTGTAAGGCTCTCCTGGCTGAAACCCCTGAGTCGGCACAAGCTGCTATCAAAGAGGCACTTGCCTATAATGAGGGGCCGGTCCTTGTTGATTTCAGGGTTATGAAAAAAGATATGGTTTTTCCTATGGTCCCGGCAGGAGGCTCAATTTCTGACATGCTTCTGGCAAGGTTGAACCCTAAAACAATGGTTTGAATTTGACTGTAAAATACATGAACTTAGCATTATGTATTTGCAATAGATGACAGGCTCATTCTGGATAGCGATTTTTTATAACGGAAAGACCGTAAAATTATAATACTACAATGTTTAAATCTGTTTTGGCATTTGAAGGGCGAATTAACAGGAGGGAATATTTTTTAAGTTTCCTCATATTTTTCGCAGGACTCTCAATTATATACAGTATAGTTACTGGTATTCTTGAGAGTGATATATTCATAAATGCTTATGGTGTAGTTGTTTATTTGATATTATCTTTTCTATGTGCTCCATTTGCTTTCTTATTTTTTGCCCAGGGGGCAAAAAGGTGCCATGATATAGGCATAGGTATGTGGTGGCAATTGGTACCTTTTATTGGCCTCTTGCTCATACTGAAAAAAGGCGATTTGACTCGAAACGAATATGGGTCTCGTCCCAACCGTTCAGGCCATAGAGATGATAGAGATGATAGAGATACAAGAGATACAAGAGATAATAATAACAATCATTATTCAAGTACAAAGCAATTAGAAAATCCATACACGGAAACAAGGAGCTTACTCAGGAAGTGTAAACTTGACGGGATTATAACTGAAGATGAGTTTAATGAGAAAAATCCCCTATTAGATATACAAGAAAGAGAGTTTAATGAGAAAAAAGATTTGCTTGTACGGAAGGAAGTTGTTGATAAAATTGCAAAACCACTTTTAGATAACCTGGATAAGCTGGTAATAGACGGAATATTCACTAAGGCTGAATATGATGAGAAAAAAAAAGAGCTCTACAATAGACTTTTAAATGAATCTCATCCATCGAGACGCATCCAAATCGCCAATAGTTACTCCAAAAGAATATTTTATCCTTTTAAAAAGTAAAAAGATGGAGTGCTGAGTACTGAGAGGGAAGAGTTGGCAGTGGGCGGTGGGCAGTGAAGATGGATACCGTTTATATTGGCTTCATCATTATGTAAGGGAATGGTATTATACGTTATTGAAAAATAACCAGTTGCATCAGCAGTACCCTCATATCATAAATAATTCACATTGTCACAAAAGTAGAAATATTTGGATCCGCACCAGCATTAACAGTCATTGTATCCCTGTCTGTACCAATGGTCAATCTTCTACCTGCAGTCACGGCGTCGCCTTGCAAATAAAAATCAAGCCGGTAAACCTGACCCGCTGTTAAACCCTTGAACACCATAGTAGCACCAGTTAGAGAGTAACGATAGGAGTGCATTAGATTCGCATTACTAGAGGATTCAAAACCACCATTGAGTCCTCCTGCTATCCCTCCACTGGTTGCAGCGGTTGCCATAAATTGTATCGCCGTATTATTACCTGAAGAATTATTAAGACCAGCACTCCATGAACCAGTAGAATTAATATTATTCCACTGATCTCCGTAAGAAGGTTGATTTCCCGTGCCGGTATAGACCCCGGTTCCAAAATTAATATTGATAAATTTTCCTGCATTTGCCAGAACAGGGCCAGTTAACAGGGCCATTGCAAAGAGCGAAAATACCAGGATGATTTTTTTCATAACCATAGAAATTAAGTGCACTATAAAACCAATGCACAAGGCATTTAGGGCTTTTTCTGCTGAGATTAAAACTGTTATATATACCATATAACGACCAGCGGAAATAATCATTCTTTATCATTTTATTATTAAAACTTTACTAAAGAGGATGGGGTATAAACACAGAATAAAGCACCTTTTCTTGCCTCTTTTGTGCCATTCTCGTGATAACTCTGTGATATTTGAATTTCCATCTCCTGATAACTCCGTGATATTTGAGCTTGCCGCATGCACGAAGGGTTGAAAAGAGCTGTCTTCTCAGGACAGGTTTAGTATTGTTGGGGTTCAGGCATCACCCCAACCTACATGGGTTGTCAACAACTCCCTCGTACTTTAATTCTTCCCTGAAATTTCTCTGTACCTATAGGCCTATACAAGATTGGGGTTGAGGGTGTGGTTTATAGGTAAAGATTTGATGATTAATGCTGTTTAAAGAAAAACTTTATATTGCGTTCTGTAATCCTGTTTGGATTGCTTTTTTTGCTTGTTTGGCAGAGGAAAAGCTGGTGGTTATAGAATTGTAAATTTCCTATAAATGATCGCAAGAAAATGAAACTCATAATATCGGATAAGATATTTTATTATATAAACTTATACGGATATCATCTTAATTTTATATGAAACACATCATATCAGTACTCGTTGAAAACAAGTTTGGAACTCTTAACAGGGTTGCTACAATGTTCAGCGCCCGCGGATTTAATCTGGCTAGCATTTCGATTGGCGAGACAGAGGACCCGGAAATTTCACGCATGACCATTGTGACCTTTGCTGATGATCAGATCATCAATCAGGTGATCAAGCAGTTGAACAGACTGATTGATACCATTAAAGTTACCGATCTGACCAAGCAGCCTCATGTTGAGCGGGAACTGCTTTTGATGACTATGAAACTTACCAAAACTCAACAGCATGAGATTTTCGAACTTATCAATGTTTTTAAAGGAAAAGTCGTGGATATAAAACAAAAATCCATTACTATTGAGGTCATCGGTTCGCCGGATAAGATCAACACAACTATTGATATCTT
>CAIVSG010000169.1 GCA_903908555.1 uncultured Chlorobiaceae bacterium | reverse complement strand
TTATTACTCCGGGATGGAATTGGCACCACTCATTGTGCAATGACGGTTGCCAAGGCTTCTCAGGGCCAGTCCCTCCACCTTTCTGGATGATAGCTTAAAAACTCGAAAAGAACATTTAGTTCAGCTAATCTACGACAGGGAATAGTATTTTACAAACAGCCTGAAGAGGGCAATGCACGTAAATGTTTTTTATTATTACCCATGATCACAGCAAGAGAACTGGCTCTGAATGTCCTGCAGGCGCTTGAGACCGACAACAAACGATCAGATCAGCTGCTGCACCGGATGCTTCAGCACACGACACTTAACCGCATCGACCGGGCACTGGCAACCGGCTTGGTGAACGGAGTCCTCCGATACCGCAGCCAGCTTGACTTCATCATCTCACACTTCTACCACCACAAGCTTGAAAAAGCTGCACCGGTAATGAGAAACATTTTCCGACTGGGAGCTTATCAGATCCTCTTTTTTGACAAGGTCCCGGACTGGGCAGCTGTCAACGAGTGTGTAAAACTTGCACGAAAGTACAAGGGCGAAAGGATGTCGAAGCTTGTCAACGGTGTTTTACGAAAGATCACTCCAGAAAGTGTCGCCCTTGACGAGTGGCTGAAGGATAAAAGCCTGGAAGAACAGCTGGCCACAAAATATTCGCATCCGCTGTGGCTGGTTGAGCGCTGGCTCAGCAACTACGGGAGAGAACAGACTGAAGCTATCCTCGCCTATAATAACCAGTTCCCTCTGTTCGGATTCCGTATCAACCGCCTCAGAACATCCCTGAAGGAGTTTTTTTCCGACCTGGTGCTTGAGGCTGCAACGCATGAAGAGTGCGGCATTGAAAACTTCTTTCTTTCTAAGGATTTTAACAGCTTTGAGCCTGCAGTAACTGAAGGACTCTGCAGCGTTCAAAACCCCACTCAGGCACTTGCGTGCCTGCTGCTTAGCCCTCGCGAAGAAAGCACTGTGCTTGACCTCTGCGCAGCACCAGGGGGGAAATCCACATACATGGCTGAACTGATGCAGAACCAGG
Organism: uncultured Chlorobiaceae bacterium; assembly: GCA_903908555.1. Taxonomy (GTDB): domain Bacteria; phylum Bacteroidota; class Chlorobiia; order Chlorobiales; family Chlorobiaceae; genus Chlorobium. The sequence continues at coordinate 11,597 of CAIVSG010000169.1, read as the reverse complement.
GAGAGCTCACCTCTGTGGACCTTTATGAACAGAAACTCTTGAAGACTGAGACCCACTCCAAAGCCCTCGGCATAACCATCATCACCACGGTGGTCGCTGACGCCAGGAGCTACACTCAGGAAAAGCGACCTGACAGCATTCTGCTTGATGTACCCTGCAGTGGAACGGGAGTTTTAGGACGGCGTGCCGAACTGCGCTGGAAACTTACCCCCGCAACGCTGAAGGATCTCCTGACACTTCAGGAGGAACTGCTTGACCATGCAGCCGAACTTCTTGACGAAGGTGGTATTCTGGTCTATGCCACATGCTCCATCGAGCCTGAAGAGAATACAGGGCAGATTGAGGCTTTTCTCCTTCGCCATCCTGATTTTGCTGCGGACACAGAAAATGAGAGCGTCCCGGAAGTATTCAGACATGGCCAGGCAGGTAAGGGCGCCATTCTCACCCTGCCCGGCATGTATCCTGGTTTTGATGGAGGATTCTGTCAACGATTGCGCAAAACCAGACTGTCATCAGATGGACACGCTGCATAGCCAGTTCAGGAGCGCTCTTGAGAATTTCCTGAACTATATGCTGATTGAGCGCAACTTTTCGCAAAACACAAGGGAGTCATACAACAACGACCTTAAGCGCTACCTCCTCTTTATGCAGGAGAGCGCCAGAGAGATGAGGGGCATAACAGCGAGTCATATCGAGCGGTTCATAAGCGAACTTTATGAGACCGGACTGGAGGCAAGTTCGATGGCCAGAAACATATCGGCCATACGAACATTTCATAAATTTCTGGTTATCGAACGCGCACTTGATACCAACCCGGCTGAAACCCTCCATCTGCCAAAACAGGCCAGATACCTCCCTACTGTTTTGACTGTTGAGGAAATCATGCGCATCCTTGAAGCGCCTCTCGGCACTACCGCTCCAGGTAAATATGCGTCAAGAGACAAGGCATTGCTTGAACTGCTTTATGCAACCGGTGTCAGGGTTAGCGAACTTGTGAACATACAGCAGCAGAGTCTTTATCTGGAAGCGGGGTTTGTAAGGATTTTCGGAAAGGGATCGAAAGAGAGACTTGTACCGGTCGGGAACTCCGCCGTAAAATGGATAAACCAATACCGGACAGGGCTTCGCCTGTCGCTGGTGAAAAGAGACTCGGACGACTATCTCTTTCTTAATTCAAGGGGGAAAAAGCTGTCAAGGATGGCCATATACTCAATGGTGCAGCTCTATGCACAGCTTGCGGGGATTGAAAAAGATATCAGCCCGCATACATTCCGCCACACTTTTGCAACCCATCTTCTTGAAGGTGGGGCCGACCTGCGCGCCGTGCAGGAAATGCTTGGTCACAGTTCGATTGTCACGACTCAGATTTACACGCATCTCGACCGATCCTTCATCAAGGAGGTCCATAAAACCTTTCATCCCAGGGGATGAGAGAGAGGACCCCCTTAGCGTCTTGGCTCAGTATCCTTTTTTCTCAAGAATAAGCCTTTTTTTGTCGTGGCTCTCCATCTCTATTCTGAATGCTGCAAGATTCATATTCACATCAAGGAAGAAAAAGAGCAGTGACGTGCTTAAACAGAGCATACTGCCAATAAATACAGCCGATAACACCATTGGCAGGTCTATATTGACCAGGGCGCTTAGAAACAGCATGATAATCAGCATTGAGGCGCCAAAACAGGTCATACAGGCCAGCAGAATTGCAATACGGATATACCGTGCCCGCTTCCAGAGAATAGCTACCTCCCTGTTTATGCGCAGCACATAGGACTCGGAATTTGACTCCAGATCATCAAGCAGTGATCTTGACCGGTCAATAACACGACCAAGGCGGTTGGTCATGGTTAGAAGAAGAAGACCAAGGCCGGAAATAAGAATCATCGGCCCGATTGAGGTCTGAAGAATAGGGACAAGCTCCCTGAATGAAGTACCTGACATAGAATCCTTGTTAAAAACATAAAGAAACGATCATCATCATCTGTAACGCACTGTCAAAATAGTAATTCATCCAACACACGCAACCCCAAAACGGAGGTTTTACCAAAGATTGACAATCCGATGAATCGCGGTGGTAAAATGGCTGCTTTTAAATGCAGACGCTCTTCAATGATAACGCGTAGACGTATGTCAATTACTCCTTTTATGGTATCTTTACAAGAAAAAAAGAGCATGAAGACCATGGTAGAACCTTTAGTCCTGGAACAGAATAACCCTAAATACTCATGCTTGAATCAGTAATTGCTTACGTGCAGTCCGCTGACCCAATGGCAATATATTTGCTTCTGTTCATCATTGCGTTTCTGAAAAACTTTTTTCCTGTAGTCCCTTTTGATGCTCCTATTGCGTTAACTGGATATCTGCTTTTATACAAAAAGCTTAGCATTGTATTGACTATTATGTGGCCATCACTTGGTTCCACATTGGGGTTTATGGCTATCTACCTCATAAGCAGGAAGTTTGGAATGAAACTCTATGCCCGGGATATCTCAGCAACACCTCCTCGATGGGGTGAAAAAATTCATAGGTTTTTTCCTCCCGCAGAGATGGAATTTATACGCAAACGGTTTGCTGCTCATGGATATTTGGCTGTACTGCTCAACCGCTTTCTTTTAGGATCCCGGTCTTTTATTTCCCCAGTTACCGGCTTAATGCATCTAAATGCGTTTGTGGTGTTCCTTGCCGCCGGGATAAGTGCAACAGTGTGGAATACCTTACTGGTTTACGGAGGGTATCTGCTCGGTAAACATTGGCAGAATATCGGAGAATTTGTCGTTATTTACACTATTCCGGTAACGGTAATTTTTGTAGTGGTCATTGCTTTTGCAGTGACAAAATATCGAAAGGAACGAAAGTGACAGGGGCAGGCAAAGTATACCTGCAAGCCGATAAAAGCTAACACTCTCGGGAATACTTTTGTTTTGTTGGGGTTCAGGAATCACCCCAACCTACATCGTACCAATAAACCTAAACAAAGAAAGGAGAACGACCAATGGCAAAGAAAATATTTGAAATCAAATGGCTGAGTGAGCCTGAAGATCATGATTATCCTGCGGCAAAATCCTATTTGAGCATAGTGTTCGAAGAAACATTTGCAAAGAAGATTGTGAAAGATTTGAAAAAAGCACCAATTTCAAAGTTCAAGGCGAAAGATATTTTCAGGGCATCCGCGCTATCGCTTCTCGGCGTCAGCAATTCTCATGTTTTAAAGGATCAAAGGAAAATAGAATCCGGTGTTGCAATTGCTCCCCTTCTTTTAGTGCGGGATACCTATAATGGCAAGGTCATCATTGCCGATGGATATCATCGGTTATGTGCAATCTATACCTTTGATGAAGACGCTGTTATTCCCTGTAAAATCATATAGCAAGTGTACAGCAAGCCAAGCCAGGATGCCCTGCAAAAAACAAAGCATTCTTAATATTTCAATTAATTGAGGACATAAAACCGGAAGGAGTAGAGGAATGTTTGGACAAATGGATATCGTACTGATTGGTGGTGCCGTTCTTTTACTTTTTGGCCCATCTAAATTGCCTGAACTTATGAGAGGATTGGGAAAAGGCATGAAGGAGTTTAAAAAAGCGCAAAGTGATTTTGAAGGTGAAATCAAGAGCGCTCTCGATCCTACGGAGGGGGAGAAGACGCAGAATAAGCAAGGGAGTTAGGCGGGGAGAAGTGGGCTGTGGAAAGAAAGTGCTGAGTGCTGAGTGCTGAGTGCTGAGAGAAAGCGAAGACGCAGTGGGCAGTGGGCAGTGGGCAGTGGGCAGTGGGCAGTGGGCAGTGGGCAGTGGGCAGTGGGCAGTGGGCAGTTTTGTTTATAGAGAAAATAGATCCCTTACTATGTTTCGGGATGATAAATTTTCCTTTACCCCGGATTATCCGGGGGGAGTATTTTTTTTTGTGGGCTTGATTGCTGTGTCGGCTGATTTTGATCTCACTCTTTTTTTGGATCGTGCTGTTTTTGAATCAGAAACTTCGGACTGATCCGGCTCGTCGGATTCCTGCTCGGAAGCATCAAGATCCTCTTCTATCTCTTCTTCTCCGTCGTCTTGAAGATTTAGCTCTTCGTGAAGATCATCGTCAGGAATATTCGGTATAGCAACAACTTCACTCTTGAGCAGTTCATCAATAATATCATCCGGGTGCACAATTTTTTTTCTGCGAGCTTGCCTTTTGCCTTTCACGTCGGGAGCGATAAGCGTCAGTACTTCATGAATTGATGAATAAATATAGAGCTGTTTGTCCAGTTCCTGGAGTTTCAGCATATCCTTGATGAGCTTGCAGAGGGAGACAAAAATAGCCACACCTCCACTCTTGTTGGCGAACTCTTGAGCAAACCGGATTGAGGAGACGACTGTGGAGTCAATGGCTTTTACATCGGAAAAATCGATGATAAGGTTTTTGCTCTCTTCCTTGACAAGCAGATCCGCAACTGTTGAGTTAAATCCTTCCCCATGACGAAAGTCAAAGGTGCCTTCTTCGATTTTCAGGACGGTTAACTCTCTACGGATGGTAACTGAAGATTTCATGACTATTACGGTATCAAAATGGATGCACAGGCAAATGTGCTTGATTATAATGAAACTTTGCTCAAGATGATACATCTCTTTTTGTAACCACTACCCTCCCCAGAAGAGTGTTTGGATTAAAGAAATAGTTTCTCTTTGTTATCACTCTCGGAACCCATATTCACCTCTTCACCCAGGAGCTTCGATGGCTATCATAACTGAATTTTTAGATCTGATTGTTCCAATAAGAGTTATTGAGGAGAAATATCCCGGAGGCTGGAAGCGTTGTCTTAAAGACCACAGTGCAGCCTTGAACGCCCGCGTCTGGTTTGATACCTTTCTTTTTCGAGATGGGGCTATGAACCATGACGCGATGAAAATATTGCTCAATGAGTGGTGGAAATTAGGGTTTGAATGTTACGGCGAGCAAGATGGAATACTGTGCTGGAAAGATGTATGTGTTTATGAAGGAATGCAAGGTGGCACAGGGATGCCATGTGACTGGTTAGCCGAAGATCCGGAAAGCCATAGTGTTTATTTGAAGGGGACAGAGCAGGGCGAGATCATTGGTCGGAATTGGGATATGATTGATGAATGGGATGAGTCGCAATTTCCAGCGAATTGAACATAGGTAACGTGAGCAATACAGACCTTTGTATTGTTTTTTTTTGAAAGAACGATTTGTTGAAAGAAAAAGCAAAGCGCTGCGTAGTAATATATAGGAAGCGGGATAACCTTGGTTCCAAAAAATTATAAAACTTGTACACAGATGAAAAAGAATTTTATTGCTGGCGTTATCGTGTCTCTTGCTATTACCGGAATCTTCGGTGGCGTTTCTTTCGCAGCTGACAAAGCAGCAGCTCCTGCAGCAGCAGTAGCTGCACCTGCAGCAACTCCTGCTCCAGAAGCTAAAGTAGAGAAGAAAGCAACCAAAAAGAAAGCTGCCAAGAAAGTTTCAAAAAAGAAAGCAGCCAAGAAAGTTGAAGCTAAGGTAGAAGCTCCTGCCGCAAAGTAAGCTCTTCCATTCAGAAGAGTGCTCTTGATGGCGAGTGACGCAAATGATGTTGATTTGATGAGTACTTCAAGATAAGCTGTCGGTATTAACGAGACATAAAAAGCCCCTTCGCAAGTCGGGGCTTTTTATGTTATGGCAAATATCTTCCACCTATGGCGTAATACCATATCCGTTATTGGCGTAACAAGCATCTTTTAAAGAAAAAACAATGATTTTTTAAAAATAAATGGCATTATTACATCGTGAAGCATTAAAATCAAGGTGTAGTTAGTAATAAACTCTCTTACGCTGCCAATGGCAATCCCAAAACTGCAGGAATTAACTGTAACTGAAAAGAGTTCATGGAAAAGCCATCATCCTGAGGCGAATTATACCAAGCAGGCAAGAATACTGGACGGAGACATCGTTCATACGTGGGCTCAAGCCAATCAGGATATAGAGCTGGACTTCATGGATGCTGATCTCCTGAAGCTTGTACTCAGCGAAACCGGCCTTGTAAACAAGAAGTTTCATGTCATATTTGATCTCAATCACGTTACTGATATTTCCTATTCCTACAAGAAGGCCATTACCGAAATGCTGTTTCATTGGCAGCCATTTCTGGGTTTGGTGTGTTTTTTCAATGTCTGCCCTTCCATGTCCGTCATCGTAGACTCTTTTTCTGCAGTTGCACCTGATAATTTCTGTGTCCTTCAGACAGAAACATATCAGGATGCGATAAAAAAGGCGCTGGCATTTAAAGCAAATGAGACCGTATCAGATAACGGGGAACATGAAGCAGCGGGTGAACATTCGGAATTAAAACGACAGTTTCTCGGTGCTGTGGCAAGGATGTCCTGGCTCAACATTCTCGACTTTCCAATCCCCATTCCAGCTCCTGACAGTCAGTATTACCCTTTTTTTCAGGCTATAGATGCTTTACGGTCTGACTGCAAAGCAAAAGAGATTGAAAAAGAGCATGCAATAAAACAGCTCCAACAGGATTTTGAAACCAGAATAACTCAAACAATCATAAAAATGAATGCACAAGCAGAAGTTGGCAAAAAGTCCATCCATGAGTTTGAAGCACAGTTGACCGCTCTCAGGGCAAGGGTCGCAGCTCAGGATATGGAGCTGACAAGAGTAGCTACGGCAATTTCAGAAAAGACCAATGCGCTCAGAAATCTCCTTGACCAGATACACTCTCTTGACATTGATACTGATGTTAAAAGGAAGATGACTGATGAGTGCCTTAAACTTTTGGAAACAGAAACCATAGAGAAGCGTCTGAATATTGAACTAACTGAAACTGACTCTTTCTTTCTGTCAAAATTGCAAAAAAAGCATCCCAACCTGAACCAGCGCGAACTGAGAATAAGCTTACTTGTCAAGCTGAATTATGACACCATCGAGATTGCCCGTTCAGTTGGCATTTCAACTCGAGGCATGGAAAGCATTCGCTACCGGATGCACAAAAAACTGAACTTGGGAAAGCATGAGTCCATCAAGACCTATCTTTCTGATTTTTCAGCGGCGTATAGCTCATAGAGCCTGAAATATCCGGGCGCCCAGAATCAGTCTACTATCAAAGGGGAAGAAGGGTATAGGGGAATAATAGAGGATGAGAGAAAAAAAAAGCGGGGAAGAAATTCCCCGCTTTTAACTTTAGATGGGAAGGCTTTAACCGTTGCGTTTCTTTTTGTTGGTGCCTGTAAAGAATGCTGTCTCTTTTCCTGCCGGCTTAAAAGGCTTCTTGAAGCTCTTTTTTATCCCGTAAGGTGAAGACGGGCGTTCCTGATCTTCCATTTTGGTAAGCCTTAGCTGACGACCACATACCCTGACCTTTCTTAGTTCATGAAAGACGTTATCGGGCATCCCCTGTGGCAGTTCGACAGTGCTGTAAGCATCGTTGATTGAAATCTGACCGACTGACTCCGGATCGAGACCGACCTCGTTGAGAATAGCGCCAAGAATATTACCGGCTTTCACGCCATCCTTGCTGCCGACCTCAATTCGATACCTTTCTTTGCCTTCTTCACCATAGGTCTCGTCTTTTTTTCTTCTTTTAACCGGACCGCGGTCTCTGTCAGAAGAGCCACGATCTCTGTCGAAACTATCCCTGCTATCTTCACGGGGTCTTGGCTTTTCAGGTTTGTTGGATAACAGCAGAGGCGTCTCTCCTTGAACCATCGATGCAAGGGCGGCTGCTGCTTCAATTGCGGGAACATCATGCTCGTGGCAGTACTGCTCGATAAGACTGGTAAAAAATCCAAGATCTTCAGCGGCAATAGTATCGGTAATTTTCTGGTTGAACTTTGCAACCCTCTTGTTGTTGATGATTTCTGTTGAAGGAAGCTCCATCAATTCAATGCGACTGTGGGTAGCTCTTTCAATAGAGCTAAGCATATTTTTTTCGCGTGGAGATACAAACAAAATCGCATCGCCTGAACGTCCGGCACGTCCTGTACGTCCTATGCGGTGAACGTATGATTCGGTATCGGAAGGAATATCGTAATTGATAACATGACTGATGCGCTCGACATCGAGTCCTCGTGCTGCCACATCGGTGGCAATAACAATGCTCAACGCTCCGTTCTTTAATTGTTCGACAGTGCGCTCACGCTGATTCTGGGCCATATCTCCGTTTAGTGCGGCCGCACCATAACCACGGGCCTGAAGTTTTTCAGCAAGTTCGAGGGTCATTGTTTTTGTACGAACAAAAATAAGCATGCCATCGAATGGCTCGACTTCGAGGATTCTTGTCAGGATATCAATTTTGTGACTTCCGCCAACAATCCAGTAACGCTGACGAATGGTATCGACAGTGGTGGTTTTTGACTGGATGGTAACTTCTGCGGGCTTGTTGAGGTACTTTTGTGCAATACGGCGAATAACCGAAGGCATGGTTGCGGAGAAAAGAGCAACCTGACGACCTTTTGGTGTCTGATCAAGGATCCATTCGACATCGTCGATAAATCCCATGCGAAGCATTTCATCGGCCTCATCAAGCACAAGACACTTTAGAGAGGAGAGATTGAGTGATCCACGGCGCATATGATCCATAACACGGCCAGGTGTTCCGACGACAACATGCACACCACGTTTCAGCATGCGAAGCTGAATACCGTAATCCTGTCCACCATAAATAGGTATGACATGGAAACCCTTAAGATATTCGGCATAACGCTGAAAAGCTTCGGCAACCTGTATGGCAAGTTCTCGTGTCGGAGCCAGGATAAGAGCCTGAGGTTCGGCAAGTTCAATATCGATGTTGGAGAGTATCGGCAGAGCAAAGGCTGCGGTTTTTCCTGTACCGGTCTGTGCCTGCCCGAGGACGTCACGTCCTTCTAAAATAAGGGGAATTGTCTGAGCCTGAATCGGGGTGGGATTTTCGTACCCAACTTCTTCAAGGGCTCTCATAATTGGTTCTGCGAGCTGAAGGCTGCGGAAATCCTGCGGCAATAATTGCTGTTCTTTCATTTGTGTATTTTAATTCCAGATCATTGAGAAAAAAGCCTCGCATGAGGCGGGAGTGGCAGCAATGCAGGAAAGAAAAAAATGAAGAAGAGTTCTCATCAACCGAAAACATCCGGGCAACTTCAGACAACACCGAGCGCCATCGTTTCGTCACAAACACTGGAAATACTCAAGGCCTGTATGACCATATATCCCTGTGTCCTTTCTTAGCATATTCACCACGCATTTAAAACGTCAGCATAGTACGATTTTTTTTTACCAAAGACGAATTTATTATGAGGTGAGGTAACCGGCGACAGAGGTGAGTGAGAATAGATCCCTCCCTGACGGTGGGGATGACCAAAAAGCTTTCTCGGTGATGGTGATAAAAAGGCTGCGCTGACGAGCTGGTTTGCTGCAACGTGGATACTTGAGCGGAAGTGGCCGGAGCGGTGGGGTCGCCGTGAGGTGCCACCTTGGGATGAGACCGGCTTGGATACGCTTGTGGTGATTGGGTGAGGGGTCGGGGACTATAGTTCAACGTTGCTTTTGATTTGTTCTATAGTAGAATAAATATGATATTGGTAGTATGACTACCGAAAAGAGAGTAAAATTAAAAGTAACTCTTGCAAATCACATTCAGGGGACAGTTGCTTTATCGTCATGGCTCGAGAAGCTGGGTATATCGCATGACCTCCAGAAACATTACCGTAAAAGCGGATGGCTGGAGTCTATCGGTACGGGAGCACTGAAGCGGCCAGGGGAAGAGGTGGCATGGCAGGGTGCTCTTTATTCGATGCAGGAGCAGGCAAAGCTTCCGGTTCATGCTGGTGCGCTCACTGCCCTTACCTTACAGGGTTTCGGTCATTATGTACGTCTTGGCAAAGAGCCGGTTTATCTTTTTTCTTCCCTGAAAACACAGTTGCCGGCATGGTTCAGAAATTATGACTGGCAGCAACCTATTATGTTTGAAAGGTCGTCATTTCTCCCTGAAAACAGGGCTCTCCTCGATATGCAGTTACCTCTGTTTTCCATACGCATATCCTCACCGGAACGGGCTATTCTGGAGTGCCTGCAACTTGCTCCTGACTCAATCGATCTTATGGAGTGTTACCAGGTGATGGAGGGGCTCTCTACACTTCGGCCTCGTTTACTGCAGCAGCTGCTTGAGGAGTGCAGGTCAATAAAAGTTAAAAGGCTTTTTCTCTATATGGCAGAGAAAGCCCGCCATGAGTGGGTGAAACGACTTGAACTGTCGAAACTCGATCTTGGCAAAGGTCCGAGAAGCATAGTCAAAGGCGGGGTCTACAGTAATAAATACGCTCTTAACCTTCCCAAGGAGCTGGTGCAACTATGATTGCTGAATCAGGAAATGGCTGCAAGTCCTTTCTGCTTGATGAGCGAAAGGAGTTTCAGTGTTGGCCCTGCGGGCTTTTTGATTCCATGCTCCCATTGGCTGACAGAATCTTTGCTCACATTCATGTAAAGGGCAAACACGGTCTGGCTTACCTCCTCATGTTCACGCAAGGCTTTAATCTCGCTGGCACTGAATGCATGAATCGGTGTTAGGCAAGCTTCGTCAAACTGACGCATTGTCTTTTTGTCGATAACACCGGCATCATAAATGCCAGACATTGTTTCGTGGATCGCTGCAAAAGCCTCGCTCTTGTATGTTTTGACTTTATTCATGGCATTTTACGGGCTTAAAGTCCCCGGTGTTAATGAGTTTTTCGAGCTTTAAGCTGCTGGCATCATCATTGAAAGGGGAATCATGTTAGAAGCGGTATTGGCTTATATTGCAAGATGTTATATAGTGTCCCTACCCCATTAAGGATATTTCTGCTGTGTGTTTATTAGATGTTGGCCGCAACCCATTCACGCATGTATTTTATTAGCTCCGGCACTGGAAGATTAGGTATTTCAGTTTTATTAAAACCATGAGACAATAAATCGTCGTAATTATCTGCCATGAATTGTGTGAATTGATCGAAGAGTCCTGAAGGGCCAGGAAGGTCTATTCCAACATCGTTCACGAGCCAGTGTCGTACTGCAGCAACCACACGTACCGGTTCATCGTGATGGACAGCAATGTCCGAGCTTGAGAGATCAGACAGAGCAATTTGATACCTGTAAGGCTCTTTCTCGAGAATCAGACAACGTTTGCTCAGTTGTTCCCCTGTACCGAAGCAGCTACATCCGACATCAAGACCAAGCTCAAAAGGCATATTGAAGCGAAAATACTCTCCGGCACGTTTTGCCTTGATACGAGAGAGATCATGAATAGCGTATTTAGACTCTCTAACCAGCTCAACAATCTTGCTGAAACGAGTCTCACCGGAGTTTAGCCTTTCTGCTGCCATTCTGGGATTAAGGCCAGCAAGAAGAACAGTGAAGAGAAGAGGTCGAAGCAACGGTCGAAAGTGGTCGTCATAAGGGCAGTTGACGAAAACATTCGTGTCGAAAATAGATATCGACACGCTTACCTGTTCTTGGGTGGATTAGGATCATCTCCGTAACTGTCGTGTTCACGGATTGTTCCGTCTTTGCGATGGACATATAGTTGCCCACTCTCCTTTTTGGCTTGGCTACGGCCATAATTTATCGCGTCTGCCTGTGTGTCGAAAACCTTTGATGCACGACTC
>CAIVSG010000168.1 GCA_903908555.1 uncultured Chlorobiaceae bacterium | reverse complement strand
GCCTTTCCATTTCGCTGGCTACATAGACCATTTCGTCAAGCGAAGGGGTAATGAGTCCGCTGAGTCCAATCAAATCAGCTTTTTCCCGTACTGCTGCGTCAAGGATCTTTTCGCACGGCATCATGACACCGATATCAACGACATCATAGTTGTTGCAGGCAAGCACAACAGCAACAATATTTTTACCGATATCGTGAACGTCACCTTTAACTGTCGCAAGCAGTACTTTTGCTTTAGCACTTGTATCCTTGTTCAGCGCCTTTTCTGCTTCAATGAAAGGAAGAAGGCAGGCTACTGAGCGTTTCATGACACGGGCGCTTTTAACAACCTGAGGCAGAAACATCTTACCTTCGGCAAAGAGGTCTCCGATGGCGTTCATGCCGTTCATCAGCGGTCCTTCAATAACCTGCAGCGGACTCGGATAGAGCTGGCGTGCCTCTTCGGTATCCTCTTCTATATATTCGACAATGCCCTTAATCAGTGCATAGCGCAACCGTTCTTCAACAGGAGCGCTGCGCCATTCGGCAGCTTTAGCCTCGGTTTTCTCTCCGTCATTGCTGATCGTTTCAGCAAAGCTGACAAGCCGTTCCGTAGCGTCAGGGCGACGGTTGAGCAGCACATCCTCAACCCGAACCAGTAATTCAGGATCTATATCTTCATAAATAGCAAGCTGGCCGGCATTGACAATGCCCATGTCAAGTCCTGCCTGGATCGCATGGTAAAGAAATGCGGCATGCATGGCCTCTCGAACCGGTTCATTTCCACGGAAAGAGAAGGAGACGTTGCTGATACCTCCGGAAATCTTTGCATAGGGAAGGTTCTCCTTGATCCACCGCACCGTCTGAATAAAATCAACAGCGTAGTTGTTATGCTCATCGATGCCGGTCGCAACGGTCAGGACGTTTGGATCAAAAATAATATCCTCGGGGGGGAAGCCAACCTCAAGAGTAAGAATATCGTACGCGCGTTTGCAGATGGCAATGCGGCGCAGGTAGCTGTCGGCCTGTCCCTGTTCGTCAAACGCCATGACAACGGTTGCCGCACCGTATTGCAGAATTTTTTGAGCACGTTCCTTGAAAAGCTCTTCACCCTCCTTAAGACTGATGGAGTTAACGATGCTTTTTCCCTGAACGCACTGCAGTCCGTTTTCAATAACCGACCATTTCGAGCTGTCGATCATGATCGGAACTCGGGAAATATCAGGTTCCGATGCAATAAGGTTGAGGAACTCCTTCATCACCTGTTCTGAGTCGAGCATGCCCTCATCAAGATTGATATCAATAACCTGTGCTCCGCTTTCAACCTGCTGTCGGGCAATGGAGAGTGCCTCATCGTAGTTGCCATCCTTGATAAGGCGGGCAAATTTTTTGGATCCGGTTACATTGGTTCGCTCGCCAATATTGATAAACCCTGTCGTACTGTTGACTCGAAGCGGTTCAAGGCCGGAGAGCATCAGTTCATGGTGTTTTTCAGGGCGGTGGCGCGGTTTCAGTGCTTTGACCGCTTCTGCAATGGCCTTGATATGCTGGGGAGTTGTACCGCAGCATCCCCCGACAATATTGACAAAACCTGAAGTTGCAAAGTCAGCAATTTGCTCAGCCATATAGTCAGGTGAGTCGTCATACTCTCCAAACTCGTTTGGAAGGCCTGCATTGGGGTAGACGCTCACCATGCTTTCGGCAATCCCTGAAAGTGCCGCAATGAACGGGCGCATCTGTTTTGACCCGAGAGCACAGTTCAGGCCTACTGAGAGCAGATCCGGCATGTGGGCAATAGATATCCAGAACGCCTCAGTTGTCTGCCCTGAAAGGGTCCGGCCGCTTGCATCAACAACGGTTCCTGATACCATAACAGGAATATGAACCCCGGTACGCTTGAAAAACTCCTCGATGGAAAAAAGTGCGGCTTTGCAGTTGAGGGTATCAAAGACGGTTTCAACAAGCAGAAGATCAACTCCACCCTCCATCAATCCTTCAAGCTGAAGGGTATAGTTATCCACAACTTCCTGGAAGCTGACTGCCCGGAAGCCCGGATTGTTGACATCAGGGGAGAGTGAGAGGGTTTTGTTGGTCGGGCCTATAGAGCCTGCAACAAATCTCGGTCTATCAGGAGTTTTTGCTGTATACTCGTCGGCAGCCTTTCTTGCCAGTCGTGCTGCTTCGAGATTCAGTTCTTTTACGAGACCAGAGGCATTGTAGTCTGCCTGGGAAATCGGGTTGGCATTGAACGTGTTGGTTTCGATAATGTCCGATCCCGCTTCGAGAAAGTCGCAGTGGAGTGCGTAAATAATATCCGGTCGCGTCAGAACAAGGATATCGTTGTTTCCCATCAGCGGATGCGAGTGGGTC
>CAIVSG010000167.1 GCA_903908555.1 uncultured Chlorobiaceae bacterium | reverse complement strand
GCCTCCGAGACCTCCTATCCTCTCAATGAAATGCTCCGACGCCCTCAGCAAGCGTATGATTTCTTAGCCGACAACTTAGTTGTGGCAGTGCTTCATGCATCTGCAAAGAATGAGGGATTTGACGATCTCCCCACTTTTCTCTTTGATCATGGATGTCCCTGTTTTTTTCCAAGTCTCGGCATTGACTATGCTCCAGGGCAGTGTAAAATTATCAATGTTAACTGTGTAGCTCACTACCTGCACGTTCAGTACGGCAAACGACGAGAAAAGGAGACAGTCAGCTTCTTCCGGTTAGGTCTTTGCATGGTTCTTTGAGAATGCAAAAATGTTGTAAACTCAGCGTGATGCTGCATTTTTTGCTTGACATCTAGCAAAAAAATCGGTTGGCCGCACTCGTAACTATCCTATATTACAGGAGTTACGGCATGCGTCTATTCAGCCGACTGAAACAACGACAAAAATCACGTGCTTTCAAATTGCTTCTTGCCCCCGTTTTTGAGAGATTCAGGTTACTCAACGAACTCAAATCAAGGGGAGACCGGCCATTGCAAATGTCCTTCGATGATCAGCTGAAAGCCTTGATCTTCTATCACTTGGAAGAGTTCTCTTCCGGCAGCGAACTCCTTCAGGCACTGGAGCAGGATAACTTTGCCAAAGAGTGTGTTGCTCCCCCCAAGGGGATCAAAAAGAGTTCCTTCTTTGAGGCGATCAACAACCGTGGTCTTGAACAGCTTGCTGAAGTATTCAATCATCTTGTCAAGCAGGCCGGCCATGTGCTTCCTGCCGAGTATGCCCACCTTGGCAATCTAGTTGCCATAGACGGTTCTTTGATAGACTCAGTTCTGTCTATGGAATGGGCCGACTATCGCGGCGGAGCCAAAAAGGCCAAGGCTCATATAGGATTTGATATCAACCGGGGTATTCCCCGCAAGATATACCTGACCGATGGCAAAGAGGGCGAACGTCCCTTTGTTGAAAAGATCATTGAAAAAGGCGAAACCGCCGTCATGGATCGTGGTTACCAGAGCCACGCACAGTTTGATCAATGGCAGGCAGCTGAAAAACAATTTGTCTGCCGGATCAGAGAGAATACCCACACAAGCGTCATCAGCGAGAATGCCCTCAAACGTGACAGCATAGTCTTTTATGACAAGGTTGTTTTGCTTGGCACCAAAGGAGTAAACCAGACTGAGAAAGAACAGCGTCTTGTTGGTTATCACGTAGACGGCAAAGATTTCTGGATAGCCACCAACCGGCATGACCTGACTGCTGAAGAAATTGCCGAGGTTTACAAACTTCGCTGGAGCATAGAAACCTTCTTCGGTTGGTGGAAGCGCCACCTTGGTGTGTATCACCTGATTGCCAGAAGCCAGTACGGGTTAATGGTTCAGATGCTAGGTGGTCTCATCACGTACCTTTTGCTTGCCATCTATTGCCGGGAACAGCACAACGAGTCAGTCAGTATTGCCAGGGTGCGGGAGTTACGCAACCAGATTGCCAATGAAGCAGCAACAGAGCAAAAGGCACGACAACCGCGAAAACAATGCAATGCTAACAAAAACAAACGGTTAAAACAAAAACGACGGCGTGCAAAAAACTAACCGGAAGAAGCTGGGTTAAAGAGTACTTCAATCAATGTGCCGGAGATAAGTGACTCGTTGAAGTTTCTCATACAGGAAAACAGTAGATTAACGAGTTATGCGAGATAAATGAAATGTTCACATACGAAGATGCAAAGAAATTTGTAACGGAAAATTTGCTGCGAGACGCGGAGTTTCACGAGGCTGGGCACTACCAGCGGGTCG
>CAIVSG010000166.1 GCA_903908555.1 uncultured Chlorobiaceae bacterium | reverse complement strand
GAAAGCCCTCATGCGGACATATCCCTCATGGCCTGCCTTGCGGAGGCGATACTCCATTTCGGCCGACACATCAAGCTCGCGCATCCCTGCTTTCAGAAAGTGCGGCACCTCGGCGAAGACCGAGGAAAGCTTGCCTGCGCTATAACGGAGCTGCTCAAGTTCAAAGGGTGACTTGACTGAGCGGAGTTCTCGCAGCATCATCGAGATATCCACAAAACTGCGACCCGGGAGCATCCGGGTGTAAAAGGTCTGCTGCTGAACGGGAACGGCGTCAAACGTCTTGCCGATGCTGGACTGTTCCTCACTGAACAGGGATGCAAATTCCTTGCTTGAGGGAAAAGGGCGAATATCAGCAATCGGGCTCTCCTCCCTTGCACGCGAGAGACTTTTTCGCACCAGCAGCAGAGGCTCACCCTCAGCCGGAATCCAGAGTATGGCGTTCTGGCGGGTACCGGCGAAATAGTAGACATCAATCGGCAGAATGAAAAGGGCTGCCTGGACGCTCTTGCTCTGGAGCATTACCTGAAACCGGAACACCCGTTCTTGTGATTCAATTTTTGTCAGCATGGCTTATTGTTCAAATTCCATAAACTATTGTCAAGGTATTTGTTGTCCTCAAAAGGAAGGTGTTTTTGACGAAGTCTTCAAAAAGATGACTGATCGAATTGCCGGAAAACTCATAAAAAAAGCATAATTTACAGTGATTTCAAAAGAAATGATCAAGAGATTTTACCGTTACCCGTAGGTTTCAGAGAATTTGCAGAATAAATCCTAACGCTCTATATAACCTGTTGTGATAATGCAAAATCAAAGCAATGCACATAAGAAACTTGCTGGAAATGCTTTGTCCGGCATGGTCGCCACCATTATTTATATGGTGAGTCGTATTCTGCTGACACCCTATATCCTGCACTTTCTCTCGCTTGCTGAATTCGGGTTATGGTCTCTCTCTTTTATTATTCTCTCTTATGCCGGAATGGGCGGATTCGGGGTTAACAGCACCTATATCCGTTACACGGCGCGGTACCGTGCCGATGGCAAGGAGAGTGAAATAAGCAAGCTGCTTTCGACCGGTATCGCTTACATGTTGACGTTCAGCCTGCTTTTTTGCTCGCTGCTCTATCTGATGATGCCATTTATTCTCCAACAATTTCACATAGTACCTTCACAGCAGGAACTGGCCTCAACCATATTTTTTGGAACCGCAATTGTGTTCAGCCTTGAACTCACTTTAGGAGGGCTTGCATTTATCATCAACGGAATGCATGAATTTGCAAAAGAAAAGATAATATCAACCGTTGCGGGACTTTTTGAAATTGTCTTTATTGTTCTCTTTCTCGCTCTTGGATCAGGTGTCAAGGGGCTGCTTTACGCTTTTGCACTGAGGCTTATCATGGCAAGTACCCTTTGCTGGAAAGTTGCCCGCACTCTTTTACCATCTTTGACCATCTCCTGGAAACTGATAAGTCGCGAACACTTTCGTCATTTTATAGGGTTTGGAGGTAAAGTTCAGGTTCTTGGCATTATCGGTATTTTTCTGACTGCAATTGACAGGATGTTTATTACCGCCATTTCGGGACTTGCATCTGGAGGTATGTTTGAACTTGGACGAAAATTCCCTTCTACTGCCGGAAGTATTGCCAATTCTGCATTTGGCCCTTTCTTATCGACAGCCGCCCATCTTGAGGGCTCATGGGCGGGTGAAACAAACAATACTTTGGGAAACAGAATCAGAACCTACATTAAAATAGTAGTAATGGCTATGCTGTTTGCCATTCTCCCGCTCTTTTTTTTACCGGTTTTTCAAAAATATTTTCCAATTTCTCCCGTTTTCCCGGCTACTTTCATTGCCGTACTGTTTTTCGCTCTTTTCTTTTTCCTTCAACGTGAACAGAAAAGCAATAATTATCTTGACAGCCCTGAATTAAAGGAGCTCTATCTCAATGGAATTCGATTTACAAATATTATAAGCTCGACGCTTTTTGTTTTTCTGGTTTTTATGGCTCATCCCCTTATTAATGGATGGGTTGGATCAAAATATTCAGAGGCTGAAAATATCATGATCTTTCTTTCCATTGGTTATGCTGTCCAGCAATGTACCGGGCCAATAAACATGATTTTTCGGGGTATAAACAGGACGGGCAAAGAGCTGGAGTATATGCTTGTTCAGGTTGTATTGATGGTGATCTGGATTCCGGCAGGAACAATCGCCTAT
>CAIVSG010000165.1 GCA_903908555.1 uncultured Chlorobiaceae bacterium | reverse complement strand
GTGCTCAATAGCTTCCTTCCACGGGCTGTCGTACTGATCGTTCAGGCTTTCCATGCGTATGCTATGCTTCCAGCATTTTATGCAATCATTAAGAAATTACACGGATAAATATTTATAATTAGCAATATAAGACATTTTACGCTTTTATTCGCGAGTTTAATTCAAAATAAGACGCTTAAAATAGCGCAATCCCACAAACCTACGATCATCTCTTCCCTCTCAACCCTCAGCATGCAGACCGAATGATGACTGTCAGGGTGTTCGAAGTTGAGTGGAAAGATAGTTCTGAGTGCTGAGTGATGAGTGATGAGTGCTGAGGGAAGAAAGAATAGTTGGCAGTCTGCAGTGGGCAGTTGGCAGTGGGCAGTTGGCAGTCGAAGAAAGTTGGCTGTTTTGGGGGGTTAGTTGCCTACTGCCTACTGCCTACTGCCAACTGGTTTTTTGGTTGGGGGGGTTAGAGGCCGGTTAGGAAGTGGCGGGTTTTTGGGGTTTGGGATTGGAGGTAGGATTTTATGTAGTCGATGTGGACTGTGGAGGGTGGTTCGGTGGCGGGGCGCCAGGTGGAGACGCGGACCATGAGGTTGCTCGGGATGTCGCCGATGAGGATTCTTGGGACTTCTTTGAATCGCTGGGTTATGGAGAGGTTTTCCTGTAGGGCTGAGTCGTGGATTCCGCCGGTTACTCTCCAGTAGATTACCTCTTCGATCATTTCTCCGTAGCGGCCTTCGAAAGTGACGACGTCAAGCTTTTGGCCTCCGACCATCAGGGAAATGTTTTTTGGGGTTGAGACTGTGAAGCCCTGGGAGTTGTAGCAGACTTCCTGAGCGTGCCCTGCTCTGTGGAAGCCGTCGTAGCTCCAGGTCATGACTATGGATGCTGCTTTGCCATCGGCACGTTTGTAGATTTGAGTAGCGACCACATCGTATGGTGTGTTATTCTGTGTACTTGGATCAACTGTTGTACCGGGGATAGCAAGCCAGTCTTGGGGATGCTGATTTATGATGCTTTGAAGGTCTGGAGCAGGGCCCTTATCAGGGTTCTGCCTTATCTGCACTAATATCTCAGAGGAGATGAGAATAAGAGAAAAGAGTATAGCGAGAATAGAGTATTTAGTCGGCCGCATGTGCGCTCCCCTTCTTGGGTTGTACAAGAGAGGATGCAAAAAGGAGCAGCCTATCGAGAAGTGTCAGGATGAGAAGTGCCAACATAAAAACTACAACGCCAACAGTCTCGTGGAAAATGCTCTGGGCAAACCAATCACCTACGTACCAAGTTGCGAGAACTACCAGCATGACCCTCATAAAATTGGTAATAACTGCTACAGGAAAGATACTCACAACCATCAAGGCAATGTGCCATGGTTTGCGATTAACGCCTTCCCGGAGGTAGAGAATAGAGAGAGCCGTTAAAGAAAAAATAGAGTTCATCCCTGAACAGTCTTTGGTGACCGTGGCGCTATATTGCCCAAAATAGAGCGTGACGCCATTTGCGACAACCGGGAGAATTGTTGCACTGAGAACTTTGGCTGAAAGCCCAGCCAGCGTAACAGCGAGTTCGGACGACAGGAGCGAAGGTCCGATAGAACCGAGGATAACTATAACGATACCGGCAAAAGCGATGAAGAGTGCTGAACGAAGATAATTGGAGGGAGCAAAAGAGGCAACGAATCCTGCAGCAATAAAAAACAACCCTAAAACTTCAGCAACTAGTGAAGGTGCTACGCCACCAGCCACTGAGAAAAAAGATCCGACGATAAAAAGCACTGGGCCCAACACAGGATGCCCTAACACACGACTGTGAAGGGTTTCAAGAATGCTCTCGCGCTCCATCCATAAAACAGCTAAGAGTGTCGGGTACAACAACAACAGGTCAGTTTGAATCGCAGGCGTGAGAGCGTACTTTACTACCGAATGAAGCATAACAGCAACAAACAGCAGCCATGGAAACCATGAAACCTGTGGTTTGAGGCTCATAACCCGATAAGACGCTTGGTCGCAATTACAGCAGCAACGATACAAAAAGAGAAGATGAGAAGAGGTATAAAACTCATATTCTGCGTCAATTTCCTAAACGGGTTAAGAGAAACTATATAACTGAAAAGGACCCCAAGTAATAGACCGGAAGGGACCGATAGCCAAAGGATCCATTCAGGTTCTTCACGCATAACAAGCATTATCTGATATCCAAGAGTGAAAACAGCTCCAACGGCAACAGAGTAAAGAAAATACTTAATATAAACCGGCGGCTTATATACCGGATACATTATTTCATCATGATCTTCTGTAGAGCATTCAGCGTTAGCCGATTTGACATTCTTCGTCTTATGCGACATAATAGGCTGCCAGAACTTACCAAGATAGAGCCGCATCCAGAATGTCAGCAACAACACGGCAAAAGTATAAGCTGCTCCAAGCGCCACAGCAAGCCCAATGCTTTGAGATTCAGCTTCATCAACCTTTTTGGTATCAACCGTCGGCAATGGAACCAATTGACCTGCTCCTTTTTTGGCTACAGCTCCAGGGGCATACGCTCCGAAATAGGTGATTTTGGATGCATCAACAACATCCTTCATTTTTTTGCCAAACTCCTGATTTCGGAGCTGTGCCCCGGTAATGTTGCGAGCAGTCTGGAGCGCTGCATCACCTACAAGAGGAATAGGTACAGCGCTCTTCAACATCAATACCATCGCAAACTTATCCTCAACCCGCATAAGAATCGGCACATTCAGCTTTGCATTGCTCAAAATACGAGCAATAGCAGGCTGCATCTGATCGGTTGACTGCGTTTGCGTAACCTGTTGAAACTGAAGTTTTTTTGCTTTGATCGAATCGATCAGCTGCGATAGCGAAGCGCCATTACCAGCCGCAACGTTAAGCGACTTAAGAAAAGGAACGTCAACGACAGGCATCAAAACCTGCTCATAGACAAGCAGCTTACGCTCACCGAAAATAAGGGGATTTTGTTTAACAACAGATTGGAGCGCCTCATCAGTGAGTGGGTTAACTGAAGCAAGCATTGACTTTTCAGCCATACCTGCAAGAACCTGACGACGGGCTTCGTGGAGTGTAATAACAAACTCAGGACTACTATCAAGCTTTTCTGCAACTGCCTTCTGGGCAAGGAGCTCACCTCGAACCAAACCAGCTAAAATAGCACGTTGCTGATTGCGCCGAACCTCTTCGCTTACGCCAGGAGTGGCTGTTCGTTCGTAAAGAGTATTTACTTCACGCTGGGTAATTTCAACACCATTAACCGTAGCCGCTACACGGCCAGCATCTTTCTTCTCCGGTTCAGGAGAACAACCAAGAATAGTAAATGCTAAAAGTAACAGGTAAAAAATAGAGCTCACGCAACAAATTCTAAAATTCCTTGAGACTTCCGTAAATAAAACACAACAAAAAGGCAACCAACACCCATAAGGATTAGCCTTGCCGGTTCAGGAACAGGCGCAGATGTCTCCAATAATTGCAGAGCGTTTACCACAGATTTAGTAGTACCAATACCTGGTGCATATGTTATATATAAAATACCGTTCCTGTCTGCTGTAACACTTTGTTGAAGATAATTAGTGCCTGAAACAAATGTAGAATTTGTACCAACAGAAGCCAATGAAGTTGTAGTTATACCGTTAGCAGTTATTTTCAATTTTTGCGTAGGCGGCACTGGAACCTTTTCACTCTGAGAATATACGGTCAAATCATAAGTAGCAAATGGATCTAAGCCTGTAAAAGTCATCGTTTGAGCAATCCCGCTATATATATATGCATTCATTAAATTATTATTAATCGTACCGTTAAACCCTCTGTCAACCGAATTGGTTATAGTAGTTAGACCTGTTGCTGTAAAATCGAAAGTCACCCCACTAACGACACCATTCGACAGTACCATTGAACCATCAAGCATATTATTCCAAGTCTGGTTTATAGTACCTATTCCAGCACCAACACCAGTGTAGGTAGAACCAGATGCTTTTATATTAATCAAGTCCCCTACAGCAGCGTTTGCGGTCTGAGCTTTTGATGCCAACGCCAAGACAATTATCATTACTCCATAAAGTATTTTTTTCATTTTATTCCTCACCTTTTATTGGGGCGGTTCAATGGTATTTTCAAAAATTTAAATTAAAAAAATGATTTTATCAAGTTTTATTATTCCCCAGATAGGCAATAGCTTACCCTTGTTATGTTTGACACCTTGATTTTCTTCTAATCCAAGTGCCTCTTCTTTTCGTTATCACTTTCTTTTTTGTCAAAAAGCAATTGCGCTCCTATTGAAAAATCTCTTCAAAAACGGCAGAAACATAATTTGAACCTGCCGAGGATAAATGACCAGAATCGATGTAAAAAAGCTGATTTTCTTTAAATACACGATACCTGCCGTTATCAATGAGTATAGAGTCAGGATAAACGATTCTTACTCTTGGGTTTGAAGCGAGTTTGTTGAAAACCTTAAGGGTTCCATCGTTGTACTTGAGATATTCTGCTCTTGTTGGCAATAAATCTTGTAATGGCGATGGTAATATATCCTGAAGTTTGCGACCGGTACGGTATGCCATAAACATGGCATGAGGGATATCGTACTTCATTCGTGGTACATCTGCAACAAGCACAACGTCACGATCCATACTGAGTAGCTTATTCACCGTTCGCTGTATTGAACTTTCATATTCACCCCGATCTTTATCTCCGCCCCATGATGCTGCCAAAATAACAGTCTTAAGCTCTCTATGTGATGAGATATAAAGTATAATATCGTCAAACTCCTGCTTTGAATAACTTTGGATTTTTGTTCCGCTCAAAAGCAATGGAGGGAACCCTCCTCTGCTAATAATTAAACCAGACCTCCCATGACGCTTTGCTAAATTTGACAAACCAAGAGATAATGCCCCTGCATGAGAATCACCCCATAAGACAAAAGACTGTGGTACATTTTCCTTTCCAAGCCAAACTGCGTTGATATTCTTTCCAACAAGTTTACCATTTGACCAAGTTTCTGGCTTCGTAAGTGGATCGCTCTCTACAGCGAAAATCATTGCGTTATCGGCAAACCGAGCAGGCACACCATTTTTTTTAAATACAACAATTCCAAAAACTAGAGCCACGGTCATCACCAAAGCAGAAACTGCAAACAGACTTCGACGATTAGCAAATATGGGCGTTTTACCTCGAAAAGGTTGCTCAATAAACTTCCATGAACTAATCGAAACAATAAAAGTAAGAGTAATGATTCCGACAGTTTCCGTTGGAGTCAATGCTCTCATCAGATAGTATTTTGAAAATACAAGCAGTGGCCAATGCCAAAGATATAGGGAGTACGAAATGAGGCCGGTAAAAACCAATGGGCGAAAAGAGAGAGTTTTGCCAACAACTGATGAACCACTCTGACCACTGAATAGGAGAAACCCTGTGCCTAAAACAGGAAGTAACGCAGCAGTACCTGGAAATGGGGTGGCTTCTGTAAAGAAAAAAACGCTATAACCAATTAAAATAATACCAAGCACCGCAATAGTGTTTCTCAGAACGTCGTTTTTAATCGAAGGTATGACATTCAATGCTATTATAGAACCTACCAATAACTCCCATGCACGGGTTGGAGCCATATAAAACGTCGCTGACTTATTTACTTGCATTCCATATACACTTACCGCAAAAGAAATAATAGCCATGGCAAGTATCCATGGAAAATATTTTCTTTTTAAAAAGTTGTTAATGGCAACGAGAAAAAGAGGAAACACAATGTAAAATTGTTCTTCAACAGCAAGCGACCACGTGTGCAGTAAGGGTATTTCAGCTGAAGGAGCTGCGAAATAATCACCTGATTTCAGCCAGAACAAAATATTGGAACAAAAAAGAGCTGTAGTGGCAACACTCTCGGCAAACTGCTTGAATTGAACAACATGAAAAAGGTACCAAGAACCTATGAAGGTGGCAAGAATTACAGGATATAACGCAGGGAAAATCCTTCTGATGCGACGTTCGTAAAATCGAGCAATGGAAAATTTCCCTTCATTGACTTCTTTAAGAATAATAGATGTGATGAGAAACCCTGAAATCACAAAAAAAATATCTACACCTACGAAACCACCTGAAAAGCCGGGAATACCTGCATGATAAAACATAACGGCCAATACTGCGATTGCCCGAAGGCCGTCAATATCCAGACGGTAAGATAAATTGTTTACTGTTTGCATCCGTAATTAAACTTTGAACAATGGTTATCCACGGCTGCAATTATTTAAAAGATAATTTTTTATGGCCGATATAGCTGGTGAAAATCGGTACAGCCAATCCGATGGCGTGGGCTATTTCGGGCACAAAATGCTGAACGCCAAAGTATGGAAGAGCATAATAGGCAAGAGCGAGACTGATGAGCCATGTCTGGGCGATTGCAACAACATTTACCAAAACAAAGTAAAAAGCAGATCGGTGGACACTCTGGCTGCTCTCTTTGAAAACAAAAAGCCGGGCAAGAGTAAAGGCGGTAATCATCCCGGTGATATAGGCCAGAACAATGGCCGTTGAGTAACCGACAAACTGGCTATACCCGATCCTGCTTGCAAAGTTTACGAGCGCAGCCAGGCCACCTGTCAAGAGGAAAAAAAAGAACTGCCTTGACATGAATTTTTTGATCATTCCGTAACGTGTTTTGCAAGTTCCCTTCCAAAACCAATGCCTTCGGATATCCCCCGGTCTTCAGGATAGTAATACGATGTGTCGACTACCCATAATCCTTTTATGGGCAGGGAGGGGGATGGCACTTTGTCGAGATAGCCTGGCCCGCATATCGGCTGGGCATACCGGTAACGGCTGACATGTATTTGCGTGATATCGCTGTCGGTGACGGCAGGATTAATCGCTTTGATGTATCGACTCACCTTGTTTTCATAGACCTGGTCATCGTCCTGGTATTTCGGATGTTCGCCCGGCATATAAAACGGCACATACACAATATGCTCTTCACCCAGAGGCCTCAGGTTGGTGTATTCAACCAGACCGGGAATATCCATGGCAGGATCATTGACGTTCAGCCAGAAATTACCGGTGACCTGTTTTTTGAGTTTTACAATGACACAGACAACCGCAATATTTTTGACCGCTTCAAATTTCTGCATAAGTTCCGCCGGCAGATCAGGTATCATCGCCGGAATGTAGGGCAGCGGAATAGTGCTGACCACTCGAGCAAAGGGATGAAACGCTCCATCGGTATTTACTCCGGTTACCATTCCTTCGCTGATTGCAACCTTTGTTACCGCGCTCTTCAGATGAAACTCTCCTCCGCCACGCTCAATAAAAGCCTTCATGGAGTTCAAGAGGGTTGATGACCCGCCTTCGAGATAGCCAAGTTTTTCACGGAATATATCGTAGCGGGAACGCCCGATCCGCCTGATCCTGCTCCATATCCATGCGGCCGAAAGCTCCCGGCTGTAGTCATAAAACTTGTACTCAAAGAGTTTGCTCCACAGCACATCGTAAGCTTCCGTTCCAACCCAGCGCTTTATCCAGGCGGTAGCCTCAACCTGATCAAGCGGTTTCCACTCTTTTCGTTTGGTTGCCAGAAACGCATGAAGCCCGTACCGAAATTTTGCAGCCAGGCTGAGGCCTGAAAAACGGAGCAAAGCCACTGGATTGCCCCAGGGCTGGAGCTTTTGTTGATAGTAATACCCCATGCTGGTGTTAACCCAATGCATCTTCTCCTCGAGGTCAAGCTCCTGAAGGACCTGAAAAAATGCACTGTCAGAGGTACAGTGAAAATGGTAGTAACGCTCGATATCGATGCCGCCGAAATCGAAGGTTGAAGTCATGCCTCCAACACGGTCATCCGACTCGAACACAACCGGTATACATCCCTGCTGCACCAGTTGATAGGCCACACCAAGACCCATTGGCCCTGCGCCAATGACTGCAATACGTCTTTGTGTCATCGGCTTAAAACTCCAGCGCAACCCTGCTGTACTCCGGGTCGTTAAAGGTTTCATGGATTGCCGTTGCAAACGGTGTAGGCTTGACGCTGAATATGGCCGGCCAGTCAATCACTTCAAATGCATCCCCGGCAGTGAGAGCTTTGAGTTGAGAGGCGGTAAACGGAGGATTGCTGTCGAAAAGAGCCCAAAATCGGAGCAGCAGGGAAAAGAGCAGATAAGGAATATGGACGATCTGACACTTGGCGTTGACCGCTTTTTTTATCTGGCGGATAATGTCGACATAATCGACCTCTTCAAGTCCGGTGATATTGAACACCTTGCCTGCAATGCCTGATTCCAGGCAACTGATAATGATGGCACAGAAATCGCCAACGTAGAGAGGCTGACGCATATATCTGCCATGCCCCGGAATTGGAAAAACCGGTACTTTCTGCATGAATCGCGACAGCCAGCCAAGGTGTTTTCTGTCAAACCAGCCAAACATCAGGGTTGGCCTGAGAACAACGCAATTGATACCGCTGGCGAGAACTATTTTTTCCTGCTCTTTTTTTGAGTTGGTGTAATGATCATCAGCTACAGAGGTGACAACCGAGGAGCTGATATGCACCGTATAGGGAATCTGGTATTTCTTGATCAGATTGATGATGTGCTCTGTCGTTGTAATATTGTTCCTGATAAATGGTTCCTCATGAAGATCACCTATCTGAGCCTGAAGCATCACAACCGCATCTGCATTTTTGAAATGCTCTGCCCATAACCCAGGCACCGCCATATCAGCCTCTTCAATCGTAATATCGGGATGCATGCGACGCAATACTTCAAGATTCTTCTTATGCTTGTCGAGCACTACAAGATTGCGGTAGCCTTTTCGTTTAAGGAATGCCACAAGATTCTGCCCGACAAGCCCGGCACCACCGGGTAAAATGATTTTTTTATCTTTCATTAAAAGGAATTCGTAAAAGTACAGATATTTTTTAAAAAAAATCAGGCCCGTTTTCGATTGTCCTTTAATATAAAGGCTTCCAATAAGAACAATAAAATTCCAAGAAATAATAAACCAATGCCAATACGCATAAAAACCTGCTTTGACTGCTCCGTATATAATCCAAGTCCTTTGTTACTATTTCGATTATTTACTTCAGGAGTAAGAATAGAGCTGATTGTTTTATTATCAAGAATTGATTTTAGACCTGCTGCATCCGGATAAGGTATTTCCTGACCAGGCGTTTTATTCTCCAGATATTCAAACAGAGAGTTTAAACGATCTCCATCAAAATATGGAATTCTCTGACCAGGAGTTTTGTCTTCCAAATATTCAAGTATCGATTTCAGTCTGTTTGATATCCCGCCTCCGGAATTGTAAAACAAAAAATTGATATGCAGATAGGATGCACTTAAATGTGGTTTCTTTTGTAAAAAAGTATAATTCCCAGAAGCAAGGTAGCCGTAAACATTATTCTTTTGACGAATACTTACAGCGTTTTTTTTCTCTAAAGATCTTAATGTAGACGGGATTATACCGACCAGCCCTCCGATTATAAGCAGAAACCAAATGATTGCAATTCTCTTCAATCTTCTGCTGTTTCCATATTTCTGCATCATAAACAAAAGGCAATATCCATTGAGCAAGATACCTATGGACAAGATATCGAGATATCTTGAAGTCAATATTCCGGACCCCCTACTAAAGGCAGTGGCTAAAATTAGTGCTAAAACCCAAAGAGAGAGGGAAAAAACAAACCATGAGTAATCAGATACATGACTTTTCTCTTGAACATGCCTGAACATGAAAATCACTAAAGGAATGTAAAGAAGGCCCCCGCCTGTAGCAAATATAAGCGCTATGAAAAAATCAACCAGAGATGTTGATTCAGGTTTTGCATGAGTAAAGTAAAGTCCAGTAAAAAAAATAACGGCTAGAAGAATTATAAGCGCAGCTGACCATCGTGTTCTTTCAATCCCACAAATCCAGCGGATCATTAATGTCCCAATACCGGCAGCAATGGTCAAGATACCTGAAGCAAGGGAGAAAAAACTCATAAAAGCTGAGAAAACAATGACCAAAAACCACAGATAATAACCTGTTCTGAAACGCGTAAC
The DNA here is from genome assembly GCA_903908555.1 of uncultured Chlorobiaceae bacterium. Taxonomy (GTDB): domain Bacteria; phylum Bacteroidota; class Chlorobiia; order Chlorobiales; family Chlorobiaceae; genus Chlorobium. The sequence goes on along the minus strand of CAIVSG010000165.1, from coordinate 6,002 downwards.
TGCCCATAAAAAGAGAAAGCTGAAGAGAAGCAGAAAATAGAACTGTGACTGAAATCCAGAAAGAGTGTTTTGATGCCCATAAGGAACGGCAAAAAGCAGGGAGGCAAAAGCAAAGAAAGCAAACCTTGAAGCTCCCGTTATCCCTTTCTGAAGAAAGAAGACCAACAAAGCTAATGCTGTGGTATGAATAGCCGCATTAACGTACATCTGAAGCATCGGATCCCACACTCCACTATTGAGTTTAAACAGCAAAAGGTGAAGAACTCTAGTGGTAAATATCCGGTGTTCATTATGACTTGCAAACAGGTCAGTCCAGCTCAAGGTTCCATCGATCAATGGGCGATAGAGACGCACTCCCTCGGCAACCCACTCATCCCAGAAAGGAACTGAACTGCCAAAGTTCGAGATAATCACAGCTTTGACACCGAAAACAATAAAAATAAAAGCAAAATAAAGCCAGAGAGTGCTGCTTTTTATTTGTGAATCCGTCAGTTTTTGGATCTCTTTCATTGGTTTAAAGATTTACTTTTTTAAACAAAGCCGACGGCAGATGGATAATGCCGGCCATGATATATTTCCAGAACCATGGTGTGTAGAGTGTATCTGTTTTCTTTTCAATTGCCCGAACTATATCAGCGGCAATCCGGTCGGGCTCGGCAACAAGCAAACCCGGCATGGAGAGCCCTTCGGTCATAGGCGTGGCAACCATACCCGGCTTGATAATGAGCACATGAACGCCGGAGCGGAACATTCGTGCCTGAAGCCCTTCGCAAAATGTTGTTATGGCGGCTTTGGCTGTTCCATAGACATAATTTGACGGTCGTCCTCTGTCGCCGGCAACCGAACTTATCACGGCAATGGTTCCCCCATGCTGCTTTTCAAAGAGATTGGAGAGCCTGGTAAGCAACGCTATGGTGCTAACGGCATTGGTCTCAAATTCAAGCAGCGCTCGATCAACATCATCTTCACAGGCTTTCTGATCGCCAAGAGTGCCATGGGCAACAAGTGCAACATCAATGGTCCCCAGTGTTTTGACAACCTCCTTAAGTACCTCTTCATAGCGCACTCTGTCATTAACGTCAAGCAGGGCATACGCTGCAGATGATGCGCCCCGGATTTTCAGGTCGGCCGCGAGCGAGGCAAGCCGCTCTTCATTTCGAGCAAGCAGATAAAGACTCGCTCCTTCTTTTGCGAAACGCTGTGCCGTGGCCTCGGCTATGGCTGAAGTGGCGCCGATAATGAGAATTTTTTTCATCTGTCAAGTCCTAATCGTCGTGATTGATAAGAGGCAAAAATACCTTTCGTTCCATTCTGCTCCCGAACTGCCTGAAATTGCTCCCATCGAGGGTAACTTTGCTTGAAGGTACGTTCGCTCATGCGCACATCTTTTGTCAGGTAAATTCTGCCCCCATAATCAAGCACCATGGCATCGAGCCGGTCAAGCAGAGGAAACACCCCCTCTTCAAACTTGAAGTCAAGGGCAAGGGTATAGCCTGCAAGTGGAAAAGAAAGAAGATTATCGTTTTGTTTACCGAACACTTTCAACACAGCAAGAAATGACCCTTTGCCTGACGCGGCAATTTCCTTTACTATTTTCGTCATGCCTTCCTGACCGGCCTCTTTGGGTATCACAAACTGGTATTGGGTAAATCCATTTTTTCCATAGAGCCGGTTCCACTGCTGAATGCCGTCCAATGGATAAAAGAAGGGTTCATAGTGTACCCTGTTTGCAACCTCTTTTTTGGTTATCCGATTATAGTAGAGGGTATTGAACAATTGAATCGAATAACGGTTCAGCAAACTTGAAGGCATCTCTACCGGAACAGTAATGGGATGTTTTGCAGGGCTCGAAAGAGTGTGGCCTGTTGCGTGTTCACCAATCATAAGCAGTGAACGCCCGAGAGATGAACCGGTAGCAAGGCAGTCTATCCAGGCGACGGAATAGGTGCTCGCATAATTTTGCTCAAACAATTCGAGAGCCTCAGTGAGGTTGACGGCCTTAATGGTTTTTTGGTCGATATAGGCACTGCTGACCGGCTTCAGTCGAAAACTGACTGAAAGAATAATGCCGGTTAAGCCCATCCCGCCGCACGTCGCATGAAAAAGTTCGGAATGACTGGTCCTGGAACACAAGAGAACATTGTCCGGACTGACAAGAAGCTCTATATGTTCAACAAAGTCACAAAAGCAGCCGCTGACATGATGGTTTTTGCCATGCACGTCGCTCGAAACAGCTCCGCCAACCGTGATGTGCTTTGTCCCCGGGGTTACCGGCAAAAACCACCCCAGCGGAACAAACACCTCGAGAATTTCAGCCAGAGATATCCCTGCGTTACAGGTTACAATACCGGTGTTCTTGTCAAAATCAAGCAGATGGTTAAGGTATCGGGTATCGATAACACATTTGGCAAGCGAGCTGTCTCCATAACTTCTACCGAGACCTCTGGCAATCATACCACCCGTCAAAAAGTTCGCGACAGCACTTTTCACCCCGGAAACAACGAGTGGAGCATTGACCTCTGCCTCTATGATCGGGTAACGACCCCAGCCATGAATGCGTTGTAAGGGTTTCATTGTATCCTTTTTATATCAATGGCAATAGAGGATTGTGATAACCCTATAGTGCCAGCCAGAAAATAATTCCAAAAATCAAACCTGAGAGAATACTGACTTTATCGGTAACGGCATAGATAACCGGATCGGCATGCATCTCCCCCCTATTGGTCAGCAGCCACAGCCTGGTAATCCAGAACAACAGGACAGGACAGGCCGCCCAGATAATTTGCGGATGGCGGTACATTGCCACTGTTGCATTATCCTGAATATAGAGAGCAAGCACCATCACTGAAAGATAACCGGATGCAGCGCCAAGAGAAGAGATCATCTCAAGATCATCAGGATAGTAGCCTCTCCCCTTTGCTTTTTCATTATTGCCATTCAAACGAGCATCCCGAAGCTCGGAATATCTTTTGACCAGGGCAAGGCTGAGAAAAATAAACATCGAAAATGCCAGCATCCAGAACGTAGGGGTCAGACTGCAGGCATAGACACCAGCCAGAATCCGAATGGTATAGAGTAAAGAGAGAACAATAATATCTGCTGCAGTAACTTTCTTTAAAACAAGAGAATACGCAAGCGTTGCAACATAGTATATACCAAGAACAAGGCTGAAGCGCCAGGGCATCAACCACAACGAACCGGCAAAAGGAACAAGAAGCAGCAGGGGGATGGCAATGGTGCCTGTCTTGATGGAGAGCGCCCCTGAAGCCAACACTCGATTGCGTTTTTTCGGATGATGACGATCATCCTCAAGATCCAGAAGATCATTGAGAAGATAGACACTCGAAGCGCAGAGTGAAAAAAAAACAAACCCAAGCAACCCGAGCAAAAGTGCAGAGCTATTGAACAAATCATGAGCAGCAAGAAGCGGCACAAAAATCAGCAGGTTCTTCATCCACTGGTGCGGGCGCAATGCCTGGAGCCATAAAGCAAACTGGTTGGATGAGCTCTTGATAACACGCTCAACATTACCCTTTTTCATGGCTCGTTTTTCCACCCCGCGCTCAGGATTGACAAGATAGGCTTTGCTGGCCGATTCCCATATCGGGACATCCGCGTGGGAGTTTCCGGCATAATCAAATCCACCACGACCAAATTCTTCTACAAGAACATCCCTCTTTGCATGGGAAGAAATATTATGGCTGCCATCCGTAGCAATAACCCGGTCAAAAAGGTTCAAATGCTCTGCAATCTGATCAGCATATATTTTGTGGCTGGCTGTCGCAAGAATGACCGGCCTTTGTTTTGCTTTTTCACCTTCAATCAAAGCAATGACTGCTGGCTCATACGGTAACACGGAAACATCAATACTGACGCGATTGGCAAGCTCGGTTTTCAAATGTGACTTTCCCTTTGCAAGCCAGAAAAACGGAGCTAACAGCTGAAGCGGCCTCTCTTTGATAAACGAAAACAACGACTGATACAACAGATCAGTACGTATGAGCGTCCCATCAAGATCAACAACAAGAGGTGTTACCATGTACCTATACTCCCTTCTATACACATCAACATTTAGGATTCGCTGTTACCCATATGCCTACCGTAACGTCAATCCCCCATCAATGGTCAGTAGCGTTCCAGTTACCCATTTTGTAGCATCAGACAACAGATAGATGGCGGCATAGGCTATTTCTTCAGGTGTACCATATCGGCCTAAGGGATATCGATTAACATCTTTTTCAATTTCCGAATCTGAAATTAAGACGGTAAGCTGTGTTTTTACCATACCAGGTTGTATAGCATTTGCTCTGATTCCTGATGGTCCAAGCTCAAGCGCTATACCCTTCATAAATGAATTCAGCGCTCCTTTTGATGCCATATACATAATATTGCCAAGCGAGGCATAGGATGAGGCTACTGAAGAAATAAAAACAATAGAGGCCTCATTTGTCAGAAGTTGCTTTTTATAAAGATAACGAGTCAATAATGCGGGTGCCATAAAATTGATCTGCATTAGCTCAGCAAGATTAGCTTCATTGACAAATTTCAAGGGTAATCTCTTGAGAACACCTGCCGAATGAACAACTCCATCCAAGGGAGGTAGAGCAGCAACCAATAACTCAAGACCTTCACTATTCGCTATATCAGCCAGCACTATGGAGTGACCTTTGCCCTCCATTGCCGACAGTGTTTCTTGCAAGCGTTCTCTGTTTCTACCAGTAATGATCATTTTAGCGCCTAGTCGTGAACACTCTATTGCAGTAGCTCTCCCAATACCTGAAGAGGCTCCAGTAACAAGAATGGTTTTACCACTTAACGAAAACGGATTATAGGTCATAGCCTTACCAATCAAATTTCAACAAGATCACTGACAAAACAGTCGCCAAGTTTTATCAAAGCGGTAGCCCAGGTCATTCCAACGCCAAAACCTGAGAGAAGAACCTTTTTGCCTGACAGTTTTCCCTGCAGTTCAGAGACCATCGTCAGCGGTATAGAGACAGACGAAGTATTACCAAACTTTGCAATGGTGGCTGGTACTTTTTCAGGATCAAGCTTCAGCTTGCGAGCAAGATACGAGTTGATAAAGTCATTAGCCTGATGAAAGAGAAAATAGTCAAGACTTGTAATATCAGTCCCGGAGTAACCCATCACCCTTTTGATATCGGCCGGAATCCTGCTGATAACAAAATTGAAAACATCACTGCCGTTCATATACCCATGCTCATCACTGCGGATATTACCAAACTCATCAACAACTCGTTCCTTAAGCGTTTCCTCCGTCGTCGGATTACGATACCCACCTGCATTCATCTTGATCAAATCCTCTTTTGAACCATCTGAATTGAGAGAAAAAAAGCTCTCCCCATAACTATCATCCCGTTCAATAAGAGCTGCAGCGCCAGCATCACCGAAAATAAAGGCGGTTTTTCTGTCCTTTGGAGAATAGATCCGTGAACGCGTTTCTCCATCAAGCAACAAGGCCCTACGAAGTCCACTGCGCTCCATCATGGCATAGATAACCGACATGCCATAGATAAACCCTGAACATCCCAGGTTTAAGTCAAACGCAACAGTACTTTCTGAAAGTCCCAGCCGGTGCTGAAGAAGAATTGAGGTGGCCGGCATACGGTAGTCAGGCGTCTGTGACACAAAAACAAGGAGATCAATTTCATCACGAGGAACAGAGAGATCAGTAAGGAGCTTTTCTGCTGCTGCAAAACATAAGTCAGAAGAACAGATATGAGGATCGGCAAACCGACGTTCAATAATGCCGATTTTATCGACGACCTGCTTTACCTCTTCGGCTGGGAAATAGGTGGTGTATTCATAGTTTTTAATGACATTACGCGGCACTGCAGCCGCAAGTCCGCGAATGCCTACTCCGGTATACTTTAACAGGGCCATTTTAAAAGGGATAAAGGATGAGTGCTGAGTGGAAAGAAAGTGCTGAGTGCTGAGTGCTGAGTGCTGAGTGCTGAGTGCTGAGTGCTGAGTGCTGAGTG
>CAIVSG010000164.1 GCA_903908555.1 uncultured Chlorobiaceae bacterium | reverse complement strand
TCCAAACAAGCCTTGGTGTCCATGCTCAAAAATGGTACCACCTCGGATTGGAAGGCATCAAGAGAAGCACCTTGTCAGATTCGATGAAAAACCGTCCACACCAAATTTATGAGGGCCTGTTCTATAAACTGCTCGACAAGTTGTAGGCGGAAATTTGATTTCCGCATATTTCGGCAATTAACGACCAGCAGTTTGACGTAGTTTAATCTACAAGCTTTCGTTCATAAATTGAAGCCATTTACTTCATAAAACGACCTCTTTTTTTAGGACGGTTTCTCCTTTAACCGGATTTTGTTGTTTAAAGATAGTTTTTCGGTGCTCAAGCCGGTAGCTGTTATCAGCATTGAGTTTGATAACCTCGCATCGGTATAGCAGCCGATCAAGCAAAGCACTTGCCAACACCTCATCACCGAGCATCTCAGCCCACTCCTTTGGATTTTTATTGGTAGTAATAATAAAGGACGTTTGTTCATGTATCTGGTTGATAAGCTGGAACAGACCGACAGCAACCTCCTTTTCGAGCGGGAACATCATGATATCGTCGATAACCAGCAAGTGAGCCGTTTGCAATCGCTTATACTCCTGAGCAGCAGCACTGGTGATCTCCTTGAGTTTAATAGTCTGGATAATCTGATCCATAGTTCTGAACAGTGCCCGGTAGCCAAGCTGGAGCGCGTCATAACAAAGCCCGCCAGCAAGAAAGGACTTGCTTGTACCGCTGGGGCCTATGAGCATCATGTTGAAGTGCTGGTCAAGCCAGAGCAGTTGACGCAGTTGCTTGAGCTGAGCCGGGATGATACCATTGACAAATGAATGGTCGTATTTGTCCAGGTCATGGAGCAAAGGGAGCTGGGCAGTTTTCGTGCTCCGTTCAAGCTTGGCCTTGCGCCGGCACAGGATTTCCGTATGCAGGAGACTGTGTGCAAAATCGCTGTAAGCCGGCAACTGTCTGCGAGCATCTTCGAGTAATGGTTCCAACTCTAGAGCCAGCGCACTCAATCGAAGTTCCCGAGCGTAATCCTTTATGTTTTTGATCGTAGTATCCATGGGGTTCAATTCATAAGTTTTTCATAGGCCGTTATTTTGCTGCTTGCAGGTGTCAGTGCAAAGATGAGGTCCAGATCTCCCAGCGGGGTTATAGGCCGGAACTCTTTGAGGACAACATCCCTCTTTTTCTCTTGAGTCTTACCAAACCGCTGCAGGACATCATGGTATTCACCTGAGGAAAACAGATGGTGTTCCATACAATATTCCAGCACGTTGTCGATGAGTTCTATTGGTCTACCACTGATCGATTTATGGATATGCTGAAACTGATCGCGTGGATACCGGGGGAATCAATGATGAATCATTTCAAGAAACAGCCCTGCCTTTTGCTGATCGCTGAATTGCCGGCAGAGTTCTTCTTGAAGTGCTTTGATTTTGCTGGAGGTATCTCGGCGATGATGGTTATTCATGACAATCTTGCCTTTCGAATGCTCCATCATATGCTGTGCTAACAGCCTCGTATCTTCATGAGTAAGAAGAAGTTGGTCGTCTTTAATACTGAGCAGTACCTTTGTACCAGGACCTTCGTATGAGCCCAGTGGTAGAGAATAAAAATTCCCTCGATAGGAGACCGTATTGTCTTTTCGGACGTTATAAAATTTACCGGCAACTCCCCCGAGGGGGATCGGGGTATACTGGCGCAAATAGCCGACTTCAGTCTTCCATTCATCGTCAGGAATCAGGCGGGTTGAGGCATGAACCTTGGTGTTGGCGGTACGATGAAGCCAGTCAACGGCTTGCTGGTTTAAGAGTTCCAGATTTACAAATGTCCGTCCTTCCAGAAAGTTTCTTTTGACATATTTGACGCCGGCCTCAATTTTTCCCTTGCTTTGTGGGTCTGATTTTCGGCATAAATGAACCGTAAATTTCCGTAACAGCACATATCGTTCGAACTCTGTCGTATGGATAACCGCACCTCTGTTTTCATCAACAACAAGGGTACAGTCCTGATCATAAACAAGAGTTTTTGGCATCCCTTCAAAGAAGGCAAATGCCAGTTCGTGAGCCTCGAGCACAAACCGAGTTGTTACCGGCTGATTGGTAAAACGGACATATTTTCTTCGACTGCGTGAGAGCACCATGGTCATGAAGTGCACTTTGATCCGATGTTTGTCTTGATCAATGAGCCATAACTCTCCAAAATCAACTTGACCCTGCTGACCATAGGGCAACTCCTCAACAGGATGACATTGCCGATTCCGCCCTTTGGGTTTCGGGTGATTATGGGTTTGGCGAACCCACTGCACAAAAGCATAAATGGTACGGGTGGTAACTTTCGGAAAGTCCAGGTAATGCTCTTTCAGCCAGTCTTCAATCTGCGCAGAACTACAGGCGGGATAATTCTTGATCCGATCTGCTACAAACGACTCATAGGGCATCAGCTTGCGGTTACGCAGCTTCTGTTGCTGAAGAAATATCAAAAAATCATCATCGCTCATCAGCCGATATTTGCAGACTGTCTCCCGGTGAATGCCGGCTATACATGCGATCTGACTGTCGTTGAATCCTTTTCGGAAAAGTTCCTTAACTTGATTGTGCATTGTTAAGCGTTTTAACGGTGTCCTCATAGTCCCTTCGTTTAGTTTTGGTTCGCACCGTTAAACTACGAAGGACTATGGGTGTTATTTTACGCCAAACTGCCGGTTCTTATTTTCCGAAATGTGCTGGTTCTTAATTTCCGTTTACACAAGTGCCGGTCATTTACTCCCGACCATAAATTCCGTTTCAAAAATCCACTTTTTTCAATGGACGCCACCGTTATCAACCTCTGTCTGAGCGTTTTCCCTTGGGCAGAGTACCGTCAACGCAAAGGAGCCATCAAATTGC
>CAIVSG010000163.1 GCA_903908555.1 uncultured Chlorobiaceae bacterium | reverse complement strand
CTGTCAACTACCGAAATATATACTCACGTTACTTTTGAGCGCTTAAAGGAGGTTTACCGGAAAGCGCATCCAAACGCATAGGTCTACAGTGCGGCTCCCCGATACCATTTTCACCGCGGGAGCCTTGTTCTTTCATTACGTTCAACTTATTATAACGGAGGTTATTATGACGAAAGCTGTTGTTAGTGATGTTGTCAATGTTAAGGTTACCTTGCGCCACTCCAATAATCATACAGAAATAGAAGAGTATGCCCGCAACGCAGTAATTCCACTGTTAAAAATTTTCCCAGGTATTATCAGTTGCCACATCATTCTGGATCATCAGAAAAATGACTTTGAAAAAAACAAGATTGCCGAGATAACGGTGCATGTTCCACAGAATGTTTTAGTCGCAAAGGAATCCGGCGCAGTTTATGAACAGACCATCGATAACTGCGTTGAGGCATTGAGCCGGCAGCTCAAGAAATACAAGGAAAAACTACAATAACACTATGCCGGTTTAAAGTATGCAGGGCATATCCCTTATGCCCTGCAGCTTTTCAGGAAGGGTTTTATCACTTCGAAAGCCAGAGACAATGAAACTTGATCAAAAAGGATTAAAAAAGCGATCCATAACGGTCGCATATTTTTTTAATACCATCGGCACCAAGCATGATATTAAATTGCGGCGTCTGAACAATGTTGACGAACAGAAACGAAGGATTTTTGAGCGTGATCTTCACCGCCCCGGACTTGCCCTTGCCGGCTTTACCAATCTGTTTACCTACAAACGGGTACAGATTCTTGGAAATACCGAAACCAGGTTTTTAAATCATCTTGATGAAGAGGAACGAAACAGGGTATTTGAAAACCTTGTTCGATTTAAAATACCTTGCATTATCCTTACCAGCAATAACAAACTCCCGCTGTCGCTGCTTGATATGGCTACCAAAGCGGGTATTCCTGTCTATATTACTCGCCTCTCTTCTACTAAAACCATCTATTTTGTCACTGGTTTTCTTGACGACCAATTTTCATTATACCAGCAGTATCACGGCTCAATGGTCGATGTTTATGGTGTTGGAGTCATGATTATCGGTAAAAGCGGTCTCGGAAAATCTGAAATCGCACTCGATCTTGTTGAAAGGGGGCACGGCCTTGTAGCTGATGATGTCGTTGTTATTCAACGGAAAGGCGAGTCAATGATGCTCAATGCAAAGAGAAACAATATCATTGACCATTTTATGGAAATTCGTGGTCTTGGAGTCGTTGATGTGCGAGCAACCTTCGGCATCCGGGCAATTCGTGATGTCAAGGAGGTACAGGTGGTTGTAGAACTTCTTGAATGGGATAAAGAGATGGTCTATGAGCGGCTTGGCCTTGACACCAAATTCATAAAGATTCTCGGCGTTGACGTTCCATTGGTGCAATTACCTATATTCCCTGGTAAAAATATTACCGTTATCACTGAAGTGGTTGCTCTTAATTTCCTTTTGAAACGATACTCTAATTATGTAGCAGCCGAAGCGTTGACAGACAGGATAAATAACGTGATCAACAGTGAAAAATCAGAGAATGATGATAGTGATGACTGAAAAAGCTGCCGGCAGGGTTTCCATAGCGTTCAAACTGGCAGGTTCCCTTTTAATTTTACTGGCTCTACTTACTCTCTCTTCCTGCAGCCGGCATAACGGCAGCACTGGTAAGGGCGGCAAGAGCAGTGCCGCCATGGATTCCACTCTTGTTATCTCAATGCTCGGTGATGCTGATTATCTTAATCCCGTTATCGGGGCCACCGTTACTTCAAGCAATATTTTCGGACTTATCTATCCCTCTCTGCTTCAGAGTGAGTTTGATACGACGACCGGCCTGATGAATTACATGGCTCTTGAAAAAAAACTGAGGGCAGTAACAGCGGGTCAGGGCAAAAAAGCCCCAAAAGGCGCTATCGCCAAGAGCTGGCGTTTATCGGATGATCATACGTCACTTACCTACATTCTCCGGAGTGATGCGTTCTGGGACGACGGAAAACCTATTGTGTCTGCAGATTTCAAGTTTTCCTATCAGCTCTATGGCAATCCGGTGATTGCCAGTGCTCGGCAGCAGTATCTTGCCGAGCTGGTTGGTGCCGACAAGGGTAAAGTTGATTTTGATAAAGCCATTGAAACCCCGAATGATACAACGTTGATCTTCAGGTTTTTCAAGCCTGTTCCCGAGCAGCTTGCACTTTTTCATACCTCGCTTACACCTCTTCCCGCTCATCGTTGGAAAGATGTCAAGCCCGATGAGTTTCGTCACTCTCCGCTCAATCTTAAACCCCTTGGGGCAGGTCCATACAAGCTGAAAACCTGGCAACAGCAGCAGGAAATTTTTCTTGTATCAAGCAGGAAGTCAAATCTTCCCAAGCCAGGGAACATTCCGGCAATTTCTTTCAAGGTTGTCCCCGATTACACCGTCAGGCTTACTGAGTTGCAGACCGGTGCGGTGGATGTTGTAGAAAATATCAAACCTGAAGATTTCACTGCCCTGTTGAAAGCGAATCGTCAACTTGATATTAAAACTGTTGGTTTGCGAGTTTATGACTACGTCGGCTGGTCAAATATTGATCAGGCAGAGTACCGCAAAAGTGGTGCAGTCAAACCTCATCCTTTGTTCGGTTCTGCCCGCGTTCGAGTTGCCCTTACAACGGCTATAGACCGCCAGGCAATCATCGATGGCTATCTGAAGCAGTATGGCGTGATCTGCAATAACGATATTTCACCCTCTCTGAAATGGGCATACAATAACCGGATTGCTCCGCATCCATACGATCCAGCCAAAGCATCGGCACTGCTCAAGTCTGAAGGATGGTTACCGGGTACTGACGGTATTCTCCAAAAAAACGGCAAAAGGTTCAGTTTTGTTCTCTATACCAATGCAGGTAATGCAAGAAGAAACTATGCAAGTGTCATTATTCAGCAAAACCTTCGCGCAATAGGTATTGACTGCAAGCTTGACGTTCAGGAATCCAATGTCTTTTTTGAGAACCTTCAGTCTAGAAAACTTGATGCCTGGATGGCCGGATGGTCTATCGGTCTGGAAATTGATCCCCTTGATGCATGGGGTTCAGATCTCAAAAAGAGCCGCTTTAATTTTCCGGGTTACCGCAATCCGAGGATTGACGAACTGAGCGAACTGGCCAAGCAAAAAATGGACCCGTTACAAGCACGGCCCTACTGGCTTGAGTATCAGGAAATCCTTCATCGTGATCAACCAATCACCTTCCTTTACTGGATCAAGGAAACACAGGGATTCAATAAACGAATTGAGGGCGCGGAACTCAATATTTCCGGAACGTTTTATAATGTTGATGACTGGAGGCTCCGGCCTTCGGCAAATATTGCCCAATAGTCTGTTATGCTGATTTATATTTTTAAACGGCTTTTGATAGCCGTTCCGTTGATTTTCGGAGTATTGACCCTTACGTTTTTCATTATCAGACTTGCTCCCGGTGATCCTGCAGCTTTTTTTATCCAGCCGGGCATAAGTCCGAATGTTGCAGAGCAGATCAGGGCACAGTATGGGCTAAACGACCCTTTGCCCGTGCAGTATTTCAAATGGCTTGCCAACGTTCTGCAGGGTGACTTCGGTCGCAGTTTCAGCCGATCCCAGCAGCCGGTTTTCGATGTTATTGCCGAGGCGCTGCCGATAACATTGACTATAGCGACACTGACCCTCATTGCAAATTTTACCTTCGGCATTCTCATCGGTATAATTTCTGCAGTCCGTCAGAACACCTTTCTCGACAGGTTCCTGACGGTAACAGCATTGTTTTTTTATTCAATGCCGGAGTTCTGGTTTGCCCTGATGATGATTATTCTGTTAGCCCTGAAATTTCCTTTTTTCCCCGTTTCAGGCCTGAACGAGATTGGTGCTGAAAGTTATGGTCCTCTGGGTTTTATGCTTGACCGCGCATGGCATCTCGTGCTGCCGGTTACCGTACTCAGCATTAATGGTGCTGCAGGTATTGCCCGTTACGTCAGGGGAAGCATGTTGGAGGTGATCCGCCAGGACTATATCCGCACAGCAAGGGCTAAGGGGTTATCAGAAAAGGTGGTTATTTTCAAACATGCACTTCGAAATGCACTTCTTCCGGTCATAACCCTGATGGGAAGTGCTTTGCCATTTATATTCAGCGGTGCTTTGTTTATTGAGGTGATTTTTGCTTTTCCGGGTATGGGGCGGGTGACGGTCGAAGCTATTTTTGCAAGAGATTACCCGCTGATTATTGCCAATACCTTTATTTCCGGCTCTCTGATAGTGCTTGGCAATCTTTTTGCCGATGTTCTCTATGCCGTTGCTGATCCGAGGATAAAGCTCTGAATGCTATGCCGATAAACCTGTAATGCTTTTTGTTTGAGAATAGAACTGCTCAATACGCCACCCGATGCCGTTGAGACCAGGATCGAAGAACAGATTCGACCAATCTCAATGGATGATTTTGCCGGGCAGCAGCGGCTGACCGATAATCTGAAAGTTTTTATTTCAGCAGCAAAAATACGTGGTGATGCTCTGGACCATGTCCTCTTATCCGGTCCCCCAGGGCTCGGAAAGACGACGCTCGCCTATATCATTGCATCCGAAATGGGAAGCAGCATCAAGTCAACGTCCGGCCCTTTGCTCGACAAGGCAGGTAATCTCGCGGGACTGTTGACTGGTTTGCAAAAGGGAGACGTGCTTTTTATTGACGAAATTCACCGAATGCCCCCGGCTGTTGAGGAGTATCTCTATTCAGCCATGGAAGACTTCCGTATTGATATCATGCTCGACAGCGGGCCTTCAGCAAGGGCGGTACAGCTGCGTATTGAACCCTTCACCCTTGTTGGCGCAACGACTCGTTCCGGTCTTCTGACCTCACCACTCAGGGCAAGGTTCGGTATTAACAGCCGCTTTGATTACTATGCACCGGATATTCTCGAAGGAATTATCATAAGGGCGTCAGGTATTCTCGGTATCGGAATTGATGAAGATGCTGCATCTGAAATTGCTGGGCGTTCCAGGGGTACCCCCCGCATTGCCAACAGATTGCTTCGGCGAGCCAGGGATTTTGCACAGGTTGATGGTGTGGAGCTTATAAGCCGTGCTATTGCCATGAAGACCCTTGAGTGCCTTGAAATAGATGAGGAAGGGCTGGATGATATGGATAAAAAAATCATGGATACCATTGTCAACAAATTCAGTGGTGGACCAGTCGGCATAGCCTCCCTTGCCGTGTCGGTAGGTGAAGAGCGGGATACCATCGAAGAGGTGTACGAGCCCTACCTTATCCAGGCAGGCTACCTCACAAGGACAACAAGGGGACGGGTTGCAACGCGTCAGGCATTTTTACGCTTTTCAACGGGAAGCGACAGCAATGAATACCCTTTATTTGATGTTCAGCAGGGTCGCTAACTATTCAGTAAACCGCTTTGAACGGTTGAGGATCTTCTCTTTTGTGCTTAGCGGTGCAATGTTTTTAGTTATTTCCCTTTCATCATGTTCTTCCCGGCCCGTTCTCTCCGAGATGCGCGCTTCCGATTCTCTCTCTGAAGCCTCAAAAAGAGAGTTTGTAGCTGCATCGTTCTTGAGTGCCAAAGAAAATTATCGGGGGGCCGCTGACGATTACGAGAAGCTTCTTATGGCGCAGCCGACAAACGCCGCGATTCATTATGCGCTCGCAAAAGCCTATGTTAGTCTTGGACTTATTGACTCTGCCCGCCAGCATAGCGAAAAAAGTGTCGTGCTTGATTCCGGCAATAAATATTATCTGAGGTTTCTTGCCGGCCTGGTTCATCAGATGCACGATTACTCTCGGGCCTCAGATCTCTATCGCCAGCTTGTTGCTCTTGAACCTGGCTCTCCTGAACCGCTCACCTATCTTGCGCTGGCATATCTTGCTGCTGAACAGCCTGAAAAAGCCCTTCCTGTTTTTCAGGAAATTCTTGCTTTTGACCCAAAGGATAAAACACTCCAGGCTCAGGTATTGCTGATGCAGATTAAACTCCTTCATTATAATGATGCCATAAGTACAGTAATGGATCTCATTGAGCAGGGCAATGGCAAAGAGAAGCTAAGCCTCACTCTCGGAGAGCTCTACATGCAGACAGAGCAGCATGATCTTGCTTCCACAACATTCAGGGAGGTACTTAAGGAAAATCCAAAATTTATTCCAGCATGGCTCGCACTCTTCGAGGTCTCTGTAAAAACAAAAAACCGTCCTGTTTTTCTTGAAGATCTTAACCGCTTTTATACTTCCAATCAGGTAAGTTTCCAGCAGCAAATCGATCTCGCCAAGCTCTTTGTTGTTCGATCGAACAAGGAGAGCTCGTTTGTCGATCCATCGTTTGCCATGATCGACGAAATAAACAAGCGTCATCCCAACAACAGCGAGGTCTATGCGCTCCGAGCGAATGTCAAGCTCTTACATGGTCAGGAAGCCGCATCTATAACGGATTTTAAAAAGGCACTGTTACTCGACTCCGGCAATATTGCAATCTGGGAGGATCTTGTTGCCGCATATCTCACGCTGAAGGAGAACCGGCAGGCTGAAAAAACGGTTGCCATCATAAAAAAGCGCTTTCCAGTCCACCCGCTCAGGTTTCGGGCAATGGAAGGTGAAGTATGTTTTCGGTCAGGTAACGTTAAAAAAGCTGCACTGCTGCTTGAAAAAGTAGTGCAGCCAAGCGTAGCCCATAAGGATAAACAGCTCTATCTTCAGGCTGGCAGCACCCTTGCCGTATGCTATGATAAACTTGGCTTTTCCGATAAAAGCATTCGCCTCTATGAGAGTATTCTTGACATTGATGCCGCGAATTATTTTATGATGAACAATCTTGCCTATGTTCTTGCTGAGCGAGGGAAGGAACTCCCAAGAGCAAAAGAACTTGCGCTGAAGGCAGTTGCTGCGGAACCTGAAAATGCCAGCTACCTCGATACGCTTGGCTGGGTGCTCTTCAAGTTGGCAGACTACGACAAATCCCGAGAACACCTAGAAAAAGCAGCATCGCTCGATACCCGTGAGCCTGAAATCCTTGATCACCTTGCCCATGTATACCAAAAGCTAGGAAACCCCGAGAAGGCCCAGGAGACGGTGGCAAAAATGAAAAAGCTGCAGAAGAAGTAATCTGCATAACTATGGTTCACTGTTATAGAAGGCTATAAAGATCCTCATCTGTCATCCCGAACTCCTGTGAGGGATCCATCTCCACCATATAAAGCACCCATTAGTTTCACTCCATCTATCAACAGCTATTACAAAACCTGACTTGAACCTTCAAGAGGTTTTTCATTCCATGACACGAGTTTAAGAGCCCGGTAAAAAAGAATGATAAAGCTGAAAAATAAATGCACCTATGACGGCTTATGTCCTATATCCCTCCTTATCCTTGTATATGATCCAAGCTGATGCTTTCCGCAAGCACGGCATTCTGTGCCCAAGATTTTGAATATGGTTTTGTTGTGGCGCTGAAGTTCCCCTAATTCGCATCCATTTGCAGCTTTCTGGCTCCAAGTCCGCAATTGCCTGAAATAAAGTGCCGAAAATTCCAGCGTCGGCACGCTACTTGAAAGGCTGCTCAATAAAAAGGTTTTTATCAAAAAAAAAAGGTGACGTTGGACGGTTTTTGTCCTAGTAGTAGTGATATACTGATTGTAAGAACTGGGGCTAGTAAAAAAATAAGGTTATCAATTTTAGACATGCTGCTTAGATCAGACATTCCAGACAGTACGGTGGAGGTCAGCTCCCTGCAGCTCCAGGCGCCCTCTCGCGGTGGTGGTATTGCAGGCCAGCTACTGCTTCTGATCTTAGCCATACTGATGTGCATCGGGATTGTAGTCGTTTACAGCAGCGGCGCTGGTTGGGCCCGGTCGATGTACTCCAGCACAGAGTACTTCCTCTGGCGGCATCTTATTTTTATACTGCTAAGCCTCGCAGTAATCGCCCTCTTCGGTCGGTTAGACTATCATTTCTTCTGGAAGACAAGCAGGCTCATTTTCTTAGCCAGTATAGCCCTGCTCTCCATGTTGCTGATCATGAAGGGACTGCACATCATTTCGGGAGCTGCCCGATGGATAGGCTTCGGCTCCTTCAAATTTCAAGTTTCCGACTTGGCCAAATACGCGATTATCTTCCACTTATCGAGGCTTATCACTGAAAAGCAGAGTTATATAATGGACCTTTAGGACTCCTATATTCCACTGCTCACAAACCTGATGGTCATCGTCATCCTTGTGGCTTTAGAGCCTAACTTCAGTATGGCCTCCCTCATCGCTCTGATAGGTTTCATGCTCATGTTTATTGGCGGCGTAAATATCCGTTATATGTTTATCACGGCATTGCCACTTCTTCCCATAGCAGTTGTTTATGTTTGGGCAGCGCCATATCGGTGGGCCCGTCTTATCTCCTTTTTCAGCGATGATGAAAAATTTATGAGTTACCAGGTTGCGCAGGCTTTGATCGGTCTGGGCAACGGCGGTTTACATGGCCTGGGCATCGGGCAAAGCATGCAGCGGGAGCTCTATCTTCCGCTATCCTATAACGATTTTGTCTTTGTCGTCGTCGGAGAGGAGTACGGTTTTCTGGGTGCACTCGCCGTCATTATCCTTTTTGCAGGGTTTATGCTCTGCGGTCTTGTCATAGCCAAGCATGCTGCCGACAGCTTTGGCCGATACGTGGCAACAGGCATCACCCTTGCAATCTCCCTTTTTGCCTTCATCAATATTGCCGTTGCATGCCACCTGCTCCCAACCACCGGCGTAGCCCTGCCGTTTATCAGCTATGGCGGCACTGCTCTTCAACTCTCTCGGTGTCGGAATTCTTGTCAGTATCGCCGGTTTCAAAAACCGGAACCCTGATAGCCTGTCGCATGGAAAAGCTCTCGGAGAGGGTTACTGAATGCCGATCTTGGTTAAAAGACGAAGTAGCTACAGCGATAACTCAGCTCTATTGGGAGCGAGTATTTTCACTATATTATCGGATATTCACTTCATATCCTTCATACACATCATAAAGAGAGGTCTTACCGATGGCTTTCGTAATTGATCTTGAGCAGTTTTATAACGATCAACCCAGTGACGTCACCATCAAAGTGGTTGGCATCGGCAGTTTTGGTTGTAGTGCCTTAAACCACACGATCGAGAAAAAGCTTGCCAAGGTGGATTACCTCGCGGTTCATAGTGATCCTCCGGCTCTCCAAGGGTCTAAAGCTGCTATCAAAGTTCGTGTTGGCGGTCAGTTTCAGAAGGAAAAAGAGTCAAAAAAGAGAGTAAGCAACGGCTCAAGCAGGATTCTGACGCATGGCGTTGCCTTGGTCGCCAAAAATATGGGCATCCTCACCCTCGGCCTGGTAACCATGCCCTTCGCTTGCGAAGGAAGAGATAAACTGATCGCAGCAGGAGAGGGCCTGGCAGAACTGCGCAAATATGTCGACACGCTCATTGTCATTGACAGCGACCGGATTTTGTCTAGTGCCACCCCAACCACCACCTCAGTCAGTGATGCCTTCAGCCTTCCTAATGAAGTCATCTATAGAGCCATCAAAGGCATGACCGATCTCTTGACGCATAAAGGCAATATCAAAGTCAATTTCGCTGATGTTGCCGAGTTGCTGTCAGGGGCAGGCGAAGCTGTATTTGCCACCGTTTCAGCATTTGGTGATGATGGTGCACTTCAGGCCGTTACGGAAGCATTGAAAACTCTTGAAACTGACAGGGAATCCATCAAGCAGACGCATGCGCTTTTGGTGAACATAACCGGTGAGGTCACCATGAAAGACCTCTCGCCAGCAATGGCCTATATCGAACAAGAGGTCGGCTGTGATACCCAGATTATCAATGGCTACATTGACGAACCCACCGATTCAGGAGAGATACGAGCCATACTCATAGCCACAGGGCTCAGAAGGAAACTCCCTGCGCAGCAGCCACACCCCAGAACCCCATTGACAGGGAGAGTTCTTTTGCCTGGAAACGCTATAGTGCAGAACCCACCCGGCAAAGAGAAAAAACCCGATTACAAAACACCAGCCTATGAACGAAGAGGTGTTTTCATAAAAGCTGTAGAAGAGTATAAGTCAGCTCTTTTTTATAAAGACAGGATTAATAAAGAAAGTCCTGAGCTACCTGCGTTTCTGAGATTGATTTCGGAAAACTGATAGCTGTTTCTCTGCAAGAGGTAAGCCCTGCCTCTTATCCGTAACTTTTATTTAAAATAATTTCACACCTCGGACGGCTTTTGTCCTAGTCCCAGCGATATACTCTTCTAAGGCCAGTGGTTTTGCACCTAAAAAAGGTCTCTGGTGAGTGCTTTTTGGTTCACGCATGTTTGTGTCATAAACGTTAGCGGGAGGAGTTCGATGTTTATTCCGATGTGGATACTTGTGTTGTTAGTGCTTTGTTTTTGCTTCTCATTGGCTGATTCTTAGTGGTCAACCGTTGTAAGCAATTCGGTCATGCTCCGTTATGCAATCTGAAGCCTGAGAGGGCGTTTCATGCTGGTTCGTTTGTTTTCCCGCTATGCGCTCGTTGCACAGGGTTGGTGGTTGGAGGTATTGGTTGTTCTATCAGTCAGGCCTTCGGGGTTTGTATCATTTTGCCAGTGATTGTATCGATAATCTTGGTATTGCTCTTACCTATAGACTGGATAGTTCAGAGACTCGGGATTCTTGAAAGCACAAATACCCGGCGCTTTGTAACCGGTTTTCTTTTTAGCGTTGCACTGGCGCCGCGCGATTTGACTGTCAATTTATGAATATGTGTAGTATGGCAGCAAAGAATGAATCCATTGCCGTTATATTTTTAATCAGTGTGGATATTTTGTAAATAGTAAGACGTTGTAACGTGAAGCGTCAGCTTCCCATTAGTCGAAAGATAATCTGATATAGGTTTTTTTTTGCTAGCGTATTCGGTTTTTATACAGGGCGTTAAGTGCCCTGTCAGGGCATAAAAAACCATGTCTTTATCGCTGTTGCATTTTCCTATCCCTGTATAAATTTACCTCCCATGGATATCAAAGAGTTTTTGCAGTTTCCATTTAATGTCGCAGGCATTACAGCTCCATGGATCTCATGGGTAGCCGCTGCGCTTTTAATTATATGGCCTTCCTATGAATTATATACCCTTTATCGTTTAAAAATTCAAAATGAGAAAGCTCTCAGTGGTGCTATTGAAACAATAAATGGCCTAATTGAAAAATTTTCGATGCAAGGGAGTCAGGGCAGAAATGCTCAAGTTACTGGCTATTTGGATAAAATGTTTGATGCAAGCAGTTTTCTTTTTTTCCCATGGCGCTCTTTCAAAACAAAATTAATTCGCAGGGAGAGTATAACTGAAAATAACCACGATCAAGCAGAGATATGGTCTTCTTGCTCTGCCGCTACAGTCTATAGTGAACAACATTCATTTGGGAGAGGCTTTAACAAGCAACGATTTGTTGCAATACCAGGTATATTGACCGGAATAGGTCTTCTTTTTACTTTTTTAGCCATTTTGATTGGCTTGTTAGATGTTAAAATTCTTGATAATAAAGTCAATGGGCTGGAGGGTCTTATTGGAGGACTATCAGGAAAGTTTATCTCTTCTATCGTAGCTCTTTTTTCCGCTACGATTTTTCTGCTCGTAGAAAAAATTGTGTTTTATAAAATGAACACGCTCAGGCTCTCATTCATAGATGCCTTGGATACACTTCTTCCTGTTCGGACAGATGCCTATTTCCTGAATGAGCTTTGTCAGACCATGAAGAGTCAGAATGCAGCATTCAGGACATTTAATTCAGATTTATCGGTTGGTCTGAGAAATAACATCAGTGAGAGTATGAGTCCAATACTTGATAGAGTTGTAGTTGCTATTGATCAGCTTACAGAGTTTACCCGAGGGTCACAGGGTAAACTCCTTGCTGTTCTTGAAAATGGCCAAAAGACTGGGCAAGGAGTGATCACAGAAAATATTGAAAAGTTATTGACGCAATTACAGGATTCTCTCGCTTCATCAATTACAGAGATGAGCAAAGAGTTTAAAAAATCTTTGACAGGCGGCGCTCAGGATCAGTTTACCAATGTAGTCGATCAGATTAAACAGACGGCCGAGACACTCGGAGGAATGAATTCACAGTTGACAGGGACACAGGCTGCGCTAAAGGAGTTGATTGAATTGTCGAAGATTTCAACACAAAACCAGCTTACAGTGGGTGCTGAATCGTTAGAAAACATGGTTGCAAAACTTGGTGACTCTATGTCGAAAATAGAAGAAAGGTTTGCTGGATTGAGTGAGTCAATGCGGCGGTCCATTGAGGGTTCTGCGGATAAAACATCTAAGGCTGCAGAAGGTATTCTCGCAAAAGTCGGAGAGCTTAACCAGCAAAGTGTTGAGAAATTTATGGAAGTCTTGAGCAAGCATGAGGGCCAGTTGGACAGAGTTGATGAGTTAAAAGAGACGCTTCAGTCTGCTGTTGCAGGGTTCGGAACTTATGTCACAGGATACAATGATATTAATGCCGGGATGAGGTCCGTTGCTCAAGATGTTAAAATTGCCATGAATTCACTTTCTGTTTCTGTTCAAAAAATGAAGGAGAGTCAGGACTCCATCAAGGAGGTCGCTGAACTGGCAGCATCACAGGTTGAAAAGTTGAATACTTCACAAGAGCACCAGGTGGAGACCTGGAAGATAATTGAGAAATCAATGGTCAGTTATCGCGAGGCTTTTCGTGAGGTTGATACGAGTGCATCCCATCTCCTCTCGAATATAACTCTCAATCTACAGCAGTTTTCAAGCGCTACGCAAGCTCATTTTAATGGTACTGTTGCGGTTGCAAATGAGCATGTGGCTCATGCTGTAGGCCAGCTTTTTGGGGCAATAGAGCGTTTGTCAGAAGAGCTTGAGGACTTTGAAAGAAAAACTCAAGGACTTTGAATAGGTTGCCGAAAAGATCAGCAGCATAATTAAACAAGCTGACTAAATAGCCTCTATTATGGAAGAAGAGACAAGTTCCGGAATTGCAAATTCATTTACCGATTTGATGACCTCACTTATGGTTATTTTTATTCTGCTTTTATGCACGTTTATGAATAACGCTTTCCAAGAGAGTCAGAGCACAAAGTCGATGATTTTAGTGAAATTACAGCAGCAGCTTAAAGGGTATGTCGCACAGGGTGTTCGGGTAGAATCAGATCCAAATGATCCTCTTGCATTACTTATTTTGGTTCCGGAAGATCTTCTTGCTTTTGCTTTTGATCGCTTTGAAATCCCGCCACATGGGAAGGGTTTTCTTGAGGGATTTGTTCCTAAGCTAACCGATACAATCTATAGTAAAGAGTTCCGTAACGATATCAGTTCTGTTGTTGTAGAAGGGCATACAGACTCAAAGGGCACTGATACGCATAATCTTAAGCTTAGTCAAAACAGGTCGATGGCGGTGGTGAGCGAGTCGATATCCATTATGGAGAATCAGGGTGATGATAAGTATCATGAAAAGATCAACTACTTTGTTCGTGTGTTGTCGGCAAGCGGGCGAGGTAAACAGGGTTTGATTATGGTTAATGGAAAAGAAGACCCTGTCAAGAGCCGTCGGGTAGTATTTCAAATCAGAGTTCGTTCATTTGGATCAAAAATAATTGTAAAGCAGTTGACCAATCATGTCTGAGCTGCACATCGCATTAGCTGACTTGAAGGGAGTGCCTCGGTTAATAGACAATTTTACAAGGCAACTAATTCCAAAAGAATATGTAGAACCCTTTCCTAATATCAAGCAGCTTATCGTCAGGCTTGAAGATAAGTTGCTTGAAGTTGTTCCGCCTAAGCCACCACCTACTGATCCAAGAATACAGTGGGAAGAATACCGTCGAGGTGAACGTACCACGATTGAT
Source organism: uncultured Chlorobiaceae bacterium (assembly GCA_903908555.1). Lineage (GTDB taxonomy): Bacteria > Bacteroidota > Chlorobiia > Chlorobiales > Chlorobiaceae > Chlorobium. Next base: position 13,904 of record CAIVSG010000163.1, on the reverse strand, counting down.
CAATCTACTGTAAGATCGCTCTGCTGGGAGAGTGATATTGTTCATGAGCCAAAATTCGCAGATTACCTCATTCGGAATGTTGAGGTTGCAAAGACCAGAGTAGTCAAGGGTTTGGTATGGTCTCTTCACCAGAAATGGGCGCAAAAATTACCTAAAAAGGAAATTACTGAATATACTGCCGGGCAACTTGTGTCATATTCTGGACGTGATCGTGCTTTAGTGAAATGGAAGGGAGATATTATCACCATTATTGCAGAAAATGGTTCGACTGAATTCGCTAAAAAACACCTCCTGAAGGAGCTTAAACACCCTAAAGATGCATCAAAAGAGTGGGCGCTGTACGAATTCTCTGAGTATGTCTATTCTGCTGTTGCTTATGCTATGGATTCCTGCATAGAAAATGTTACAAGCTCTTCGGCTATCAGTGATTACCTTTTTGAAACGCTCTTTATCTGGTCTGGCTGGGAAAGTGATCGTAGCGTTCTTGATAGTACAGTAAAAAAACTGCTATACCATCGTTATGTTAATCGCATTTTTAAGAGTCTTTTGACCGCTATTTTGAGCCATCCCTTGCTGGGTGACCCTCGTTTACCGGCAAACAGAAACAAGTGGGTGAGTGTAGACCAGATCGCCTGTCAGCATTTTATTAAATGCCTTTCGGTAGCAGACATTCATTTCTTCTTTGATCATGTCTTAAAAGGGCAAGACCGTAACAGGCGGAGAGCTTTCTGGCTTACGCATGTTCATAAATTGATTGGCAGCCGTTCGCTCCTCTCTGACGCTGTTGCATCTCAACTCCGAGGAAATAAAAATATCAGTTACGGGCATCTCTCTGCTACACAGAACAACGCGGCATTTATTCTTGATTTTGGCAAAATTGTTGCCGTGGAGTTTAGTGATGTAGGTTGCGTCTATCTTTTCACAAGGCAGGAGTTTGATTCATCGATTCCTGATATGTGGACTGATCACCATATCCCAGAGAGGGAATTAAAAAACATGGCATTGCCGTCAGAACGCAGAGTTCCGCACCAGGGTAGTAGGTGGCAAGATAAGGTTGATGAGGTTTTTCATGATAATTAGGATTAGTATATGACATGGATTTTATCAGAACCCGTGAAGGGTGTTTTTATTTCTGCCGAAAGTGATGGATTGCGTATCTATGGGGAAGGGCTTGATATTACATCTCCTGACGCTGAATTCCCTGCTCCTTTAACATTGCTGGGCAAGCGCCTCCCGCTTCTTATTCCGCAATTGCTCGACCTTTGCCTCGTTGAGAAAGAAGAACGCGTTGTTATTATTCCTTATAAAATACTTCTGGAGTTGCCGGATTACGAGATTAACGCATTCGAAGAGTTGGCTCCTTCTGCCCCGTTTTTTTGTGAACTCTCTTCAAAAGGGACTCTTGGTTGGCATGATTTTGTCTATCATCTTAAGATCAGCTTAGGCATTAACGAAGTTTACCCCGAAAAAAAAGTAGGTTGTTTTGTTTCAGTAGTCGGCCAAACATACTCTTTTGACAGGCAGACATACTCTTTGGTAAGAGCAATAGAAAGGTTCCGTAATCTGTCGCCCGCTGATAAAATGGCCTCACAAGGCTGGATCTCTTTTGCTGAAATACGTGAACTCGCGACAGGACTTGGTTCCAGGATTGACGAATTTATTCAAGGGAATAAAATTTTGATTGCCCCCTCCCTGGGGCTTGATCTTATTGAAGAACCAAACGGCGCTATTTCGTTTGCACCATTCATTGCAGGGGTTCCGCAGGAAGCCTTACGAAGGGTGTTTCTCCATTCTGAAGACTTGTCAAGCCTACATGTTGAAGATGGTGCCGGTGGTCGCATTAGGGTGTTGTTCAGCCAGGAGCAGGAGGAGGCATTGAATCGTATGGCCCGTGTCCGGCATCTGAAGGGGTTTGAAAAAATTGATGTTTTACGAAATCCTGCGGCAGTATTTGATGGAGTCGCCAGCGAGGTGGATCTTTTTCTTGGCAATTTCGGTCCACGAGTGAAAGCAATTGGGAAATTCCCATCAATTTCATTGCCGTTTATAAAAAACTCTCAAACCGGTATTTTTGAAGACACAACACCTGGTATTCCTGGAAAATACCGGAGATTTAATGCGGGTATTGAGGTAACGTATGCTGACGGCGAGAAAAAGACGATTGTGTTTGATGGGGTAAATGATGTTGTGAAATTCTACAATGATACGCAGACAGCATTCGATTCTGGCAAAGGATTTATTGATTATCAAGAGCGATCAATTGCTCTTGATAGAGCTTTTGTGGCAGCCACTAAAAAACTGGCTGAAGATGTGACAAACGCTGTAAGGGGAAAGCGACCTCCTGTGGATGAGAACGATAAAGACTACCTGCTTATCTATGAAAATGAGGGGGATGTGGACTATGAAGAGCAGGAAAGGTTAGCTACTGTCCCCGAAGCGCTTTTCGGTAGACCCAAATCTCTGCGAGATGAGGTCGAATTGAAAGAGCATCAAATTAAGGGACTTCGGTGGATGCAGGCAAATTTTCTCATGGGAAGAAAAGGGTGTCTGCTTGCTGACGACATGGGATTAGGGAAGACTCTCCAGATATTATTGTTTATTGCATGGCTGCTCGAATTGACCGATCACCCGCAGTATAGCATTACCAATGAGAGTGGTCATGATACGGCATTGCCGCCCTGGAATCCTGTGCTTGTTGTGATGCCGGTCATTCTTTTGGAGAATGAGACATGGTTGCAGGATATGAGGAAGTTTTTTAAGCACGACGGGAGTATTTTTCAACCCTGCCTTACGCTTTATAAACGAGGGATAGATACCGTGAGGGCCGAGCAAGCTGATGGAGTTTTGAAAGGCCAGCTTGATTATGAAAAACTCCGAAAAAACAGGATTATTTTCACAAACTATGATACGCTGGTTAATTATCAGTTCTCTTTAGCTAACATCAAATCCTCATGGTCAGTCGTTATAACAGATGAGGCACAGGCTCATAAAACACCCAAGTCAAAGCGCTCTTTTGCCCTGAAAAGCCTCTCTGCAAAGTTTAAAATTGCCTGTACCGGTACTCCGGTTGAAACAAGAATGCTTGATGTCTGGAATATCATTGATTATCTCCAACCGGGCACACTCGGAAGCTCACAAGAGTTTTCCAAAACCTATGAACAACCTATCGCAAACAATCCTGAAAATACAACAGGTGTTCTTAACGCACTCAAAGAGAAGCTGAAGTATAGTTCAACTGATCAGCCACTTGTTGGCTCCTCTCCGCCGTATATCTTACGCAGAGAGAAGTCACAGGAGTTAATAGGCCTTCCCAAAAAACATATCCATAAAAAGGAGTGTTTTCTTGCTCCTGAGCAGCGACGCCGTCATGTCGAGTATATAGCCTCTGTGCGAGGTAACAGTCAAAAAGGTATTCATCTCTCGGTGATTCAGGGGATGATGCAATTATACCAGCATCCTGCAATCCATCCTTACACCCCGTATGCGGATGGAGCAATCAATCTAATGACAGACGACTGCCCCAAGCTTGCGCTCCTTCTCGATATTTTAAAGGAGGTAAAGCGCACGGGAGAAAAGGCACTTATCTTCACCCGAACCCTTGATATGCAGCAATTACTTGCAGCAGCGATAAGAGAGGCTTTCGGGCAAAGAGTCGATATTGTGAACGGAGCTGCAAAAAAAGGCTCTGAGACCCAGACGTCTTCAGCTACAAGAAAATCCATGATTGAACGGTTTAAGTCAGACCCTTCTGTCAACTTTATTATTCTCTCTCCGGACGTTGCTGGTATCGGTCTCACCCTGGTTGAAGCAAATCATGTCATACATTATGGTCGTTGGTGGAATCCTGCTAAAGAGTCTCAAGCTACTGACCGCGTATACCGTATTGGACAAACAAAAGATGTTCATGTTTATTATCTCATAGCAAAGGACCCTGAAGGGGAGTTTCAGACATTTGATGAAAAACTTGATGCATTGATAGACCGGCGTCTGAAAATGGCAACTGATTTTCTAATGCCATTGCCTGAAGAATGTATGAATGAAGCTGAGTTCTGCAAAGATATCTTTGAAGGAGATCCATCTTTAAGTGAACCAATTTCCGTTGAGGATATAAGGTTATTGACATGGGACCGTTTCGAATCACTTATTGGTATTTTGGAGGAAAAGGCTGGTAATCGCTCTGTTGTAACTCCAAGGTCTGGCGATTTGGGGATTGATGTTGTCTCTATTAATGGCAATACGGTCAGGTTGATTCAGTGTAAGCATACATGCGTTGGTGGAGAAATAAATCCTGATGTCATTAATGAAACCGTCAACGCTTTCGACAACTATCGAGCTGGTTACTTCACTGGTGGCGAATACACTCTTCGGCGGGTATTAGCCACAAATGCAAATGTTCCTCGGTCAGTTGTTCAGCAGTGTAGACTTGGCAGTATTGAGATTATGAATATCGAGGTTCTTGGTGAGTTATTAAAGAAGAACAAGGTTACCATGTCCGCGATTGACCTGAACGATCAGATGCGGCTTAAGACCTTGTCGGATCTTTCCCTATTTATTGCAAACAGGTGAAGCATACTCGTAAAAAAGACCGTTCTTCTGAGCAAACTTATTTTCGTTCATTGCCATTCGTCATCCCAGGAGAGTCATGATTACCCTAGCAAACTTACAGTCTCATGCTGGCACACATACCTCTATTGGATTTGATCCTGGTAGGTTAGAGCCGCTTGCCCGAGAAGGCAAAATTGATGCATATATCGTTGCAACAGAGGATGGATTCTCTCCACTTGGGATAGATAGGAGTTTTATGGCGAGTGAACTTGGCATTTCAGCAGGCGAGATTGCGGATCTTGCTAATTGGAATAGGTTCAAGAATGCTCGGGTGACCTTGGTTGCGATTCCTGCTCGCCGCGAACACGCTCGACTTAGAGGAGTCATCCTTGCCCCGTCAGAAACATCTGTGTGTTATAAGCAATTTGCCACCCAGATTTATGGTTTGCCACATCGCGACTTTTACTACAATGTCACCTATAATGCTATTGCTTATGCATCCCGTGAGTGGGCTGCTCGTCGTCTGGCAATCTCGCATCTCTCTGCTAGTGGCAGGTTTCATGAGAACATCGCAACCTGTAATGCTGAAGCCCTTGCGCACTACTGTGATGCCTATCCAAATACTATAGACTCCTTTATATTTCTTGGCTGCTGCATGTCGGTAGATCATTTCACAGGCATTGCAAAGCTCAATTCGGAAGGGCAAACCAGCAAAAATCGCTCCATACTAGTCGAAGTGGAGAACCAAGAGAGGCATACACTTGTGCACCTCAGTTGGGACAGAAAAGCCTGACATCTTAATGTATCAAACGCCTTCAAACAAGTATCTTGTCATTTTACTATGCACAAAGATCATCCATACTCGCTAGCTAATCCTTCAGTACTCCAAGACCGTAGAGACATGATTAAAGATGAACATGTGAAGCCATTAACGATCTTTGTTGAGGGGATGCTAAAAGATGTCAATCTTCAAGAAGCAATGGGGCGGAATTTCCAGATTCCATTCTTTGATCCTCTTGATGGGGGAGTAAATGCATCGATTCTTTTCCTTCTTGAAGCACCAGGTCCTAAAGCAATAAAGTCAGGTTTTGTTTCGCGGGATAATCCAGATAACACTGCAAAGAATTTTCGGAAATTTAATGAAGGCGCTGCTGACGGTTTAGGTATCAACCGTACATGCACAGTGTTATGGAATATAGTACCTTGGTACCTAGGGGATGGGAACAGAATCCGGGCAGCAACCCGTTCTGACAGGGAACTTGCAAAACCAAGGTTGGTGCAACTTTTGTCTTTGCTAGACAAGCTAAGGATTATTGTGCTTGTTGGCAGGAATGCACAGCGTGTTGAGGTCGAGGTTTGTGCGATAAAGCCCAAGGTCAAAATCTTCAAAATGCCTCATCCCAGTCCGGTAAACTTGAATACACGGCCTGAAGAGCGCGAAAAAATTAAAAGAATTCTTGATGACATCGCTCGCTACCATTTAGCCATAATGGGGGAGAACCGGTAAATTGGGCAATATGAGCGTGAAAAAAAATCGTCTCGAAATTTCCAGTCAATGAGCGACGCTTCCTAGCATAAATTGAAATTTGCCCCACATCAAATGAACGTGCTCAACACCTAAGCTCTCCTTAATGACATTTCGCCTCCGGACCTTTGTCGGACTTCTTCTCGTCACCAGCTTGTTAGCAGTTCTGGGAACGGCTTTTTTTATTGAGCCTGGACGCATTGAGGTGACTCACCACGATATGCGTCATCAATGTGATGAGCCAGGGTTACGACTTGTTCAACTTTCTGACCTCCACCTCCAAGCCATCGGAAAACATGAAAAGATTCTGGTGAACCAGGTGAAGGAATTGCATCCTGATCTTGTGGTCTTAACTGGTGACATGATCGATCGCGCTGACGCGTTGCCTTTGCTGCATGCTTTTATCGAGGAACTTGGACCAATTCCTCTGTTTGCAGTGCCCGGCAACTGGGAGCATTGGAGTGGATTGGACTTCGTGAGCCTGCGCGCTGCCATTGAGGGTCACGGAGGGAATCAACTTCTTCTCAACGAACGGTCTTCATTCACGAAGGGAAAACGCACAATTCAGCTGATAGGTCTTGATGACTTCACTGCCGGGAATCCTGACCTGGGTCTATTAGAGAGAATTGGGTACATGCACAATCATTGCGTAACAACTGTTCTCCTGCAACACTCGCCTGGATTCTTCGACATATCCGAAGTTCGCAGACTCATGAGCTTAGGTCGAGGTACCCTATGCCTGTCTGGACATACCCATGGAGGACAAATTACGATCGCAGGATGGGCACCATTTACCCCTAAAGGAAGCGGCCACTTTGTGTCGGGTTTTTACGATATATCAGGATGCCACCTCTATGAGTCAAGAGGGGTAGGAATGTCAATCATCTCTGCGCGCTTGGGTTCACGCCCTGAAATTGCCGTTTTCGATCTCTAATAGATCAAGCCAAATCATATTGGCCGGTTGCTCTCTTGCAGCAAGACTAAATCCGCATGCTACTGCATACTGCTCAGCACACAGCGCTGCACTGCGCCTTGAAGGGCTCCGTTTGCGCAGCATTGCCTTTGCTCAGCCAACACAACAGCCCACATTCTCAGCCGCTTGCATTTGGTTCAGCAAGCTGCATTTGGCGCTTTCAGCGGTACGATGCCCCCTGGTTGTGTGTTCCCCCTCCGCTGCATACCGGCTCGTTTATTTTCCTTTGAAGAGCAAGGATGGCATAGCCGCATGGAAAGAATCCTCTGTTGAGTGATGAAAGGAATAAAAAACCGCGTTATCACGCTCAGGATTTGGATGTGGCAAAAAAAAACGGCGGGTGAAACCGCCGTTTTTTTTACTGATTGTAAGGTGAGTTGTTACTACTGCTCATTTCCGAAAGTGGTGCGTGCCGCCAGGTATTCGTAATGAGCCCACCGGGCATCAACCTCTTTCTGGATGGCTGCGTAGTACTCATCGGCAAGAGCGGGATGGCTCTTTTTGAGCATTCTGAAGCGGTTTTCCATGTTGAGGAAATTTGCAACCGGCATTTTAGGCTTTTTCGAATCAAGAATAAGCGGGTTCTTTCCTTCCAGCAAGCGTGCAGGATTGTAGCGGTAGAGGATCCAGTGTCCTGAGTCCACTGCAGCTTTCTGATTATCGAGAGCCGTTGACATATTGATGCCGTGAGCAATACAGTGAGAATAGGCTATGATGATCGATGGACCATCATAAGCTTCAGCTTCGAGGAATGCCTTCAAAGTCTGTTCGTCACGGGCTCCAAGGGCAACAGAGGCAACATAGGCACTTCCGTAGGACATTGAGATCATGCCGAGATCCTTTTTGGTCGCTGTACGTCCCGCAGCTGCAAATTTAGCCACAGCGGATTTCGGTGTTGCTTTTGATGCCTGTCCTCCAGTATTGGAATAGACCTCGGTATCGAGCACAAGCAGGTTGATATTTTTGTTCCCTGCCGTAATATGGTCGACGCCGCCGTAGCCGATGTCATAAGCCCAGCCATCACCACCGACACCCCATACGCTCTTTTTTACAAGCATATCTGCCACGGAGAGTAGATTTCTTGCATCAGCAGAATCGATTGTTTGAAGCTTCTCTTTGAGGATGGCAACCCTCTTTCTCTGTTCAAATATTTCAGGTTCGCTCAGCTCGCGCGCCTCAAGTATCTCTGTAGTTAGCGGCTCACCTATTTCAGCAGCAACTCTCTTCAAGAGTTCGCTTGCATATTCCCGCTGTTTGTCAATGGAGATTCTAAATCCAAGGGCAAATTCTGCTGTATCTTCGAAAAGGGAGTTCGACCACGTTGGCCCGCGACCATCTGAATTGGTGGTATAAGGAGTGGTGGGGAGGTTTCCGCCGTATATCGATGAACAACCCGTTGCATTGCCCACAACAAGACGATCTCCGAAGAGCTGCGTCATGAGTTTGACATACGGTGTTTCACCGCAACCAGAACAGGCTCCTGAAAACTCAAACAAAGGTACCTGAAGCTGTTGCTCCTTGATGAGCTTCGTATTTATTTTGTTCCGGTCAAATTCCGGAATGTTGAGATAATAGTTCCAGTTGTCAACCTCTGTTTCACGAAGCGGCTGTTGCGGCTTCATGCTCAGTGCTTTTCTTTCGGGGTTGGTTTTATCCCTTCCAGGACAGACATGCGCACAGAGTTCACATCCGGTACAGTCTTCAGGAGCCACCTGGATGGTGTACTTCATCCCTTCCCAGCTTGCACCCTTTGCCTCGGTTGATTTGAAGGTGTGTGGTGCGTTTGCCAGATATTTCGCATCGTAGACCTTGGCACGGATTACAGCATGCGGACAAACCATGGAGCATTTAGCGCACTGTATGCACAGAGTCGGTTCCCAGACCGGAATTTCGTCGGCAAGGTTGCGTTTTTCAAATTTTGAGGTTCCAGTCGGGTAGGTGCCGTCAGCTGGCATATCGCTGACTGGAATATCGTCACCTTCACCGGCAATGACTTTTGCAAGTACATTACAGACGAAGTCTGATGCTTCGCCGTTGATAGGCTGGCGAAGTTCTGTTTTGCTGTCGGCAACGGAGCCGATGGTAACCTGATGCAGGTTGGAGAGTGTATTGTCTACAGCCTGGATATTCTGGTTTACAACCTCATCACCCTTTTTACCATAGGTCTTTCGAATGGAGTTCTTGATTTGTTCAATGGCCTCCTCGCGTGGGAGCACTCCTGATATGGCAAAAAAGCAAGCCTGCATAATCGTGTTGATGCGCTGGCCCATTCCGCTGTTATGAGCGACTGGATAGGCATCAATAGTATAGAGCTTAGCCTCTTTCTGAATCAGATGTTCCTGAACGACTTTTGGCAGTTTATCCCAGAGTTCATCAGGTGCATACGGAGAGTTCAGAAGCAGTGTGCCCCCTCTCTTGAGATTTTTCAGAAGGTCAAGCATCTCAAGGAAAATCCAGTGGTGGCAGCCGATAAACTGTGCCTCAGTGATCAGATAGGTTGAGCGAATTTCATGCGGTCCGAAACGCAGGTGAGATGTTGTAATGGAGCCGGCTTTTTTCGAGTCGTAGACAAAATAGCCTTGGGCATAGTTGTCTGTGTTTTCACCGATAATCTTGATGCTGTTCTTATTGGCGCCGACTGTTCCGTCTGAACCAAGGCCGTAAAAGAGAGCCCTGAACATCTCGTCAGGCTCTATAGAGAAGGTACGGTCAAAATCGAGGCTTGTATGGGTAACATCGTCGTTGATGCCGATTGTAAAATGGTTTTTCGGTTTCCCGAGAGCCATGTTGTCGTAGATAGCCTTGATCATTGCAGGGGTAAACTCCTTTGATGAAAGGCCATATCTGCCGCCGGTGATGCCTGGAAGAGTTTTCAAGAGGCCATTCTGTACGCCTTCAAGCAGGGCATTGACTATATCGAGATAGAGCGGTTCTCCTGCACTTCCGGGTTCCTTGATACGGTCAAGAATGGAAACGGATTTTACTGTTGGCGGCAGTGCAGCAACAAAGCGTTCAATATCAAACGGGCGGAACATGCGGGCATGGATGACACCGACTTTTTCGCCCTGTTTGTTGAGATATTCAGCAGTTTCACGCACTGCCTCAACGCCGGATCCCATAAGCACAATAACCCGGTCAGCATCCACAGCACCGTAGTACTGGTAAAGTTTATAGTAACGTCCGGTCAGATCACCGAATTTATCCATCAATCGTTGCGTGATTTCAGGACAGGCATTGTAATAGCTGTTGACGGTTTCCCTCCCCTGAAAATAGACGTCAGGATTCTGCGATGTTCCGCGGATAACGGGAGCGTCAGGACTCATACGGCGGTTACGGTGAGCTATAACAAGCTCATCGGGTACCATTGCTTTTATGACATCATCAGAAACAACCTCAATTTTAGCAATCTCATGAGAGGTTCTGAATCCGTCGAAGAAATGAAGAAATGGAATTCTTGATTCAAGTGTTGCAGCGGCTGAAATGAGTCCAAGATCCATCACCTCCTGAACAGAACTGGATGCCAGCAGAGCAAAGCCTGTTCCGCGAACCGACATGACATCACCATGATCACCAAATATTGAAAGTGCCTGTCCCGCAAGCGCGCGGGCTGAAACGTGGATGACGCATGGAGTCAGCTCACCGGCAATTTTATACATATTCGGAATCATCAGCAGGAGACCCTGCGATGCGGTAAACGTGGTTGTCAACGCACCGGTCTGCAAGGCACCGTGAACTGCAGCTGCAGCTCCGGCCTCGCTCTGTAATTCATCAATTTTGGGGACTGTCCCCCAAATGTTCTTTTTTCCTTCAGCTGCCCATGCATCGGAATATTCACCCATCGGCGAAGCCGGAGTAATAGGGTAAATGCAGATAACTTCACTTGTACGATAAGAGACATGAGCCAAGGCTTCATTTCCCTCCATTGTTTTAAATATCCGGGTCATACTGGCAGTCCCACGTTGATTTGTATTGATGAATTAGATTCGTGCAGAGCACTGATATGAACACTACGTCGGGGCGAAAAAAAACCAATCGAAGTCTGCTAAATCAAATCGAGGCGACTGGAAATATATTAAAAAAAATGATTTTTGATAAATTTAATTAGATTTCGGCATTGCTATAGAGAGTCAACAGTCAGACCGGATTTCCAGCTCTGCTGTAACAGGATTCTTTGCTTATTTTAAACATTCAGACCAGAAAAGGAAAAGAGGTTTTATGGACGCGGAACATTCTGAAAACATAGTATATGGCAGAAATGCTGTTCTTGAGCTTCTCCAGCAAAAACCGGAGACCATCGAGAAGATTTATTTTCAGTTTAACACCTCTCACCCGAAGCTCAAGGAAATTATAATCAGCGCAAGACGACTGAAGCTTGTAACAGGCAAAGCACGACTTGAAAAACTTTCGCTGATTGCAGGAACAACAAAGCATCAGGGCGTTTGTGCCCTTATCAGCTCCGTTACCTATTACTCGCTTGAAGAGGTGCTGCAGAGCCCTCGTAATACATTTCCCCTTTTTGTCGTGCTGCAGGGTCTGGATGATCCTCACAATATAGGAGCTATCATCAGAACTGCTGAAGCTGTTGCTGCTGATGCCGTTGTACTTGTCGAAGGAAAGGGTTCACCCGTTAACGCAGTTGTTAACAAGGCCTCTGCCGGTGCGCTCTCACACATGAGGGTCTGCAAGGTGAAAAGTCTGGTGCGCGCTCTGGAATTTCTGCATCTGCAGAACGTTCAGATCCTGGCTGCCGATATGGATGCAGAGTTGAATTATACGGACTCTGATATGAAAAAATCTACGGCAATTGTGCTCGGTATGGAGGGGAGCGGGCTTGCTCCTGAAGCTTTGGAGTTCTGTGATCATGTTGTCCGTATTCCCATGGCCGGCTGTGTGGAATCCCTGAATGTAAGCGTGACGGCAGGGGTGCTGCTCTATGAAGCCATGAGGCAGCGACTGGGATAACGCCCTTTTGCGTCAATGAGTTGAAGGGATTTTTATTCTCTCTTTTTTCAGCTCTTTGAAAAAAAATATTACCTTGTTTCTCACAGTTCAGTTACTGATATCGGAACCTCAAATAATACACCTTCTCTCTGCCATGACTATTCTTGAAAATCTTCGTTATACCAAAGACCACGAATGGATCAAACTGCTGGACGATGGCAGTTCAGCACTGGTCGGCATTACTGACTTTGCCCAGTCAGAGCTTGGCGATATCGTTTTTGTAGAGCTGAAATCTGTCGGAACAAAGCTCAAAGAGCATGAGGTGTTCGGCACCGTAGAGGCTGTAAAAACTGTAGCCGATCTTTTTGCACCGGTTGCCGGTGAAATAGTTGAGGTGAATGACGCGCTCGATAATGCTGAAATTGTTAATCAGGAGCCATACAATAATGGCTGGCTGGTCAAGATAAAGCTTGACAGCCCTGCTGCACTCAATGCACTCCTCGATGCTGCAGCTTACCGTCAGCTGATAGGGGAGTAATTATGCCATTCATTGTCAATACCGCAAGTGAACGAGAGGAGATGCTCCGCTCAATTGGCGTAGCCTCATTTGATGATCTTATTGCCGACATCCCGGAAGAGATCCGCCTGAAAAAAGCTCTTGAGGTTTTTCCTGCTTTAGATGAACTCCAGGTTCGCAAACTGCTTGAAGGACTCGCTTCTGCCAATAGGAGTACCTCCGATTATGTAAGCTTTCTAGGCGGAGGGGCATACGACCATTTTATTCCCGTAGCCATCAAGACCATTGCATCCCGCAGTGAGTTCTACACGGCATATACGCCTTACCAGGCGGAGGTATCCCAGGGAACCCTGCAGGCAATTTATGAATATCAGAGCCTTATATGCCGTCTTTATGAGATGGATGTAACCAATGCCTCAATGTATGACGGCGCTACAGCCCTCGCCGAAGCAGTATTGATGGCCATGAATGTCACAGGCCGTGGTCAGGTCATTGTGGCAGGAAAGCTTCATCCCTACAACAGCTCTGTTCTGAAAACCTATCTTGAGGCTTCAGGTCATACGGCAGTCATTCAGAATACCCTTGAGGATGGAGTCGGCAATATCTCTTCCTTGAAAGGACTTGTTACCGGCAGCGTGGCTGCAATCGTTGTTCAGCAGCCGAATTTTTACGGATGTCTTGAAGATGTTGAGGCTATACGCGATATAGCTCATGCAAACGGAGCACTGTTTATTGTTTCAGCTGATCCGATCTCTCTTGGTGTGCTGGCTGCTCCGGGCAGTTACGGTGCCGATATTGCTGTTGGCGAAGGTCAGCCGCTGGGTAATCCTCAGAGTTTCGGCGGGCCATATCTAGGAATATTTACGGTGAAACAGCCGCTTGTCCGCAAGATTCCCGGCCGTCTGGTCGGAATGACCAAAGACAGGGATGGCGAGGATGGCTTTATTCTCACGCTCCAGACTCGCGAGCAGCATATCCGCCGCGAAAAAGCTACGTCGAACATCTGCAGTAACCAGGCTCTTAACGCTCTTCAGGCAGCGGTCTATCTTTCATTGCTTGGCAAAGAGGGTATCAGGGAGGTTGCTGCTCAATCAGCGCGTAAGGCGCACTACCTGGCGGGAAAAATTGCTGCAATCCCTGGATTCTCCCTGAAGTATACGTCGCCTTATTTCCGTGAATTTGTGGTGGAGACTCCGATTCCAGCTGCCGCGGTGATTGCGGCGATGCTGGAAAAGAAGGTATTTGCCGGTTACGATCTTGCTGCTCACGATGAAACCGGACTGCTTATTGCCGTCACTGAAAAGCGGACAAAAGAGGAGCTTGACAGTTTTGCTGAAAACCTTGGGGCGCTTATATAAGCCCCAGGGACTTTATTTCCCTGTCAATGATAGCCTTGCTTTCTG
>CAIVSG010000162.1 GCA_903908555.1 uncultured Chlorobiaceae bacterium | reverse complement strand
TTCTCGATTTTTATCAGGTCACTCATTACAAAAAATTTAATCGTTTCATTTCAGGTATAATCCTCCGATAGGCGTTATAAACTTCCCTTTCAATCTCTGAATATACGCTTTTTGAAGTGTTTTTTTAGTGCTTCATAGATATTTTTTTAATAATAAGGAGGTGGTGAGTGAAAACAGTTGGCAGTGGGCAGTTGGCAGTTGGCAGTTGGCAGTGGGCAGTTGGCAGTTGGCAGTTGGCAGTGAAGATAGGGAAATCGGTGTTTAGGGCTTTCAGGGTTTTAAGGCTTTTCGGGAGAGCAGGGGTTGATGGGCTTCAGGGGGGGGCGAGTGGGGCGAGCGTTGTTTATTATGCTGAAAGAAAGTGCTGAGTCCTGAGTGCTGATAGTTTTGAGTGCTCAGTGTTTTTTCTTTTTTATTGTGTGCTTAAACTTCAGGAGTGCAAAATTCAGTTCGATTGAGGTTTCGGTATCGCTTGTTTGTAAATCTTCGTCAAAAATATCGGCAATGAGCTCTCCACTCTTTTGCATGAGTGATTTTTGCTCGGCTTTGTCTTGGGTCGCTGACAACTGCTTTATGCTTCTGGATAACTCTCTGATTTTGGAGAATGTTTCTATGATAGCAAACGTAGCGTCTATCGCCTGCTGGCTTCGAAGAATTGTAGCCAGCATGTACAACCCTTTTTCACTAAACGCTTTAGGGAAGACTCTTGTTTTTGCAAATTTTGTGGTCGAAAATTTCGACCGCAATTCGGCAAACTCTGTCTCATTAAGCTCAAACATATAATCCTGTGGAAATTTGTCAGGATTGTTTTTTACAGCCTCGTTGATTCTTTTTGTCTCAACCCCATAGATTTGAGCTAGATCTGAATCGAGCAAAACTTTTTCGTCTCTTATCTCTATGATAAGTTCTTTTAAGTTCTCGATTTTTATCAGGTCACTCATTACAAAAAATTTAATCGTTTCATTTCAGGTATAATCCTAGGAAATGGATTATAAACTCCCCTAATATTGAGGTCGTGCGAGAGCCTTCTGATGCAGCAAGTACACTTAGTCATGAGCGTCCCCTAGCTTGTCATAGGAAAGAAAGTGCTGAGTGCTGAGTGCTGAGTGAAAAAAGTGAAAACAGTTGGCAGTTGGCAGTGGGGAGTGAAGATAGGGAAATCTGTGTTTAGGGCTTTCAGGGTTTTACATCTTGTTGGGAGAGCTGATGTTGATGTTATTAAGGATGGAGCGAGGGCTTCGAGAGTTGAGTGACAAGAGCAGAGTGCTGGTCAATTAACTTTATCTATTCAAAAACGTTAGCATTTGCACTCTTTGTCTATGAGTTGGTCAAGATTAATAAAACTATATAAAACGCTTATTGTTAAGAGTATAGCAAGTCTCTTTTAAGCACTAAATAAAAATGGCCTGACCGATAAAAGGATACGACTGAGTTCATTTTCATTATGCTTCAGAAGCTCATCCGTCCATAGCTTGTTTTTATTATCGGGACAACCATCTGCAAGAATTTCACCAATTTTCTCAAAACTCATTTTACTTTTTGTCTTCAACTTCTCTGGTTCAGACAGCACTCCAAGAACAAACACCCTATTTTTTAGATCATCAGGAATATTGCATGTCACCGTAGATAACCGATCATTGTGAGAACTCCCTTCGTAACAATCAAAATCAATCAACAAAACTACAACACATGCTCTATATTTTCGCATCTCTGGAACAAGTTGATCCTGAAATTTTGATACAACCTTTCGCCAGCCTCCCGCATATTTGTCAATTATAATCGCACGGGCATTAATGTTTAGGGAAAGAATAAAACCGTTTGCAATTTTTTCGTTAGCCTCGTCTTCCGGCAAAACAACTACATGCGGCTTCTCCCTGTTTCCACTCATAGCTCTATATCTCCACGAATCAGAGATTCCGCAGCATTGCCGTCAAACGGTAAATCACTAAGCCGTCTAACCAATGTTGGCTCCAGATGACTTTTACGATCAAATACAAAAATATTCTCATTTGGAAACTTACGGATCGCCTCCTCATTGTGCGAAGTTACCAAAATTTGGCCACTTCGCTTGAATGACCGACACAATGCGATTATAAAATGTCCAACTTCTGGTAATGAAAGATAGTTGTCTGGTTCGTCCCAGAAGCAGAAAAGCGGTCCGTAAAACTTATTTGCGGCTAATACAACTGAACAGAGAAAAAAACATTTTTCGCCGTCAGATAAGTCTTTAAAGTCAAGTTTAAGTGTTGCATTGTTTGCTTCAAATTGAACAACCATACTTTTGGCCTCTTCGCCAATCACCTTATTCTGAATATCCTTGATATCAGGTATCACTTCACGAAGATATTTATCAATCTCTGTATAAGCTGCTGGATAAAGACTGAGCAAACCGGAAAACCACTCTCCGAAGTTTGATCCATCACGTTTAGCCTGAAAGGTTTCACCACTGGACTTTCCAGTCATGAAACTTGTTATTGGGGCTAAAATAATCATGTTGGCAAGCCATGTTCTGAAAATACGAATTGGATCAGTTTCTGACTTTTCCTGAATTACCGGAAGAGCAACAAGATGCCAGTCAACTGAAAACTGAGAATCATGATTTTCTAAACCGTTAGAAAGAGTAACTTGAGACTCTTTTCGGACATAAACAGGCTTTTCAGAAACGATCAGTTGCTCTTCAATAACGCGAAGCTCTTTGAATTTTTCCGGCAAATCAAAAGCCAGTACATATTTATATAATTTCTTGTCAAGCAGTATCTCTATTTCTAAGCGCATTGGCACATCAGATCTACCACGGGAAAAATCCTTGGTGTGAACAAGTTCTTTTGCTCTGTTTACACCACGGCTGATAGATTGAAAGATCTCTAACACATAAGATACTGTGGATTTACCTGAACCATTTTTTCCGATCAGAAGACCGGATTGGAATTCCTTTAAATTCAGCTCAAAGTTTTCCAAACATCTGTAGTTGTGTACATAAAGTCTTTGAATCATCACAGAGCAATTTTCTGTTAATCAAGCCATAAATATCGAGTGCATACATAATTGAAACTGCATCAACTTGCAATTTCTTAAATTTACTAGCCAATCGCAAAGTTCATTGATTACTGTTCCCCTCAATCAGCTTGGCCATACATTGAGAGTGTCGAAATTAATTCTTTGCAGTAACCTCAACTCCTAAGCGGCCAAGGGCTTTGTCGAGCTGGATGGAGGCGACTAGGTAGTCGTAGATTGCCTGGAGGTGGTTGGTTTTGGCTTTGTTGAGCTGGAGTTCGGCGTCGGTTAGTTCGAGGCGGGAGCCTATGCCTTCTTTGAAGCGGAGGAGGGATATGTTGTAGCTGCGTTCTGCTACGTTGATGGTTTTGGACTGTACTTCAATTCTTTTTTGTGATTCGCGGAAGTTCAGGAGGCGGACCTCGACTTCGGCTCGGATATTGGCTTTGAGATCTTCTACCTTTGTGCTGGTCTGCATCTGGGATATTTTGGCCTGTTCAACTTGTGAACTGGTTCGGAATCCGGTAAATATGGGCAGTGAAACCTGAAGTCCTACTGCTGAAGAGACCGGCCAGCGTGAATCGGCCGTTTTAACGTTATCGTTAAATGCTGTCTGGGTTTCAAGCTGTCCGAAGGCGGTGATAACAGGGTAATGCTCGGCTCTAGCGGCGCTGACTTTTTCGCCTTCTGCCTTTACCTGAAGAGAGAGCTGGCTGAGATCGGGCCTTGATTCAATTGCTTCGTGGTATGCTGTTGCGATATCCTGGGGGTAGGTGGTTGAAGAGAGTTGAAGCTTTCCTGAGAGTACAATCGTGCTGTCGAGCGGTATTCCAATAGCGTTTTTAAGCTTTGTCATGGTTGTTACCACTCTATTGTCCGCCTGAATGAGATCAGGGCGGAGATTTTCGACGGAAAGCCAGGCTTTGAGGGTATCAATATCCGCGGCGACACCCTGACGGAACATTGCCCTGGTATCTTTTCTTGATTTTTCCCAGCGTGCTATGCTCTGCTCAATGAGCTTGAGCTGATCTCTGGAGATGAGTGCGTCGTAATAGGACATTTTGATATCGGCAATAACGGATGCTTCACTGTTGCGATAGGCCTCGTTACTCATTTTGCGGAGAATGCCTGCGGCCTTGATGCCAGCAAATGCTGATCCGTTAAAAAGTGCCTGACGGAGAGAGAGGGTGGCTGTTGCCGCATTATCGGCACTGATGACGAGAGGAATAAATGAATTTCCGGTACCTCCGCTGAAAATATCAGGGAAAAAAAGTACGGAGGGCTTCAGGGAGCGGGTGTAGGTAAAGTCTGATGTAACCTGTGGAAGCACTTTTGCCCATGTTTCTCGAATTTTCTGTGAGGTCATATCGCGTTCAAGCCTTGCGATTTCCAGGGTACGACTTCTTACGAGCCCGATATGGACGGCATCGTCAAGCGTCAGCGAGGCATTTGCGGGGAGGGTGGCAGCATGGACGGGAGAAAATGCAGTCAGAAAAAGAATCGGTAGTAGAATGAATAGTATCTGGCGGAACAGGTTCATAAAATGGTCTATCTTGATGAAAAAATATCTGACGATGCATCCCTCGCATAAGGCAGTAGAGTGGAATATAAAAAAGTGATTGGTTTTCGTCACAATCATGAACGGTATCGTTCGGCCCAGTAGAGCCCGAGGCGGTCCCTTATATATTTTTCGCGACCTTCATCTCCGGGACGGTAATATGCCTTAGGATCGAGACCATCCGGAAAGTATTGCTGTTGGACAAAATGCCCGGGATAGCCATGCGGGTATTGATATCCTTCACCGTATCCTTCCTCTTTCATGAGTTTTGTCGGGGCGTTGCGGAGGTGAAGAGGAACCCGCAGCTGCTGCATCGATTTTGCTTCACTCATTGCTTCATTGATGCCCTGGTAGCTGGCATTGGATTTAGGGGCTGAGGCCAGGTAGGTAACGCCTTGTGCCAGATTGATTCGTGCTTCGGGAAGTCCGATCATTGCTACCGCCTGAAAAACTGATACAGCAAGGGTAATTGCATAGGGGTCGGCATTGCCGATATCCTCGCTTGCAAAAATAACCATGCGCCGAGCTATAAATTTCGGGTCTTCCCCACCCTCAAGCATCCGGGCAAGCCAGAAGAGTGCCGCATCGGGATCGGAGCCCCGCATGGATTTGATAAAGGCGGAAATGATGTCGTAGTGATTATCGCCTCCCTTATCGTAGACGGGTGCACTGTGCTGGAGTGCCTGATGAAGCACCTCCCTGTTAAGGACGATGTGGACAAGACCTTTGGGCATGAGGGAGAGAGCTGCTTCAACAGCGTTCAGGGCTTTGCGTGCATCACCTCCGGAAAACTGCAGAAGAAAATCAAGGTCGCTAATTTCAATGGAAAGGTCGCCGAAGAGTTTGTCTTCTTTGAGTGCTCGAAGAATTACCGCTTCGATCTCTTTCGGGCTGAGAGGGTTGAGTATATAGACCTGCATCCGGCTCAGGAGTGCCGGGTTAACCTCAAAGGAGGGGTTTTCGGTTGTTGCTCCTATGAGCACTATAAGACCCTGCTCTATAGCATGGAGCAGCGTGTCCTGCTGGGTTTTGTTGAAACGGTGAATTTCATCGATGAAGAGAAGTGTCCTCTTGCCTGTGCGTCTTGATTTTTCTGCATTCTCAAGCGCTTTGCGGACATCCTTGACACCGGAGTCAATCGCTGAAAGCTGTTCGAACTGGTAGCTCAGAGAGGATGCGCAAATTTCGGCCAGAGTGGTTTTACCCGATCCTGGAGTACCCCAGAAAATCATTGATGGCATAGTACCGCCTGCCAGGAATTTGCGGAGAGTACCATTTGGGCCGACCAGATGTTCCTGCCCGGCCATGTCGTCGAGAGTTCGAGGACGAACGCGCTGGGCAAAGGGCTGAAAGTAATCTTTTTCGCCCGGAGAATCGGAAAAGCCGAAGAGATCAGAGTCCATGTTCAGGGTGTCCTGGCATTTAAAATCCGTTTTCACGAAGCCATAGGTCATCGATCCGTGACTGAGAGATAGCTGATGAGGAAGGCGCTGCAAGCTGGCGGGCGACATATTTGCCGAGAATGTCAAACTCGAGATTTACCCGGCTTCCCGGTTGCAGGGAGTGCAGTGTGGTGTGAGCAACTGTATAGGGAATAATGGCTACAGCAAAGAGCCGTGCATCGAGCTTCGCTACGGTCAAACTTATGCCGTCAATGGTTATTGAGCCGGCAGAGACAATGAAAGGAGCGAACGCTTCAGGCAGGGCTACCCAAAGCTCACGGCTTGAGCCCAACTCCCTGATTTCGTGCACAATCGCCGCACAGTCGACGTGACCGAGTACAAAATGCCCGCCGAGACGATCAAAAGGGCGAACGGCTCGTTCCAGATTAACCTGAGTGCCGTTACGAAAAGAGCCAAGTGTTGTTTTGGAAAGCGTTTCTTCGACGGTGTCGACCTCAAACCACCCCTCGCCAACAGCTACAACTGTCTGGCAGGCGCCGCTTATGCTTACGCTTTCGTCAATGGAAAGTGTACTGAACTCACCGGAATTACCATAGTGTACTTTGAGCCGCAATCCACCATTTCGCATTGTAACTCCAGTAACCTTGCCGACATCCTTGATAATTCCGGTAAACATTTCAGATGGTTTCACTTAAAGAGATGAGCGGCATCTTGAAAAGAGAAAGATGCCGTGTTGACATTCTACATAACGTTCTAATAGATAATGCTTACCGGTCGTCGGCAAGAGTTCCTGCCTGACTGCAAATCTTAAAACCGCAGGGGCTTTTTATCCTAAAACCTTGAGGGCTGCACTGTAGTCGGGCTCTTCAACAATTTCAGTGACTTGCTGGGTATAACGGAC
Source organism: uncultured Chlorobiaceae bacterium (assembly GCA_903908555.1). Taxonomy (GTDB): domain Bacteria; phylum Bacteroidota; class Chlorobiia; order Chlorobiales; family Chlorobiaceae; genus Chlorobium. The sequence goes on along the minus strand of CAIVSG010000162.1, from coordinate 7,280 downwards.
TATACCATCGGCGTCAATAATAACAATCGCACGGGAAAGAAGTCCTTTCAGAGGGCCGGTAGTAATCGTGACGCCATACTCATGACCGAATTCAGGAGAACGGAACACGGAAAGCGATACCACATTGTTTAACCCTTCGGTTTCGCAGAAACGTTTGTGGGCAAAGGGCAGGTCAGCGGAAATGCAGAGCACAACGGTGTTGTCGAGTGAAGATGCATCTTGGTTAAATCGTCTGACTGATGAGGCGCAGACCGGGGTGTCAAGACTTGGAAAAATGTTAAGAACAAGTCGTTTGCCTGCAAAATCGGCAGGACCGGCTTCGGAGAGGTCGGTTTTTACCAGACAGAAAAAAGGGGCCTCGGAGCCTTTTGCCGGGAGGGTACCGACACTTTCAATCGGATTGCCTTTGAGTGTGAGATGTGCCATAACAAACAGTGATTTAACGTTTATGATGATGCATGTAGTATAAAAAATACGGGTACTCTAACAGCCAACAGCCTAACAACATCGCAGGTAACAAAGAAGTTCAACAAAAGATAGAGTATTTATAACTGCTTATCCGGGCAAAACCTGATAATAACCGTTTACGGTGACAACCTGGAGCGGATAGTCAAACAAAGTTGAGAGAGAGTCTGAAGTCAGCGTCTCGGTTTTGTTGCCATCGCCCACAATCCGACCCTCTTTTAAAAGCACAACTCTTTCAATTTCGGGGGGAATTTCATGAAGATGATGGGTAACAAGCATGACCGTTTTACCCAATTGCATCATCGTTCGAAGCTGGTCAAGGTAGTGAAATGTTGCGCTGAGGTCGAGCCCGGTGGTTGGCTCGTCGAGCAGGAGCGCGTCGGGATTGTTGATGAGGGCTCTGGCAAGCAGAAAGCGTCGCTGCTGTCCCGTTGACATGGCTCCGAAAGCACGATACTTCAGCGCGCCAATACCGAGATCGTCCATGATTGCCTCGGCTTTTTGCAGATCGTCACTACTGAAGTGCTGATTCTCCCAGGTATCAATACTGGCATAGATGCCTGATAAAATCACATTGATTCCGCGCGCGCCTCGAAGATAATCGTGCTGTAAATCATGGGAAATAATGCCAAGCCGGGTGCGAAGATCAAAAACATTCCAGCGGTCCATGCCGAAAATCCTGACATGACTGCCAGGTTCGGCAACAGGATAGATATCGCTGGAGAGAAGCTTCATCAGGGTCGTCTTGCCTGACCCGTTTGGACCGAGAATAGCTGTACTGCAGCCTGCTTCGATGGCCAGGGAGAATTTGCTGAAAACGCAGGTAGTTCCAGAGTAGGCTGTTACCCGATGAATGTCTATGACGTTCTGTTTAGGATGATGAGCCATTATTTCCAGAGTCCGCCTCCATGTGAAGCGCTGTAGCGCCCAGCACCAAAAAAGAAGACGGAGAGTGCTCCAAAAAAATAGAGTGCCTGGAGTTCAAGGCCGTAGCCGCCATGTTCAGCCATTGAAAAGAGCTCTTTTGTATGAACAAGATAGACGGCCATAGCCATGACAAAAGCCTGCAGAAGAGCGGCTGGCCTCGTATAGATGCCCAGCACCATAAAGAGCGGTGCAAGAAGTTCGCCGATAAGAATGCCATGTGAGAGATAGCTCGGAAGCTTTGCCTGGACAAGCAACTGCGACACAAAACCGTAGCCGTGCTGCAGCTTATAGAGTCCATGAAAAAGCATGAGGGAGCCAACAGTAACCCGCAGGATCAACTTTCCAAAATCACTGTTATTTACAAGACGCTCAAGCATTGGGAAGCTCCTTTTTGTGTATTTTTTTCCCATTATACCTCAGGTTTTTGTAGTGCTTTTATTTTTACCGTTAGCGTTCAAAGAGAGTTTGTATTCACGTTCACTTGCGAAGATAAGCCTCCAGCAGTAGATCATTTCCAAAAAATCGCGGCGCCTCAAATTGCAGGTTCACGGCGTCAAGAGGCAGAGTGATACCGAGTGGTGCAAACGCGCTCAGGCCATCGCCACCGAAAAGCTTTGGAGCAATAAACATATAGATTTTATCCACAAGATTTTCGCGAATAAATGAAGCGGACAAGCGGCTCCCCCCTTCAACCATCACTGAAAGAATATGGCGTTTATGGAGTTCAAGAAGGACTTCGAGAAGATCAAGTTTTTCGGCATGCTCATTAACGAACAAAACTGTCACGCCGATTTGCCTTAACTGCTCTACTTTCGGTGACCCGGAGGATAACGATGAAGCAAAGAGAAGAGTTTCGGCTTCAGAACCGAAAATTTTTGCAGTCAGGGGGGCGTTCAACTGACGATCGAGAACAACACGAAGGGGATTTCGCCCTGAACAGTGCCTGACGGTAAGCAGGGCATCATCAGCACGAATAGTCGCCTCACTGATAATGACTGCATCGTAGATGCTCCGGAGGCGATGAACCTCCCCTCTTGCAGGTTCGCCTGTAATCCATTTGGATGCGCCGTGCGATGTTGCAATTTTACCGTCGAGTGTCTCTGCCAGTTTAAGGGCCACAAAAGGCAGTCCGGCTGTATGGCTTTTAATAAATGCTTCGTTGAGTTTTTTGCATTCGGCTTCAAGCACCCCTTCGGTGACTGCTATCCCGGTGGCGATCAGCTTCGCGGTTCCTTTTCCTGCTACAGCATCGTGAGGATCCCGGCAGCCGATGACGACGCGGGGTATCCCCTTCTCAATAATGAGATCGGTGCAGGGAGGGGTTTTTCCGAAATGGGAACATGGTTCGAGATTCACATACAAGGTGGAGTGAGGAAACAAAGCCTCATTGGCGACAGACGCAACAGCGTTTACTTCAGCATGAGGGCCGCCAAACTTCTGATGGAAGCCTTCACCGATAATTTCGCCGTTGGAAACAATAACCGATCCTACCATAGGATTAGGGTTCACACTGCCGGCCCCGTGAGCAGCAAGTTCCAGGCAACGGCGCATATAGAGAACATCATCGCTCTTTGACATCGGTCAACCTTGCGGAGTTTCAGCCATAGTGACCTGAACCAGCTTGATACCGGATAGCCTGAGGAGTTCCTCGATATGCTCTATCTTATAGGGTTTAAGGTAGTAGATTGTGTTTATGCCCACATTGATCAGCACTTTAAGGCAGTGAATACAGGGACTTGCTGTAATATAGATATCGGAATTCTGTATCGAGACACCATGCTTTGCGGCCTGCGCAATGGCATTGATTTCTGCATGAATCGTGTTAACGCAATTCTCTTCGACCGTTCCATCGGGATGGGTGCTGCGGTAAATACGGCAGTTGCTGTCGTTACAGTGTGGAAGCCCGGAAGGGGCTCCGTTGTATCCGGTTGAAAGAATACTGTGATCCCTTACAATAACCGCGCCGATATGACCACGGGTACAGGTGGCCCTCTGGGAAATAAGTTGAGCAACACTCATGAAGTATTCGTGCCAGCCAAGCCGCTTTTCCAGCTCTGCACTGCCACTGCAATGATCACCCGAGCAACAACATCCCGCAATACTTTCTTCCGTCATATCGATAGTGTTTAGTACATTATTAGAGCAGCTTTTCGGGGCTTGCTATTTTATGTATTACGTAGCTGTTATCAGAAATTGCCGACTGGCTTTTGGTGTATAATTTACTCTTTTTCCGGATGTTTATTGCGGTGACTCGCCCACTCTTTGCGGCAAACTTTTAAACTGTGCTGACATCAGGATGATATTATGATGAAAAATAAAAATTTTCACTTCAAACGGTATGCCCTCTTTCTGCTTGTATCGTATCTGGTTACCGGATGCGCTGCAGAGAGTCCGGTGCTTTATCAAGCTGATTTGCAGAAGATGTATCATAGTGCAGTTGTCGATGCAGAGACAGCAATGCCATCGAGAATATCGAAGAATCTTGTTGCGATTGTCCCCTCAAACCCTCAGCTGGTGTGGAAGAACAAGGGTGATGCCGAGAATGCTCGCATACTCGTTGTGACGTGGACAGACTATAATGGTTATGATGACAAAATCGGTCACTCAGTCAACATTTCAAGAGAGGTATGGGTCACAACAGCACCGGAGCTGAAGAATTTTTGCAAATCGCTGAAAGCAGAAAAAACATTGCGACTTGAACAGTTGTTGGGACTTCCACCGAAAGCAGGGAAAACCAAGTTTGTTGAGATGTGGGTGAAACCCGGCGATCTGTTCAGGCCAAGTGCAGACCCTGAGATCACTGACAGTGAAGCAGAAATTGAGTTCCGGATGTCGAATAAATTTGTGAAGGTAAGTGACGAGTATATAAAGTGGTACAATGACTTGAAAAAACAATCATACGGAACAAACGGATATCCATGGACAAGGCTGGGTTACACCTATGACTGGGGAAAAAACCAGTCTCACATCGGATTAAGTGAGTTTGTCATTATGCCCGGCGCCAGCGTGGAGATAGATGCAATTTCGGCCACGAGGGACTATTAGCGGGGGCTATAGGACTTATAAAAACCTTAGAGGTTGTAGTAGTCGCGGTACCAGGTTATAAAGCGCTTGATGCCTTGCTGTACGGTGGTTTCGGGTTTGTAGTTGACGTCGTGCATGAGCTGATCTACATCGGCGTAGGTATCGGGGACGTCGCCGGGCTGCATTGGCAGGAACTCTTTTTCGGCGGTTCTGCCAAGTTCACGCTCGATAGCTCCGATATAGTCCATGAGGTTGACGGGACTGCTGTTGCCGATGTTGTATACCCGCCAGGGGGCGCGGCTTGAGCCGGGATCGGGGTTTAGGCCTGACCAGTCAGGGTTGGGCTCTGCAACATGATCAAGCGTCCTTATTACTCCTTCCGAAATATCATCGACAAAGGTGAAGTCGCGCCGGTGGTTGCCGTAATTGAATACCTGGATCGGCTTGTTGTTTACAATGGCATCGGTAAAGAGAAAGAGAGCCATATCAGGTCTGCCCCAGGGGCCGTAGACGGTAAAAAAGCGAAGACCGGTTGTAGGAAGATTATAGAGATGACTGTAGGTATGAGCCATGAGCTCGTTGGCTTTTTTGCTGGCGGCGTAAAGAGAGAGTGGATGATCAACATTGTCATGCACTGAAAACGGCATGGTCTCATTGGCTCCGTAGACTGAACTTGATGAAGCGTAAACCAGATGCTTCACTCCATTATGGCGGCACCCTTCGAGGATATTGAGAAAACCGAGAATATTGCTGTTGATATATGCATGGGGATTGATCAGTGAGTATCGCACCCCAGCCTGGGCGGCAAGATTGACCACCCGTTCAAAACAACCTGTGCGGAAAAGCTCTTCCATAGTATCGCGGTCGGCGATGTCGGCCTTTATAAACGTGAACTCCTCGTATGGTAACAGCATGGCAAGACGTGCCTCTTTGAGTGAGACATCGTAATAGTCATTCATGTTATCGATGCCCGTTACCTTGTCGCCGCGTTCAAGCAGCTGCCTGCAGACATGAAATCCTATAAATCCTGCAGCACCGGTCACGAGAATATGCATTGTATCCAATCGTTAAAACGTTAAGGTTGCGTGGGTTTTTTAACAATGTATGATAAAAACAATTCATCGCCCTGACAAGGGAAAAAACATAGGGAAATGAATAATTTTTTTAGGCTATTATTACTAAAATCCGAAATTATTTAAGTATATAGAGGTTAATAAGAGTAAGGATACCTGATTCTCCATAACCACGAAGAAATACCTGTATGAGTCGCTTTTTTGAGCGATATGAAGCTGACCCAAGTCATTTTTTTGATGAGGTTATCGCCAAAGATGGAATACCTCGGTCTCATTACGACAAGTTGCTTCATCGCTTTGGCCAGTTTTCAATTGACGATGTAAAAGCCCGCCGGGAAGTCGTTAACATCTTTTTTCGAAACCAGGGTATCACCTTTACGGTGTACGGCGAGGAGGAGGGTGTCGAACGAATTTTTCCATTTGATCTTATTCCGAGAGTTGTGCCTGCTCATGAATGGCAAACAATAGAAAAAGGACTCGTGCAGAGAATTACTGCAATCAATGAGTTCCTTTACGATATCTACCACACTCAGAAGATTCTTAAAGATAAAATTATCCCTCCGGAACTGATTCTCGGAAGTCAGCATTTCAGGCGGGAATTTGTAGGGGTAACCCCTCCTCTCGGTATTTATATTCATGTTACCGGAAGCGATATCATACGCGACAAAGAGGGCAACTACCTGGTACTTGAGGACAATCTTCGCACTCCGAGCGGCGTCTCTTACATGCTGCAAAACCGGCAGGCGATGAAGCGCGCTTTCCCGGTGCTTTTTGATAAGTACAAGATCCGGCCGATCGAGAACTATCCACAGGAACTTCTCCGTACCCTGCAGGAAATCAGTCCGAATTCGCGCCGTGAGCCCAACGTGGTGGTGCTTACCCCCGGCATTTACAACTCGGCGTACTTTGAGCACAGTTTTCTTGCACGACAGATGGGCGTTGAACTGACTGAGGGAAAGGATCTGGTTGTTAACGACAATAAGGTCTACACAAGAACCACTCGCGGTCTTGAACGGGTTGATGTCGTTTACAGGAGAGTTGATGATGCGTTTCTTGATCCGCTGGTGTTTCGCCCTGACTCGAAGCTTGGTGTTGCGGGTCTTGTGAATGCCTATAGAAAAGGAAATGTAACACTTGCCAATGCCATCGGGACCGGAGTTGCTGATGACAAGGTCATCTACAGCTTTGTTCCTGCAATTATCAAGTACTACCTCGGCGAGGATCCTATTCTGCAGAATGTACCAACATGGCTGGCGAGCAACCCTTCTGATCTTAAATATATCCTGGAAAACCTTGGTTCGCTTGTTGTGAAGGCGGCCAATGAGTCCGGAGGATACGGAATGCTGATTGGACCGGAATCAACGATTGAACAGCAGGAGAATTTTGCTGAAATGATTGTTGCCAATCCGCGCAACTATATTGCCCAACCGACTATTTCGCTGTCACGTCATCCAAGCTTTTATAATGACACTGATCTCTTTGGCTGTCATATTGACCTTCGCCCCTATGTTTTGTATGGTAAAACTGTTACTATAGTGCCCGGTGGACTTACAAGAGTGGCACTCAAACGTGGTTCGCTGGTGGTCAACTCATCTCAGGGTGGAGGCAGCAAGGATACCTGGGTTGTCGATGAATAAATTTTAATCTCTCTCTATCATGTTAAGCCGTGTTGCCGAATCCCTGTTTTGGATGAGTCGTTATTTTGAACGGGCGGAGAACACCGCAAGGTTCCTTGACGTCAATTTCAACCTGCTGCTCGACCTCAATAAAATTACGCACATTGAGAACCCG
>CAIVSG010000161.1 GCA_903908555.1 uncultured Chlorobiaceae bacterium | reverse complement strand
GGATGCATGGTTATACGCCCTAACGGTTATGCGATATGGGAAAAAATGCAGGCCGCCCTTGACCGGATGTTCAAGGAAACCGGGCATGTCAATGCCTACTTCCCGCTCTTCATTCCTGAAAGTTTTATTGCAAAGGAAGCGGAACACATTGAAGGGTTTGCCCCTGAGTGTGCTGTGGTAACACACGGCGGAGGCGAGGAACTCGCTGAAAAACTCTATGTCCGCCCTACTTCTGAAACAATCATCTGGTCTTCGTATAAAAAGTGGATACAGTCTTACCGGGACCTGCCGATTCTGATCAACCAGTGGGCTAACGTCGTACGCTGGGAAATGCGCACCCGCCTCTTTTTAAGGACAACCGAGTTTTTATGGCAGGAAGGCCATACCGCCCATGAAACTCCTGAAGAGTCTCAGGAAGAGGTACTTCGCATGATCAATGTTTACAAGACATTTGCTGAAGAGTATATGGCTATGCCGGTTATTATGGGCAGAAAAACCGACAGTGAAAAATTTGCAGGTGCAGTGGAAACCTATTGCATTGAAGCGATGATGCAGGATACCAAAGCCCTCCAGTCAGGGACATCCCATAATCTCGGACAAAACTTTGCAAAGGCATTTGACTGTCAATTTCAGACAAAAGAGGGAAAACTCGACTATGTCTGGGCTACAAGCTGGGGAGTTTCGACTCGACTGATCGGAGCATTGATCATGGCTCATTCGGATGACCGCGGTCTGGTTCTTCCGCCAAAACTTGCCTCACGTCAGGTAGTCATTATCCCGATTCTCAGGGGTGACAAAGCCGCAGTTATTGCCCGGGCAGATGCAATTGCCGACTCTTTGAAAAACAGCGGAATACCTGCGTTTGTGGACAGCAGCGAACAGAACTCACCCGGTTGGAAATTTGCAGAATATGAGTTGCAGGGCATCCCGATCCGCATCGAACTGGGACCAAGAGATATCGAGAACAACATCTGTATTGCTGCACGAAGAGATACACTCGAAAAAACTGAACTGACGCTCGATGAGACACTTACAGTCAATATTCAGGAAATCCTGAACGCCATTCAGCAGAGCATGTTCGACAAGGCATTGCAGTTCCGCAATGAGAACACTTTCGAAGTCCAGAGTTATGAGGAGTTCAAAATAGCTGTTGAAAAGGGATTCGTTATTGCCCACTGGGACGGCACAGCAGAAACAGAGGCGAAAATCAAGGAAGAAACAAAGGCAACCATCAGGGTATTGCCTGAAGAAACTGAGTATATTGCCCGATATGGCATTGACAAAGCAGGTACCTGTATCTATTCAGGAAAAGCTGCCGCGAGAAAAGCTGTCTTTGCGAAAGCCTATTGAATCCCCCCAAATAAAAAACCCCCGTTCTTCATAATAAGAGCGGGGGTTTTGTCATAAAAAAATAGAGGTTAGTTTTCCTTGAAAAACTCTTTCAAACCCTCATCAGTCGGCTTCATGGCCTTATCGCCCTTGTTCCAGTTTGCAGGGCATACTTCACCGTACTGCTCGGTAAACTGAAGAGCATCAACAAGGCGGAGTACCTCATCAACATTGCGACCAAGCGGAAGATTATTAACAACCTGATGTTGAACAACTCCCTCTTTATCAATAAGAAACAAACCCCTCAACGCAATTCCCGCACCATCAAGAAGCACATCATAATCAGTTGATACAGTTTTATTAATATCAGAAAGAAGCGTATAGGTAACGCCCTCAATGCCACCTCGGTTTCTCGGAGTGGTGAGCCATGCAAAATGAGAAAATTTGGAATCAACCGAACAGCCAATCAACTCGACATTCCGCTTGCTGAACTCCGCAAGCTTGTCCTGAAATGCATGCAGTTCTGTCGGGCAGACAAAGGTAAAATCAAGAGGATAAAAGAACAGCACAACATACTTGCCCTTAAAATCAGAGAGCTTTACTGAATCGACAAACTGTGAGCCTTTAACTACTGCTGCAACATCAAAATCCGGTGCCTTCCGGCCAACTAGAACACTCATTGAATTTCTCCATAATAATTGTTAACAAAGATCGATATAGGATTATTTTTATCCAATATAAGCGAATGACAAGACTCTCACAATAATAAAATCACGACGGCACCAAAAGCTTTATATCAAGACACTCTTAGCTTTCGCATAAAACTTCTTGCGCTCTTCCATGCCATTATAGCCACCATTGATTGTGATGCTTATAAACTCAACAGGTGAGACGTTGATAATGTTCCCTTTGTATTTTTTCTTCAGAATATCGCCGTCAGCATGATTAGCCGCATCGTTGAGACCACGTGTTTTCCAATACTCGCAAGCGCTCCAGACAGCATATTCGGGCTGTTCAAGAAGCGTCGGCGTATTGATAAAGAGATCCCTCTGGCCTTTTTTGATACCAAGCTGCAGGAAATTACTGCGTCCTGTTGTCTGAAAAATACCCCGTCCTTTGAATTTGACTCCGTCACCAGGACGAGTGTTTCCTAAATCAATTCTGCCCTCGTATGCTTTACCGGAGGCGTACTCACACAACGTTTTAAAATGATCTGTTTCATGACAGGCCTGTGCAAGAAAATGAGCGTACTCATGCGGTGTATCGATATCATAGAGCGGGCAGGTTTTGTTCATCCACTCCACAAGACCCTGGAACAAAGGGTTTGATTTACCGGCAATAGCAGTGAGGTGTTCAACAGTAATGATATAGGCCATATTTTCCTCCCTTGAAAAGTATAGGGTTGCTTATAACAAAAATGCTCTTATTTCCGTCAATGCATTGGCTGACGAACTATGCATTTCCTTGTTGAAGGGTGTGCTGCATGGCACTTCACATGAGTCGTTTGAAACATTTTTTGTGTGACAGGAAAATAACGAATAAGTTACTTCAATAAAAAATAGCGATCAATAGAGACTCCTTGTGACTGTTGCTCCATCCGTTTTGAAGCTTTTAGCATTTACGGCTCTCCGATATGACTCTATATGATTATCTTGTTTCAGAGGAGCCTGTTACCACAACATGTGAACGTATGCAATCTTACTTTAACTTTGAGAAACACGGCACCAGTTATCGGCAGGAAACACTTGCCGGCATAACTACCTTTTTTACCCTTTCATACATTATCATAGTCAATCCGGCAATTCTTGCGGCGGCTGGTATTCCCAAAGATGCCTCAATGACGGCGACAATTCTCACGTCGATCTTCGGTACCCTCTTGATGGGAGTTTATGCTAAACGCCCTTTCGCAGTTGCTCCCTACATGGGCGAAAATGCCTTTATTGCCTATACTGTTGTTCACACGCTTGGCTATTCATGGCAGACGGCTATGGCTGCCATATTTATCAGTGGCGTTCTTTTCACCTTTATCACTCTTGGAGGGCTTCGGCAATGGCTGGCCAAAGCCATTCCCGGAACGCTTAAGCATAGCTTTTCGGTAGGAATCGGTCTTTTTCTCGCTTTTCTCGGTCTCAACGATATGGGGCTTATCACTCTCGGTGTTCCAGGCGCGCCAGTCCAACTCGCCAATATTGCAAAACTCCCGGTTCTCCTGAGCCTCGGCGGATTTCTCATAACTGCCGTACTTCTCATCCAGAGGGTTAAAGGCGCTATTCTGGCAGGTATGGCCGTCACAACAGCAGCCTTTCTTCTGACAGGCCTCGTTCCAGTTCCAGCAACAGTGTTCAGTATGCCGCCGTCCATCGAGCCGATTTTTATGAAAATCAATATTCAAGGAGCATTGACCTGGGGATTTGCCGGCGTCATAACCAGTGTGCTGGTGATGGATTTTGTTGATACCATGGGGACTCTTTTTGGTTTGTCGTCACGGGCCAATCTGCTCGACGATGAGGACAACCTGCCGGAAATAGAGAAGCCGATGCTGGTTGATGCACTTTCAACCATCGCCGCATCATTATTCGGAACCACAACAGCGGGTGTCTATATTGAGTCGGCAGCCGGTATTGAACAAGGTGGAAAAACTGGATTTACAGCACTTGTGGTTGCCGCTCTTTTTGCTCTCGCCCTGTTTTTCGCCCCGATTCTTACTATTGTTCCACCATATGCGTACGGCCCTGCACTGGTTCTGGTAGGCATGTTCATGATGCAGTCGGTAACAAAATTCAATTTCGATGACTACAGCGAGCTTCTGCCGGCGTTTCTTACTATTGTTCTCATGATTTTCACCTTTAATATAGGAGTAGGTATCACTGCCGGGTTTATTGCCTATGTTGTTCTGAAACTCTTTACCGGAAGAGTCAGGGAGGTTCGCTCCGGGATGTGGATACTTGCTGTTCTTTCATTTACCTTTTATCTTTTCTATCCCTATCATTAAAACGAAAAAAGGATGCTGACCGCGAAACTGCGTATAGCCCAGATCGATTGCACTCTTGCCAATTTCGATGAAAATCTTGCCGAGCACTGCTCCCTTATCGAACAGGCTATCAAGGAGGGCGCAGATGCCATAGCTTTCCCCGAACTCTCCCTGACGGGATATAATGTTCAGGATGCAGCACAGGATATTGCCATGCATATCGAAGATTCTAGGCTTGATCCACTCCGGGAGCTGAGTCGGAAAATCTGTATTATCTGCGGGGGCATTGAATTGAGCGACGATTACGGCGTCTATAACGCGGCATTCATGTTTGAAGAGGGTATCGGGCGCAGTATCCATCGTAAAATCTACCTGCCGACCTACGGCATGTTTGAAGAGCTTCGATATTTTTCAGCCGGCCAGCAGATCAAAGCGGTAAATTCAAAAAAGCTTGGCCGCATCGGTGTGGCAATCTGTGAGGATTTCTGGCATGTATCAGTACCTTACCTGCTGTCACACCAAGGCGCG
>CAIVSG010000160.1 GCA_903908555.1 uncultured Chlorobiaceae bacterium | reverse complement strand
CGATATTGAGTTCCCCGCTGCTGAGAGCTGAAAGAACCGCCTGACGCTCTTTTTTACCTTGTTTCCCGGTCAGAAGACCAACCTGCAGACCAAGAGGCTGGAAAAAACGTTTCATGACAATGTAGTGCTGTACAGCAAGAATCTCGGTAGGAGCCATGAATGCTGACTGCAGCCCGTTATCAGCAGCAAGAGCCATGGCAAACATGGCAACAATGGTTTTACCCGAACCGACATCACCCTGCAGCAGTCGGTTCATGGGTGTGCCGCTTTTGAGGTCGCGGTATATTTCACGGATTGCATTTTTCTGTGCATCGGTCAGCTCATACGGAAGGCTTGCATAGAGCTTTTCGGTGACTGTACCGGAATGGGTGAACCGGACGGCAGATTTGATCTGTCTGATCTCGTTGTGACGGAGGGCAAAGAGGAGTTGTGCATAAAACAGTTCCGTAAACTTCATACGGTAACGAGCCCTCTTAAGCGCTTCATGCGATGAGGGAAAATGAATTTCACGATATGCCTCAGTAAGCGGCAGCAGATTGCAGTCTGAAAGAATTGATGCGCTGAGGTTTTCCTCTTTGCCGGGCACTATATCTTCAAAAGCCCTCACAACAAGATTACGCATCTGCCGGGAGGTCAGACCTGCAAGTTTCATTGCCTCACTTGTGGGGTAGAGAGGGATAATCCTGCCTGTATGGTAGAGATCAAAATCGCTTGACTCCCCATAGCCTGGATCATGAGCGTTCAGACTGAGACGGTCGAAATCGGGATGCTGCATCTGCGCCTGAGAGCCGAAATAACGAACTTTGCCGTGGACGGCAAGAGCTTCCCCCCGTATGATGCTGCGAGAAAAGTATCTCACCCCCCTGAACCAGGTAAGTTCAAGAGCGCCTGTAGCATCACTAAGCCATACCTTGAAACGTACCTTCCCTGGAGTATCCCCCTCAAGCTGGGTTTTCATTATTTTGCCAACAACCGTGACGGTTTCGCCATCGACAAGGTTGTTGATGCTTTTCATGGCACGCCGATCGAGATATCTGCGAGGGAAGTAATCAAAAAGATCATTGATTGTAGCAATGCCTGCCTCTTGAAGAATTGATGCTTTTTTTGCACCTACTCCCTTCAGGTAGATTATTGAGGTAGAACCGGTCATATTAATGGTTGTAACTGGATTGAAATTCTTGTATATTTGCACCTTTACAATTTTATTGCCGGTCATATCATTTATTGTACGACAAAGTCAACGAAAGTCATGAAACAAGATATTCATCCAAAGTATACAGAGGTTACCGTCAACTGCGCGAATTGCGGCAACTCTTTTGTCACCCGTTCAACACGATCAACAATCAAGGTCGATATCTGCAACAACTGCCATCCGTTCTATACTGGAAAGCAGACCCTTGTTGATACCGCCGGACGCGTCGAACGCTTCAACAAGCGCTTTGCCAAAGCCACCGTTGGACAGCAGAACGCTCAATAAAGAAAGTACTCCCTCTTTTTTGGCAAACCAGCACTAAACTATCAGAACAGCTATGAGTGTCAGGGATGTTTATCAGAAATTTGAGCCTAGAATGAAAAAGACTATCGAGGCGTTTCAGCATGAAATTGCCTCGATCAGAACCGGAAAGGCGACAACGACCCTGCTTGACCGGATCAAGGTTGAAGCATACGGCCAGCAGATGCCGCTCAAACAGGT
>CAIVSG010000159.1 GCA_903908555.1 uncultured Chlorobiaceae bacterium | reverse complement strand
GCTCACGATGAAACCGGACTGCTTATTGCCGTCACTGAAAAGCGGACAAAAGAGGAGCTTGACAGTTTTGCTGAAAACCTTGGGGCGCTTATATAAGCCCCAGGGACTTTATTTCCCTGTCAATGATAGCCTTGCTTTCTGACGACAGGGGTACAAGAGGCAGCCTGTAGTTCTCCTCAATCATTCCCATCCGCGCAAGAATATATTTTACAGGCACCGGATTGCTTTCTATAAAGTTCAGCCTGAACAGGTTGCGATATTTGCTGTTTATTGCTTGAGCCTCTGCAAGATCTCCACGCCTGACAGCCTCGACCAGCCCCTTGACCTCGGAAGGAACCTCATTTGCGGCAACGGAAATAACCCCATCACCGCCCATAGCTAAAAAGGGCAGTATCAGCGAATCCTCGCCGGTCAGCACAGAGAAGTTGTCCGGACGCTCTGCAAGAAGCTCTGCGATTTGAGTGAAGTTGTCCGAAGCTTCCTTTACAGCCGCAATGTTTTCAAAATCACAGGCAAGTCTTAGAATTGTTGATGCAGTAACATTGCATCCTGTTCTTCCGGGAACATTGTAAATAATAATCGGCACCGACACAGCTTCCGCTATATGCTTGTAGTGCTGGTATATTCCTTCCTGCGAAGGCTTGTTGTAATAAGGAGCAACAGAAAGAATTGCCGAAGCCCCGGCTTTTTCAGCGTTTTTTGCCAGTTCAACAGCATGCAGCGTAGCATTTGTTCCTGCGCCAGCAGCAATCTTGATTTTTCCGCCAGCCTCTTCCTTTACGGTGCGGATAATTTCAAACTGTTCTTCTCCGGAAAGGGTTGGAGACTCACCGGTAGTGCCGCAGGGGATAATCATATCTGTTCCAGCTTCGATATGAAACTGTACCAGTCTCCTTAAAGCATCCGTATCGATCGATCTATCCTGTCTGAAAGGGGTTACCAGTGCGACAGCTGATCCTGAAATGTATCGTGTAGACATACTTTTTATCACTGATTAATGGTATTCGTTATCGTGAAGATACTGAAAGGGAAAAGAAAAACAGGGCACGGAAAACTGAAAATTAAAATATTTCAATTCAGAGGCCTTTTTTACATCTGTCAGCTGTGGACTTTTTTTGTTTAGGTAAGGGTAATTCTTCGGCGGAAATTCTTATAAGCTCTGCCAGCCACTGCCTGTCGTCCCATTTATCGCCGGAAATTAGAAAGTATGGCTTTGCTCCGGAATACGGGGGAGCCTCAACAACTGCTCCAATAAACGCTTTACCGGCATGAGTAGGCTTGACAAACAATTGATTGTCACAAACCAGAGCTACCACCTTGATATCGCAATAAAGAGCATACTCTCCGAACATTTTCCTTGCGTAAACTATACCTGCCTTGGCTATTTGCTCAAGGATGTAGTCAACCGTGCTTTGATGAGATGCCATTCTTTTCTATTTACGCAGATCTAGCGATGCAAGTTTATTTTCTTCTAAACGGATTGAGCGGCAGCAACAAGTTCGGCGGCGTGATTGAGTGATGAGGGTGAAATTTGTTGCCCGCTGATCAGTCCTGCAATGGCCTTCAGGCGGCTTTCATGGTCGAGAGCGCTCACTTCAGTTACGGTTCTTTGGTTCTGCACCGATTTTTGAACCTGGAGGTGCAATTCGGCCATTGCGGCGATTTGAGGCAGGTGGGTAATGGCTATTATCTGATGCAGACGTGAAAGTTTTTTAAGACTTTTACCAACGGCTTCGGCAACACGACCGCTGATGCCTGTATCGATCTCATCAAATATAAGGATGGGGAGCTTTGAAGATTCAGCCAGTGCGCTCTTCATGGCGAGCATGATTCTTGAAATTTCACCACCGGATGCAACTTTGATGAGTGGTCTTGGTTTTTCACCGGGATTGGTTGAAATGAGAAATTCAATACGGTCATAACCGCTGCTGAATGCAGAGAATCTTTTTCCTTCAATGGTGATTTCACCCTCACCATCCTCCTCATGGGTTATGCTGACGATGAACGTGGCGTTGGGTATGCCGAGTTCTGCCAGCTGCTTTTGAATGCAGCCTTCAAGGTGTTTAGAGGCTTTCTGACGCTTCTCAGAAAGAGTGACGGCAAGTATTGAAAGTTGTGTTTTCTGCAGCGTGATTTGCTCCTGGAGACGAGTGACCTCTTCTTCAAGGTTTCCTTCAAGCGCTATTCTTGCATCCAGTTGGTTCTGTAAATCGATCAACCCTTCAATCGCAAGTCCATACTTTTTGGAGATGCGCTGAATTTTGAGCTGGCGTTCCCGCAGCGAGTCGAGCCTGTCGGGATTGAAATCGATATCTGACGTATAGCTTCGCGAGAAACGGGCGAGTTCATCGATAATACTTTTTGCTGTACGGGTTTCCTCAATATGAATGTCGAAGCGCTTGTCAATTCCGGCAAGTTTTTCGACGATATGCAATGCAGCAGCTACGGATGAGTAAACGGAGTGTTCGCTGTCGTAAAGGAGTTCGTTCAGAGAGGAGCTGAGACTGAAAAGTGTCTCTGCATTTTCCAGCAACGTTATCTCGGTTTCAATAGTCTCATCTTCGCCGCTTTTCAGGTCAAGAGAGTTTAGCTCGTTCAACTGGAAATCCAGTATCTCTTTTTTGTCATGAATATCAGCTGCTTCTTTTTTCAGTGTGACCAGTTGCTTATGCTGTTCATGAAGAGCTGCGCGGGCGGCTTTGTATGCGATCACCTCCAATATGGTTTGCGCAAAATCATCAAGTATGGTTTCATGTGTTTCGGCATGCAGCAGCAGCTGATGTTCATGCTGGCCGTGCAGGTCGATAAGTATCTCTCCTGCCTGTTTAAGGAGAGCAGCTGTGCTCGGGGTGTCGTTGATGAAACAGCGGGATTGGCCGCTTGATGAAAGCTCTCTGCGGAGAATAAGCTCTGGTGTTGTTTCTATTTCAGCGGCATTCAGGAGCGTCTCAAGCTTTTCAGAATGAACATCTTTAAGTACCGCTTCAATGACAGCTTTGGTTGAGCCGGATCTAACCAGATCGCTGCTTGCCCGTTCACCAAGAACAAGGTTCAGGGCTCCGATAAGAATCGATTTACCAGCGCCTGTTTCACCGGTGATAATGGTCAATCCAGGCGTGAACTCAATCGATAGCTCCTGGATCAGGGCGTAATTTTTGATATAAAGGCTGAAAAGCATGGCCTGGTATCTTGGTGTGCACTTTCAGTAAAAAGCTCTAACTCTAAGAAAAGGAATACACTGGTAACATTACTTGTGGAGTACAGACAAAAAGCCCTCTTGAGGGCTTTATTGCAAAGTTTCCATTATCAGAAAAGGGTTTGTTCACTTTTTCGGCTTTTCATCGGCCTTTTTACTATCCTCATCCTCGTCTTCACTCTGGGATTTTTTAAACTCCTTTATCCCTTTTCCCATTCCTCTTGCAAGCTCTGGGATTTTTTTTGCTCCAAACAAGAGCAAAACTATAACCAGAATAAGCAAAAGTTCCTGTCCACCTATTCCAAACATAGGGGTTCCTCCGGGGAATTACGATAATAAAGAGTAAGCTTCATGACTCTTATATAAGCAATCTGTTTTCTTAAACCAACTCTTCCAAGCAAACCGGCAGCTGAATTCATTGCTCAATATCGGGCAAGAATGGTTTCCCCGGCCCGAGTTATCTGGCCCGGTTTAACCTCCACTGAGGCTGAAAGAGGCAGTAAGAGATCGACCCTTGAGCCGAACTTGATCATGCCGAACCGGTTTCCTGACGTGACTGTTTCGCCTTTATTGAGCGGGCAGACAATTCTTCTTGCTAAAAAACCTGATACCTGGTTGAAGAATACCTCTATCTCTCCATTGTCAATACCGATTTCCATTTTTTCATTACTTTCCATGCTTTTGGGGTCGAACGCCATCAGGAATTTACCGGGAGAGTATCGAAGATGTGTTACTTTGCCACTGAGAGGTATGCGGTTGACATGAACGTTGAACGGCGACATGAAGATACTCACCAGCGTTGAGGATTTACCGGTAACCTTGTTGACATGCGGCTGAACAAGCAGGATTTTTCCATCGGCAGGAGCCAGAACAGTCCGGTTTTCATCGGGAATGTTCCGGTTTGGATCACGGAAAAAATAGAGGGTAAACGCGATAGCAATGCCGACAACAAGGATGATGGTTATCCTGGCCAAAAAGGGAAAAAAGAGGGCGGCAGCGCTCATGAGTATGCACATGAGAAAAACTTTTGTCATGGTGCTGTTGCCGTATGAAGTGAACATCTCTAGTAGTCTATGATCAGTTTTTTATGATAACCCACCTTATGATAATTATTTATCTTGTACATGAGAAGAATGGGTGAATGTTTTTCATTTTTTTCCCCTCTATTGAACCCCGAGAGCAGTGAGCAAGTGAATGCACTAGAAAAAAAGTTTCTTCAGCAGATCAGAACAAGGCGACTGATTGAAGAGAGTGACAAGGTGCTTGTTGCTGTTTCCGGAGGGCCGGATTCGATGGCTATGCTTTCACTGTTCAGTGCTGTAAAGCCTGTCCTGCATTGTGAGCTTGGTGTTGCCCACTGCAACTTTCAGCTCCGCGGTGAGGAGAGTGATGCTGAAGAACAATTTGTTCGGGCACACTCTCTGTTGCTAGGGCTGGACTTTTTTGTCGAACGGTTTGATACCCGGATGTATGCCGGGAAGTGGAAGAAGTCTATTGAGGAGACCGCCAGAATTCTGAGGTATAGTTTTTTTGAAAAGGTGATGCAGGAAAAAGCCTACACCAGAATTGCTACCGGCCATCATGTCAACGATAATGCTGAGACGATTCTTTTCAATTTATTCAGGGGTGTTTCTCTGCCGGGGTTAAAAGGTATCCGGGCTCGAAATGGTAAAATCATCAGACCGATGCTTCTGTTTCATAAATCAGATATTATCTCGTATCTGAAGGAGAAAGGTATTGCCAGCAGAACCGACACCAGCAACCTTGTCAACGACTATGATAGAAATTTTATCAGAAACCGTGTTATTCCTCTGATTGAAGAGCGCTTTCCTTATAAACTCATGCCCTCGCTCCAAAGACTGTCAGAACAGGCGGGGGAGCTTGAAGAGTTTCTTGAGCTATATTTCGCAGATCTTGTTGAGCGTGAGCCGGGTCTCTCTCTCACTGACGGAAAGCTTGATGTTCCGGCGCTGCAACGGCTTATGATTTTTGAGCAGAAAGAGGTTTTTAAGCGCGCTTTACTGGATATGGATGCTCCTGTCGACGCTCAAACGCTTCAGAAACTGGTGGATATACTCCATACCCAGTCGGGAAAAATGGTCATGGCCGGTGGTCATTTGCGGGTGCACTGGAAAGGAGGGTCGCTTTGTTTTGTTCGTGACTCTCCTTAAACAGTAAAGAGGTTACTCTTTTTGTTTGGCGCGTTGAAAGAGTTCTATCGGCAGATTGGTATGAATGATCACTGATTCAAGGTTCTGCTGGATCTCGATTTTGTTAAGCAGTTGTTTTGTCTGTCCGCCTGTTCTCGTTCCTGAAAGTTCCGACAGTTTAAGAGCACCCCACAGGAATGTTGAAGCAAAATAAGCGCCTTTTCGACTTGCATACACCCATTCGCTCTCTGCTTCCAAACCATTGTTTAATTTTACAGAGAGGGCAAGATTCTGGATCTTGTTCAGGTTTCCCAGGGTTTGTATATCCCCGTTTGCTGAGGTGAGGCTTTGAAGAGCCCCTATGGTCCAGGCAGCGGATGGCAGAGCAAACCAGAGATGTGATTTGTAGACGGCCTTATTGATGAGTGTAGTGGACAGAGAGTCTCTCTGGTAAAAGCTCCCGGTTGGTATAAGGAACTCCTTAAGCATTTTTCTGTTGCTCGCCAGTGCTATTTTCCTCGAACTGAGCGGGCAGAGCCAGAGGGTGCTGTCCATTGAGTAGCATTGGCGGCCACCAATTATTTCAGAAGTTGTACTGTTTTTTCTGAGAAACGATTCAGGGAGTTTTTCGGAAACTGGCCCCCATGCAAATCCAAGAAACTCCTGCTCTTTATACCCATGGCGTTTGAAACTGATCAACAGCGTGTCAACGTCCACTGATGGATTGATATTTGCTGTTTTCAAAAAGGTGTTGAGCATCCCTTTCGGCTGGAACAGCGGGGCCTTTTTCAGTGAGTCAGGAATGATTTTCTGCCACAGAGCACTTTGGCGGATATCTTTAAGGCCGATGTAAATCAGGGCATCACTCTTTCCCGGAATGTGCTCTATAATGGTTTTAAGCTCTGGGCTTAAGGGCTCAGGCTGAAGCCGCGGTTTCGGATAGTTGACCCAGAGAACAACAGCAAGGAAGCAGAGAAAGCCGATAACGCTCATTGACATAAGGAGTCCCGGCCCTTTTTTCAGGGAGCGCTTTTCGGGTGTTGCTTCAGGTTCAGCATTCCTTGGCATACTTCAAAAGAGATTAGGAATTGGTTTTGATAGCTTGACGGGCAAGTTCATCACAGCGGTTGTTGTACGGGTTGTCGCTGTGGCCCTTTACTTTATGGAAGGTAACGTCCTGCAATCTAATTAACGTCAGTATTTTTTGCCAAAGATCAACGTTTCCCACATTTTTTTTTGCAGCAGTTTTCCAGTTATTCGTTATCCATCGTTTCAGCCATCCTTCATTGATGGCATTGACGAGATAGCTTGAGTCGCTGTAAAGGTGAACCTCGCAAGGCTCCTTGAGTGCTTCGAGCGCTTCTATGGCTGCACTCAGCTCCATGCGGTTATTGGTTGTAGCGGGTGAGAATCCTGAGATTTCACGGATTGAAGAGCCGTACATCAGGAGTGCACCCCAACCGCCTTTTCCTGGATTGCCGCTGCAGGCACCGTCAGTGTATATGATTATTTTTTTTTTCATCGACAAAAAAAAGCTCAACCTTAAATGGTTGAGCCTTTATAAGATAGTGAAAAATCTTGTATGACCGGTTGTCGCTGAGGCGGTTACTTTAACAGTTTAGCGAGTTCAGCTGTTCCGGTTTTAGCGATAATTTTCATGGCTTTTGCTGAAAGCTTAACCTTTACAAAGCGCTTTTCTTCTTCAATCCAGATTCTTTTTGTATGGAGGTTCGGCTCAAAACG